>JACCTY010000035.1 GCA_013812145.1 Geodermatophilaceae bacterium | reverse complement strand
GGTCTGGCCGTGCGCCTCGCGTCGTCAGGTGGCCTGCAGGTGCTCTACGTTCGCCGCCGCGGCGTCCCGGGTGATCTGTTCGTTGCCGCTGGTGTCGCGGCCGATGTGGTCCTCGGTAACGGCGGCTGCCACGAGCACGTTGTCGGTGCGGGCGATAGTGACCCAGATCGGCAGGATCTCTCCGCTGTCGCCGTCCTCGGAGTCCATCCGGAAGATCACGAACTCATCACCGATCGCCGACCCCACGGCGGTGACCTCAACGGTCAGGAACTCATTGACTGTCGGGCAAGCGCGAGCGTCCTCCTTGAGCTTGACCAGCGCCAGGTTCGCCTCGGCCGCGCTCGGATAACTCAGCAGGTCGATGTACAGCAGGCCGAAGCCGAGTGAGTAGGTATCGCTGACGAAGTCGGACGGGCCGGAGTACTGCTCCTGCCAGCTGCTCGCGGTGCACATGGGCGGAACCGTCGGCTGCCCATCGTCACCGGCGTCGGACTCAACGGCTGCCACACCGGCGGCCTGGAGTTCATCCACAGTGACAAGAGAGCCGAAGTCGATCGTGAGGAGCGAATCCGCGGGCTCCGTGGGTGGGACGGAGGTTGCCGTCTCGGACGACTGGCTCGTCTGACTGGTCGAGCCGCCGGCGCTGGACGGGGGTGTGGCGGCGCCGGACTGGGATGTGTCGTTGGTCGGCTGGCCCGGGTCCGCAGTCGGCTGCGGTCCTGACACAGTGGTAGTCGCCTCGCTGGTGACCGACGTACCCGGACCGAGCGGCTGGATCGAGGGGTTGTCACCGAACGGGTTCAGGAACAGCGCCGTCGAGCCCAGTACGGCGACCACCGCCAGCGTGCTTGCCAGCACGGTGTTGCGCTGCCGCCGATCCCGGCGGTGCAGGACATCGGCCAGCCCCGGCGCGGAGGTCTGCTCGGCCTGCCGCACGAGGTCGCGCATCCGGCCGCGCAGTTCGTCCCGATCAGACATTGTCATCCTCCCCCAGCAGCTGGGCCATCGCGGTGCGGCCGCGGGAGAGCCGGGCCTTGATCGTCCCTTCCGGTACGCCGAGCTGGGTGGCGATCTGGGCGACCGGCAGGTCGGCGAGGTAGTGCAGAACCAACGCCTCGCGCTGCGCTGCTGGCAATCGCTGCAGCCCGGCGACCAGTGCCACGTGGTTCTCCATCGGTTCGGGGACACCCTCGGTGTCGTTGGGACTGCTGAACACCACCCGCTTGGCCTTGCGCCAGCGGCTGACCGAGACGCGATAGGCCACGGTGCGTACCCAGGCCAGCGGGTCGTCGTACGTCGACACCTGCCGCCACCGGGTCAACGCCCGCGCGTAGGCCTCCTGGACCGCCTCCTGGGCTTCGTGCCAGTTGCCGATCATCGCGTAGACCTGCGCGGTCGCGGCCCGGTTGGTGGCCGCGTAGAACTCGGCGAAGTCCCGATCCTCAACCGGCTCGCGCAGGTCGACCGGGTCGACGCTCACGCCCACCTCCGTGCTCACGCCGAGCCCGCTTCGGTGTCCACAACGTGCAGACGCCTGACCGCCCCGCGAGGTTGCATGGCCTTAGAGTGTTTTCATGACCGATCGGTACGAGCACATCTTGGTCGACCACACGGGCGGCTACGCGACGATCACCATGAATCGCCCGGCGCGTCGCAACTCCCTGTCCGTCGAGCACCTCCGCGAGCTGCTGCACGCCTTTCGGGCGGTCGGACAGACCGATGCGACAGGCATCATCCTGGCCGGCAACGGGCCGGTCTTCTCCGCCGGCCACGACTTCGGCGACGTCGCGGCGGCCGATTTCGACGCCGTACGCCGACTGCTGCAGTTGTGCACCGAGCTGATGCAGACCATCCAGTCGGTGCCGCAGGTGGTGATCGCCCGGGTGCACGCGCTGGCGACTGCCGCCGGCTGCCAGCTGGTCGCCTCATGTGACCTGGCGGTGGCCGCGGAGTCGGCCGGCTTCGCCGCGCCGGGCGGCAAGGGTGGCTGGTTCTGCCACACCCCGATGGTCCCCATCGCTCGCAACGTCGGCCGCAAGCGCGCCATGGAGATCGCCCTGACCGGCGACATCGTCGATGCCCGTACGGCGGCCGAGTGGGGACTGGTGAACGCCGCCGTACCGGACGAGGACCTGGAAAAGTCGACGCTGGCGCTGTTGGAGCGTGCCACCCGCGGCAGCCGCGCGTCCAAGGCGCTGGGCAAGCAGGCGCTGTATGCGCAGCTGGACCGGCCCGAGCGCGACGCCTACACCTACGCGATCGAGGTCATGGCCGCGGCCAGCCAGACCCCCTCCGCCCGGGAGGGCATGAACGCGTTCCTGGAGAAGCGCCACGCGCAGTGGCCCGCCTAGCCCGTGCGGTTGGTGATCGTTCGCTGTCAGGTCGACTACGTCGGGCGGCTGACCGCACATCTGCCGATGGCAACCCGCCTGCTGCTCGTCAAGGCCGACGGCTCGGTGTCGGTGCATGCCGACGACCGCGCCTACAAGCCGCTGAACTGGATGAGCCCGCCCTGTTCGCTGCAGGAGCAGCCCGGCCTCTGGACGGTCACGAACAAGGCGGGTGAGCAGCTGCTCATCACGATCGAGGAGGTCCTGCACGACGCCTCCTTCGCGCTCGGCGTCGACCCGGGGCTGCAGAAGGACGGCGTGGAGGCGCATCTGCAGGAACTGCTCGCCGCGCACATCACCACGCTCGGTGCGGGGTGGACGCTGGTCCGCCGCGAATACATGACCGCCATCGGGCCGGTGGACATCCTCTGCAAGGACGCCGGGGGCATGACGGTCGCCGTCGAGATCAAGCGCCGCGGTGAGATCGACGGAGTGGAGCAGCTGACCCGGTACGTCGAACTGCTCAACCGCGACCCGCTGCTCAGCCCGGTCCGTGGGGTGTTCGCAGCACAGGAGATCAAGCCGCAGGCGCGGGTGCTGGCCACCGACCGCGGGATCGGCTGCGTCACCCTGGACTACGCCGCACTTCGCGGCACCGACGATTCAACCTCACGGTTGTTCTGACCATGCGCCACGCGTTCCCGGCGAGTCGGATCCCCGACCCCGCTAGCGCCCCGCCGCTGCGCTGGGGTGTCCTCGGCCCCGGCCGCATCGCGCACGTGTTCGTCGAGGCGCTGGCCAGGCACACGGTGCAGCGCGTTGTCGCCGTCGGCTCCCGGTCGGCCGACCGTGCCGATGCGTTCGCCGCGGCACACGACATCCCCCGCGCCCACAAGTCCTACGACGCCCTCGCCGCGGACCCCGGTGTGGACGTCGTCTACGTCGCCTCGCCGACCGGCCAACACCATGAGCACGCCCTGCTTGCGCTCGCAGCGGGCAAGCATGTCCTGGTCGAGAAGTCGTTCAGCCGGACCGCGGCCGAGGCCGGCGAGATGGTCGCCGCCGCCCGAGCAGCCGACGTCGTACTGCTGGAGGCGATGTGGACCCGCTTCCTGCCGCACATCGACGTCGTCCGCCAGCTCGTCCGCGACGGCGTACTCGGAGAGATCCAGACCGTCATCGCCGATCACGGCCAACTCCTCACCCCCGACGAGGCGCCACGGCTGCACCGGCCCGACCTGGGCGGGGGAGCGCTGCTCGACCTGGGTGTCTACCCGGTCTCCTTCGCCGCGCTCGTGCTCGGCGCGCCCGACGCGATCACGGCGACCGGCGAGATGGCGCCGACCGGGGTAGACGCCCAGGTGTCGGCGGTGCTGCGGACCGGTGCCGCGCACGCCGTCGTCACCGCGACCTTGACCGCGCGTACGCCGACGACCGCATCGGTCTCAGGTACGACGGGGCGCGTCGAGCTCGCCGCCGACTTCTACACGCCTAGCGAGCTGGTGCTCACGACGCCGGCGGGTCGGGCTATTCGGGAGGTTGACCCGATCCGCGGACACGAGGGGCTGTGCTACCAGGCTGCGCATCTGGCTGACCTGGTGGCGCGGGGCCGCCGGGACTCACCGCTGCTGCCGCTGGATGAGACTGTCAGCATCATGGAGACGATAGACGAGATCCGCCGGCAGATCGCCGTCGGCAGCAGCTGAGCGAGCGGGAGCACTGATGGGACTCTGGGACAGGCTCATGGGCCGTATCCAACAGCGCGGGAGCGGGTACGAGGAGCCGCGCGGCGGGTACGACGAGCGGCAGAACGCGGGGGATCCCGATGAGCAGGCGATCGAGCGCTACCGCTACCTGCTTCGGACCGCCCCGCCCGATCAGATCGAGCAGGCGCACGCCGAAGCGTTCGGCAAACTGACACCGGAGCAGCGCCAGCAGGTGCTGAACCAGCTGGGCGCCGAGGTGCCGCCGGAGGAGCGGGCGCAGAGCGACGATCCGCAGGCACTGGCTCGGATGGCTACCCGGGCGGAGATGCGCCAACCCGGAACGCTGGAGCGCACGCTCGGCGGACCTGGCATGGGGGTGGGCATGGGGATGGGCAGCCTGCTCGCCGGAAGCCTGCTGGCCAGCGTGGCCGGTGCCTTCATCGGAACCGCCATCGCCGGCGCCATGTTCGACGACGCCAGTGCTCAGGAAACCGATGCCTCGGCGGCTGATGACCCAGGTGCCGGCGGCGAGGATCCGGGAGCCGGGGACGGCGGCGGGGACTACGGCGGCGGGGACTACGGCGGCGGCGGGGGCGATTGGGGCGGCGGCGGCGGCGATTGGGGCGGCGGCGACATGGGCGGCGGCGACTTCGGCGGCGGGGACTTCTGAGATGAAGATCGGACTGCAGATCCCGGACTTCACCTGGCCGAGCGGCCCGGCCCTGATGGGCCGCGACCTGGCCCAGATCGCGCGGGCCGCGGACGACGCGGGATTCGACGCCGTCGCGGTGATGGACCACTTGTTCCAGATCGGCCCGGTCGGGCCGATCGAGAACGACATGCTGGAGGCCTACACGACGCTCGGATTCCTTGCTGCCCACACGTCGCGGGCTCGGCTGTTCACCCTCGTCACCGGAGTCACCTACCGCGATCCGGGCATGCTGGCGAAGATCGTCACGACCCTGGACGTGCTGTCCGGCGGCCGGGCCTGGCTCGGCGTCGGCGCGGCCTGGAACGACGAGGAGAGCCGTGGCCTCGGCCTGCTCTTCCCGCCGACGGCCGAGCGGTTCGAGCGGCTGGAGGAAACGCTGCAGATCTGCCTGCAGATGTGGAACGGCGACGACAAGGTGTACGACGGCACGCACTACCGGCTGGAGCGCACGCTCAACTCCCCGCAGAGCCTGACCCGCCCACATCCGCCGATCATGATCGGCGGCGGCGGGGAGAAGAAGACGCTACGCCTGGTGGCGCAATACGCCGATGCGTGCAACCTCTTCAGCGGTCCCGACCTGCCGCGCAAGCTCGATGTACTCAAAGAGCACTGCGAGCGCGAGGGCAGGGACTACGCCGACATCGAGAAGACGGCGTACTACCGGTTCGATGTCGGCGCGGACGGGGAGCGGGCCGGGCAGACCGTCGACGAGCTCGGGCAGCTCGCCGAACTCGGGGTCCAGACGGCCATCGGCGCAGTGGTGGACGTCTGGCGGATCACGCCGCTGGAGGTCATCGGCCGGGACGTGATCCCGGCGGTCGCCGACCTGTGACGGCAGCCGGCCAGGTCAGCCGAGCACACGCATGAACCCCTCCGACTGCCGGACGGCTGGTATGACCCGTCCCCCTCCGTACGTCGATGGCGATCAGTCTGACCAGCCGGAGCAATGAAAGACTGTGCCTGACGGCCAACAGCGAGGAGCGATACGTGGCCCGAGTGTTCTCCAAGGTCGGTGTGGTCGGGCTGGGCACGATGGGTGCCGGAATCGCCGAGGTCTTCGCCCGGTCCGGGCTCGACGTGATTGCCGTCGAGGTCGACGACGCCGCGGTTGAGCGCGGACGGAGTCACGTCGAGGACTCCACCGGGCGCGCGCTGTCGCGCGGCAAGCTGGACGAGGCCGACCGGACCGCGATGCTCGAGCGGATCACGTTCACGAGCTCGCTGGAGGACTTGGCCGAGGCCGAACTCGTGGTGGAGGCGATCCCGGAGCGGATGGAACTCAAGGCCGACGTGTTCGCCCGCCTGGACAAGATCTTGCCGCCCGACGCGATCCTCGCGACGAACACGTCCTCGCTGTCGGTGACCCAACTCTCGGTGGTGACCGGCCGGCCGAGCAAGGTCATCGGCTTGCACTTCTTCAACCCGGCGCCGGTGATGAAGCTCGTCGAGGTCATTCGCACCGTGGTCACCGAGCCGCAGGTGGTCGAGGACGTCGAGGCGCTGGCTGCCCAGCTCGGCAAGACCGACGTGACGGTCGGGGACAAGGCCGGGTTCATCGCCAACGCGCTGCTCTTCGGGTATCTGAACCACGCGGTGTCGATGTACGAGCAGCGCTATGCCACCCGCGAGGACATCGACGCGGCGATGAAACTCGGTTGCGGCCTGCCGATGGGGCCGCTGGCACTGATGGACCTGATCGGGATCGATACGGCGTACGAGATTCTCGACACGATGTACCGGCAGGGCCGCGACCGGCTGCACGCTCCGTCGCCGATCATCAGGCAGCTGATGATCGCCGGCCGGCTCGGCCGCAAGTCCGGCCGCGGCTTCTACAGCTACGAGGCGGAGGGCTCGCCGAAGGTCGTGGACGACGACCTGACGCCGCACGTCGGCAGCGCCGACGTGGACCTGCGGGACATTCGCTCCGTCGGGGTCATCGGATCCGGGACGATGGCCACCGGTATCATCGAGGTTTTCGCGAAGAGCGGGTACGACGTCCTGTTCGTCACCCGCGGTCGGGAAAAGGTCACGATGGTCGACAAGGCCGTCGCGCGGTCGCTGGAGAAGGCCGTGCAGCGCGGCAAGCTGTCCGAGCAGGATCGCACCGACGCCCAGGGCCGGATCACCGGGTCGATCTCGCTGGATGCGCTTGCCGACTGCGACCTCGTGGTCGAGGCGGTCGTCGAGGAGTTGTCGGTCAAGCAGGCGCTGTTCGCGAACCTGGACGAAATCGTCAAACGCGAAGCGATCCTGGCGACTACGACATCGAGCCTGCCGGTGATCGAGTGCGCGGCGGCGACATCGCGCCCGGGAAGTGTCATCGGCATGCACTTCTTCAACCCGGCAACGGTCATGAAGCTCGTCGAGGTGGTGACAACCGTGGCCACCGCACCGGAGGTCGCAGCGACGGTGCGCGCGGTGTGCGGAACTCTGGACAAGCAGCCGGTCAGCTGCGGCGACAGGTCCGGGTTCATCGTCAACGCGCTGCTCTTCCCGTACCTGAACGACGCTGTCAAGATGCTGCAGGCGCACTATGCGACGGCCGACGACATCGACTCGGCGATGAAGGTCGGCTGCGGCTATCCGATGGGACCTTTCGAGCTGATCGACACCGTCGGCTTGGACGTGTCGCTGGCGATCCAGCGCGAGCTCTATCTGGAGTTCCGCGAGCCGGGCTTCGCACCTGCTCCGCTGTTGGAACAGCTTGTCACTGCCGGCTACCTCGGCCGCAAGACCGGTCGCGGCTTCCACGTTTACCCGAGCTGACGGCACAACAAATCGCCCGGTCGGCGCGTCTCTAGGGTGTGACGCGCTCGTGAACTTCGAGGAGTTCTGCCTGGCCCGGCTCCCGGGGCTGTTGCGCTTCGCCGTGATGCTGACCGGTGAACGGGAGCTGGCGCAGGACATCGTCCAAGAGGTGCTGTGCCGAGCACATGGCCGCTGGCGGCGGATCGTCGCCACCGACCGCCCGGAACTCTATGTCAAGCGGATGATCACGAACGAGTTTCTGTCCTGGCGCCGGCGCAGGCGGGTGGTCACGGTGCCGCTGGATGCCGACGTACCGCTGCCTGACCCGGCCGGTGACGAGTCCGACGACCTGTGGCAGCGCTTGGCGGGGCTGCCCCGGCAGCAGCGCGCCGTCCTGGTGCTGCGGTACTACGAGGGGCTCAGCGACCTGGAAATCGCCGACGCCCTCAGGTGCTCAGCAGGAACGGTCCGGGGCTACGCCTCGCGTGCGTTGAGCACCCTGCGGATTCAGCTCACCGATGATGTGACGACAGGAGAGAGCAAGTGAGGACGACCGACGACCTGCGCCGCACCTTCGCCGAGCACGAGCACCTGGCGCCGGACCTGGCGGAGGCGATGGGCCCGCTTCGGGTGGCGGTCGAGCAGCGACGCCGGCAGCAGCGCAGCCGGCTCACCGTCAGCGCTGCTGCCGCCGTCATCGCGGCCGTCGCGATACCGACCATCGTGCTCGGCGGCGACTCAGACGTGAGCCGGCCGGACCAGCCGGCCGCATCACGGCCGCCCTCGACAGCCAGCCGACCCGTGCCGGGAACGGCACTCGTCCAGGCGCCGCCGCTCGACCTGCCGACATTCCCGCTGCAAGCAGACCCGGCGCCCGCGGGAACCAGCCCGGAGGTGCTGTGGCTGGGCGGTGACCAACTGGTGCTTCTCTACCGGCACGAGGATGCAGTCCTCTCGTACTCAGTCGAGATCGGGTCGGGCATCCCGACGGTCAGGCCAGTCTCGACGGGAACCTGCCAGGGCAGATCGATCGGTGTGTTCGAGAGTTCGAGCGGGGGTGGCCCCGCCGTCTTCATGGCCTTCTGGACCCTCGCCGACGGCCGGACGGCAGAGCTGCGTGCACCCGCCTCGGCCAGCGAGGCCGATCTGCTCGCGTTCTGCGAATCCCTGGGGACCGATCCGCTTTCAGCCACAGTCAGCTACGACGTCGAGCTCGTGCCCGCTGGCTGGACGATGGTGTCCACCTCCGCTGTCCAGCTGGCGCTCGGATCGCCCGATGACCCCTCGGGCCCGCAGATCGTCGTGGGCCTGCGGGCACGGACGCCCGGAGAACTCGGCGGGCGGACGGTGAGCATCGGCGACCGATTCGGCACGATCATCACCGTGTCCGGAGTCGGCCCGGAGGTGGTGCTCCCACTCGACGCCGACCGAGAGCTGCGGGTGACGTTCCCGGACAACCTCGAACTCAGCGACGGGGAACTCCTGCAGTTCGTCGCGGGGATCACCGTGCTGCCCGGCGCTCTGGTGGGCGGAACGTGAGTCGGACCGTCACTACCATGAACAGGTGAGTCCACGGCGTCGCGTCCATGATCGTGAGTCTGGGATCAGGGAAAACCCCGGATCTGGCACTCATGATCATGGTGAGTTCGTGGTGCGGGCGGTGACCGGCGCCGCGTCCACGCGTCACTACCGCTGCCCGGGCTGCGACCAGGAGATCCGACCTGGGACACCGCACGTCGTGGTGTGGCCGGCGTACGACGAGGAGGCCGAGAACCGGCGGCATTGGCACACCGCCTGCTGGGCGGCTCGCGATCGCCGCAGCGTCAAGGTGCACCGGTCGAAGAACGCGCCCCGGTATGGGTGAGCCTCGGCCAGGTGAACTGATCAGGGGGAACACCGTGCTGGCAGCCCGCCGCCGGCCGATCGGCCTGCAGACCGCGGATGGACTGCAACTGGTCGGCGAGCTGTCCCTGCCCGCTGTGAACGACCCGGTGGCGACGCTGATCTGCGTACACCCGCTGCCGACTCACGGCGGGATGATGGACAGCCACCTGTTCCGCAAGGCCGCCTTCCGGCTGCCCGCCCTGGCCGACCTCGCCGTACTGCGCTTCAACACCCGCGGCACCCGCAGCGCGCAAGGCCAGAGCGATGGGGCGTTCGACGGCGCGGTCGGGGAGCGGTACGACGTGGCGGCGGCGATCGAGTTCGCCGAGTTCGAGGAGCTACCGGCCCCGTGGCTCGTCGGCTGGTCGTTCGGAACGGACCTCACGCTGAAGTACGGGTGCGACCCCACAGTCGTCGGCGCGATCCTGATCAGCCCGCCGCTGCGCTACACCGTCGACGCCGAGCTCGACACGTGGGCGGCGACGGGGAAGTCGCTGACAGCGCTCGTCCCGGAGTTCGACGACTACCTGCGCCCGGAGGAGGCCCGAACGCGGTTCGCCCGGGTGCCCCAGGCGGAGGTCGTCGGCGTACCGGGGGCGAAGCATCTCTTCGTCGGCCACACCGAGACGGTGCTGGATGAGATCGTCCGGCGAGTCAATCCGGCCGCGTACCCGCTGCCGCGCGTGGCGCCCGACAGTTCAGGACAGCAATCCGACGGGTGAGGGCGCCGCGTAGACCACGACCAGTACGCCGGCGTCGAAGCCCTGCGACAGCGGCCGGTACGGCAGCAGCTGAAAGCGGAAGAAGTCGCGTAACCCGATCGGCTCGGACTCCGCGCCGGCCCCGGCGGGAGTCACGTCGGAGACCTCGCTGATCCGAACCGTGCGCAGCGTCCCCGCCTCGTTAACGCCGTTCGTCCGGGGGAAGGAATCGATGGTGAAGCCGAAGTCGGCGGCCGCGGTTGCCAGGACCGTCAAGAGTCTCGAGTCCACGTTCCCGCTGCCCAAGTCGTCGCGGACGGCGTCGTCGAGGGTCAGGTTCGGATTCTCGGCGAGCGCCGAACCGAACTGTTCACTCGCCACCCGCTCGGCGTCGAGCGCGGCCTCGGCGGCGGCAACGTCGGCGACCCGCTGTCGGACGTCGATGGCAAGCGGCCCGTCGCCGAACCGCGCCACCAGCGGAAGGTCGGTGTTCTCCCCTGCGCGCTCGGCGAGCAGGACGGCAGGGGGGAGATCGGAGGCGACGGTGTCTGTGCGCTCGAGACGTTCGGCCGGTACGCCGGCGCGCACCAACTCGACCCACAGCAGCGGCTGGACCTGCACCGTGGTCTCGAGGGCGAGGTTGCCGGCCAGCCATGCCGCCAGCTCGCTCTGCGGCTCGCCCGGGGCGGAATCGGTGGAACTCGCGGGGAGCGTGAACATCCCGATGGTCACCGCGACGAGCAGCGCGGCGATCCCTCCGCGCACTACCGCCGGGCTGGGCCGACGCAGGCCCGTCAGGGCCTCCTCGATCACCGCCCCAAGCAGTACGGCGATGATCGGCACGCCGATCACGAGCGCCGATGCCTGGGCGTCCCACGGCAGCAGCGCCGCGGCAAACAACGGGACGCAGCCCATCGCGAGGGGGCGAATCCACAACACCCGCCAGGTTGCGACGGCGGCGAGAATCAACCCGATCACCGCAAGGGCGACGATCGTCGCATCGGGCACCAGCGGGTCGGCCGGCGCGTCCAGGGAGTCAAAGCCGGTGGCACCGGCGACGCCGAGCACCACGAGTACGGCGGCGACACCGAGCCCGCGGCGCGCCACTCCCCAGCGGGGGAAGAGCGTGCCGGTGACCACCGCCACGACCACGACTCCGATCGGCAGCAGCAGTGCGACCGGTGCGATGACGGCGGCGAGCGCTATGAGCAGGACCGCGAGGGCGCAGGTGAGCCAGGTGACGGCAACCGCTGTCGGGCGGGCGGCGAGAAGGATCGCTGCGACGAGCAGCCACGTGGTGGCAACGGTTCCGGAGTAGACGAGCACCTGCGCGCTGACCACGGCCGGCGGGACATAGGCCAGCAGGACCGCGCCGAGGGCGGTCGGCATGCTGAGGCCGAGCTGGCGGCACAACGTGAACAGCGCCAGCGCCCCTGCGACGACGATCACCAGCAGGAACTCGCGCAGCGCGCCGGACACCGACGCGTTCCGGTCCGCCGCGCTCGTCACCTCGTTGTACAGCGCCAGATGCACGCTGAGGACCTGGTCCGACAGCGAGTCGGGAACCTGGAAGCCGCCCAACCGGGTGAGTCCGAACGCGTTGGCTCCGACCGCGATCTCCTCGACCCCGGACGGTTGTGGGATCGACCGCGCTGCGACCGCGTGCGCGATTCCGGCCAACGCACCGGCCACCACCCCAGCGGCGAGGGCCGTCAGGCCGGCGTACCGCTCGCTCAACGGCGGTCCAGGCTGCTCGCTTTCCCTCCGCGCTTTGGCGGGCGCAGCGGCGGCGGTCAGCCCGGCTGGCTCCGTCCCCTGCGCATTCTTCGACTGCTCGCGAAGCGAAGTGTTCTCATCGCGACCCCGCCCGGCTCCGTCCACCGCGCTCTGTTGTGTGCTCGGGTATGGAGCCGGGCTCATCGTCACCCCGCCCTGCTCCATCCCCTGCGCTCCTGGTGTGTGCTCGCGTACGGAGCCGGGCTCATCGTCATCGTCAGGTCGGCGGCTGACTCGGCCCAGTCGTGCGCTGCCCGGCACCGTCACGGGAGGTTTCACCCAACGGTAGGGCGATCGTCTCGGTGGGGGCCTCAGCCGACATCGGGTTCTGCGCGCTCGCCGGCGGCCGGGAAGCCGACGTGGCCGGAGCGGACGTCGGGCCGTCGGCGGCGCGGCCGGCCGCTCCTGGGGCGACCGCACGCTGGGGGGCCGTGGGCTGAGATGCCTTGTTCCACGAGCTGGGCACGATCTGCTCGCTCAGGTTCTGCGGCGCCCGAGGCGGCTGAACCGGCCCCGGCGGCTGGCCGGACGCCTGAGTAGCCCCTGCCGATCCCGACTGCGCCGCCGCGGTCTGCTGACCCGACCCCTGCCGCGATGAAGCCGGTCCCTGGGATGAAGCCCACCCCGGATGTGCCGCCGCACCGGAAGACCCCGGCTGTGCCGCCGCGCCGGCGGGCCCCGTGTCTGGTCCACCGAGATTGCTGAGAATCTGCCGCACCAGCGCGAGCTCTTCACGGACGTCGGCCACCTGTTGTGCGGAGACCTCCACCCGAGCCCGCGCATCGGCACGCATTCGGGCGGCGTTGGCCGCGGCCGCCTCGGTGAGGATCCGCGCTTGCTGCTGGGCGGACGACTCCAGCGAGCTGGCCTGATCGGTCACAGCGGGTAGCGCTTCCTGCGCGGCGCTGGACTGCACGGTCAACCGCTCCGCCAGCGGCCCGAGCCGCTCGGCGATGCTCTCGAAGGACGAGCGCAGCGTCACCTCGGCCTGCGAATGCTTCCGCCCCGACTCCTCCGCGGCCTTGCGGATCGCGGCGGCTTCCTCGGTGGCCAGCCGCAGGATGGCCTCGACCTTCGCCCCGAAGCCGTCCAGGGCGGTTGCCTCCGAGGCGGCAGCCGCCTGACCCTCGGGCGAGGCTGCGGTGCTGGTCACAGCGTTGACACCGGCCGCGCCGTTGAGCCGCTGCTCCAGTTCACGGACCCGGCTCGCAGCGGCATCGCGCTGTAGCCGCAGTTCGTTGCATTGCCCGGACGTCGCCGCCAGTCGGCCGTCCAGCGAGGTCAGGTGATCGTCCACCTGCCTGCGGTCGTACCCGCGCAGCACCACATCGAACTTGGGACCAGATCCGTGCGTGCCTTCCCCGTGTGCCATGACGTTTCTCCCGACATCTACAACGGTCAGTAATCAATGGTCGCGCAGCAGGCTGTTGCCAAGTGTAGTCCTGCTGGGTGGTTGCTTGACACGATCAGGTGACAGCCCCGTCGAGTACGGCGTACACCACGATGTTGTCCAGGTAGGACCGGCGGCTGCGGTCGAACTCCCCGCCACAGGTGATCAGCCGGAGCTCATGGCTGGGGGTCGGCCCGTAGACGCGTTCGGTCGGGAAGTCGGTCTTGGGATAACTTTCCACCCGACGGACGCTGAACGAGGCGACGCTGCCGTCTGAGCGCGTCACCAGGATCGCGTCACCGGGTCGGATCTCCTCCAGGCGGAAGAAGACGCCGGGTCCGGCGCGGGAGTCGACGTGGCCGGCGATGATGGCGGGCCCGACCTCCCCGGGCACCGGGCCACCGGTGAACCAGCCTGCGACGTCGTACGGGTCAGGGGGGACGAGGACGCCGGTGTCGTCGACGTCCAGCCGCAGCAGGTCGCTGCGTACGCCGATCGACGGCACCTGCACCGACACCGGAGTCAGTGCGGCCCCGGACTCGACCTGGTCGACCTCGGGGTTCGGAGTCGTTGGGGCCCACGAGCCCGCGGCACTCGGCGGCGTCGATGGTGTGGCCGCCGGGCGGTTGGCAACCTCGGCAGGTGCTGGCGAGCCGCGAAGCACGACGACCGAGGTGATGAGTACGGCGAGCACCGCGAGCACTGCCCCGCTGACGAGCAGTCCCCTTCGATGCGTCGGGGCGTCGGTCAGGGCGCCACCCACCTACGCGATGGCGGCGCGGCGCCGGACAGCCAAGGCCATCACGAGCAGCACCCCCGCTGCGCCGGCGAACACAGCCAGCGCCGTACCGGAATCGCCGGTGGCCGTTCCTCCGGCGCCGGTCTCCACGGCTCCGGTCGGCACGGTGCCGGTGCTGGCTGCGTCCACCCGGGTGACCACGGTCAGGCCACCGTCGGACTCGTCGAGGATGAGCACGGAGTAGACCGCGCCGGCGGCCACCGACAGCGGCAGCGTCGCGGCCAGGCCGGTACCGCCATCGACCCGCAACGTCCACTGGCCGGCGTCGACCGTCTCGTAGTCCGTCGTCGTGGCGAACGGAACGTTCTCGCCCAGGCTCGGCCCGCCGTCGACGCTGATGTCGAGTTCGGGCTGGCTGGCCGAGGCCTGGATCACCCGGACGCGGGACTGCCCGTCCGGCGGGAGGGTCAGGTCATCGTCCAGGACGGTAAGGCCCAGGTCGTTGAACATCCCCACGCCGGCGACTGTGTACGCGTTGCCCGCTTCGGTCGTCAGCGTGGTGGCGATGACCGGGGGCGTGCTCTGGTCGGCGCCGGCCGGACGCATGCTGACGGTGTAGGTGCCACCGTCGACGGTCTGGTACTCCGACAACGTCCCGTAACCCACCCCGGTGAGGACGATCTGGTCAGCCGGGTCGGCGGCCGACACGACGTACACGTCCACTTCGGGAGTGTCCGGGGACAGGTGGGCCAGTCGCAGATACGATTCGGTGGCCGCACTCGCGCCGGGGGCGAAGGCGACGGTCAGGGCGCCGAAGGCCAGTGCGGTCAGCCCGGCAAGGCAGCGGCGGATACCGACAGAGCGTGCCAAAGTGATCAGTCCTCCACAGGTCTGTGCAGTGATCATAAGCACCTGATAAGCACGCTGTCTGGCCAGCGCGGAGATTCCACCCGGTCGGGGACTGCCGATCATCAACCCCGATTCGGGGGCACCGCCGCGTCTTGTTTCGTACCGTCACCAGTCGCTTTCGGTCCGGAGTCGACGCCGGGGCTGGGCTCGGTGCCCGGCTGCCGGGTCTGCGGCTCGGTCCTCGCCGCGGGCTGCGGCTGCGCCGTCGGGTCGGTCTCCGGAGGCAGACCACCGAGAAGCTTGCGGACCTCGAGCAACTGGTGCAGGGCCTGCTGCCGGAGGCCCTCGATGCGGTCACGTTCCCGGCTGGCCTGGCTGATCATCTCGGCGCTCTGTGCCTGTCCTGCGGCGAGCCGGGACTGCGCTTCGGCGGTGGCCTCGGAGACGCGTCTGGTCGCCTCGGCGGTTGCCTCGGCAACGCGCCGGTTGGCCTCGTCGGTGGATACCCGCAGCCGCTCGGCTTCGGTGCGGGCGGCCTCGCGGCGCCGTTCCCGCAAGGAGATCTCGAAGTCCGCGTCTGCCCGCTTGTTCCGCTCGCTGCTCTGCCGGGCCACTTGGTCGCGCTGCGCCTCGGCTTCGGTGACGAGCGCCGCTGCCTTGGCCGTCGCCTGCATCAGCACGTCGCTGGCGTCGCTGTCGGCCTGGGCGCGGACCCGCTCGACCTCGGCGGCGCTGCTGTGCTGCGCGGCCTCGGTCTGCTCGCGGATGGTTTGCACTTCCTCGCGCAGCGTCGCCGTGTCGGTGTGCGCGGTCCGTCGGATCTCGGCGGCTTCCTCCTCGGCCAACTGCAGCATGTTCGCGATCCGCGCGCCCATCGTCTCGTACGTCGGAGCGGCGGCCGTGTCCAGCTTCCGACGCAGCGACTCCATCTCGGCGTGTACCGCTGACAGCTGACTGGCCAGGTCCGACGCGCGGGCCACCGCAGCGTCCCGGTCGGTCAGGGCGATGCGTATGTCGGCGTCCAGCCGCTCGATGGTCTCCCGTACCTGTGCCCGGTCGTAGCCGCGGAGCACGACCTCGAACTCGCTGAGCGCCGGCGTCGGGATCATCTCGGTCGGCTGATTGCGATCCATCGCCTGAGTCCCTTTCAGCTTCGGTGTGGCCAGCTTACCGATCCCGGAACCGGTTGATCGCGGTCAAGTGCCGGTCGCGGGTTTCGGCATCGCGCACGCCGAGCCCCTCCTCCGGAGCGAGGCAGAGTACGCCGACCTTGCCCTGGTGCAGGTTGTGGTGCACGTCGTTGGCCGCCGTGGCCGCCGCATCGAGGGGATAGGTCCGGCTCAGGGTCGGGTGGATCTTGGCCTTGTCCACCAGCCGGTTGGCCAGCGACGCCTCGCGGTAGTTGGCGAAGTGCGAGCCGATGATCCGCTTCAGGCTCATCCACAGGTAGCGATTGTCGAACTCGTGGATGAATCCGCTGGTCGAGGCGCAGGTGACGATCGTGCCCCCGCGCCTGGCCACGTAGACGCTCGCGCCGAAGGTTTCCCGACCTGGGTGCTCCAGGACGATGTCGGGGTCGTCGCCGCCGGTCAGCTGCCGGATCCGCTTACCGAAGCGCTGCCACTCCTTGGGATCCTGGGTCCGCTCGTCCTTCCAGAACTGGTAACCCTCCGCCGCGCGGTCGATCACGAGTTCGGCGCCCATCGACCGCACGAGCTCGGCTTTCTCCGGGCTGGACACCACGCAGATGGGCGTCGCACCGCCGTGCAGGGCGAGTTGGGTGGCGTAGGAACCGAGTCCCCCCGTGGCGCCCCAGATCAGGACGTTGTCGCCCTGGCGCATGTTCGCGCCGTGCGTGCTGACGAGCTGCCGGTAGGCCGTGGAGTTCACCAGTCCCGGGCAGGCGGACTCCTCCCAGGTCAGGTGCGCGGGCTTGCGCATCAGCTGGTTGGACTTGACCAGGGCCAGTTCGGCCAGCCCGCCGAAGTTGGTCTCGAAGCCCCAGATCCGCTGCTCCGGGTCGAGCATGGTGTCGTCGTGCCCGGCCGGGTCCTCCAGCTCGACGGCCAGGCAGTGCGCGACCACCTCGTCCCCGGCTCTGTACTGGTTGACGCCCGCGCCGGTCCGCAGGACCACTCCGGCCAGGTCGGAGCCGACGACGTGGTAGGGCAGGTCGTGCCGTCTGGTCAGCTCTGAGACCTTGCCGTAGCGCCGCAGGAAACCGAACGTCGGCAGCGGCTCGAAGATCGAGGTCCAGACCGTGTTGTAGTTGATCGCGCTGGCCATGACCGCTACCAGCGCCTCGCCGGGACCGAGTGCCGGAGTCGGCACGTCCTGTACGTGCAGGGATTTGCGGGGGTCCTTGTCCTTGGTCGACAAGCCCTCGAACATGCCGACCTCGTCCGCGCGCACGACGAGGCCGCGGTACTGCGTCGGCACAGGCAGCGACCCCACAGCGGCCAGGTCGTCGGCCAGGATGGCGGCGCGGATCTGCTGCACGGTGCGGCTCCGGCTGGTCGTCGGCTTCAGGATGCGCGCGCCGAAGGCTACCGGCTGGCTAGAGTGCGGCTGCGTGGCGAGCCCCCGACCTGACCGTCCCCGGCGGCTGCGTGCCTACCGGATCGTGGTCACCCTGCTGGACGTTCTGCTGGCGGTTCTGGCCCGCCGCGAGTACCG
>JACCTY010000018.1 GCA_013812145.1 Geodermatophilaceae bacterium | reverse complement strand
TGTGCAGGAGGTCCGGTGAGCCGAGAGCGAGCGAGCATCGCAGCGAGCGCTAGCGAGCGAGGAGCGGAGCGAGCGGTGCGCGCAGCGCACGAGGCGGGCCAGCAATGAACGCGCCGCTGGCGGTCGGGCCGGGGCGGCCGGCGCTGCGCTCGACCCGGCAGCGCGCCGCGGTGTGGGCGCTGCTCGGCGACCTGGAGGAGTTCCGCAGCGCCCAGCAGATCCACCAGTTGCTGCTCGCTCAGGGCGAGACAGTGGGGCTGAGCACCGTCTACCGGACCCTGCAGGCGATGGCCGACGCCGGTGAGCTGGACGTCATCAAGACCGACGACGAGTCCCTGTACCGCAGGTGCAGCGCCCGGCACCACCATCATTTGGTGTGCCGCGAGTGCGGGCGAACCGAGGAGGTCGAGGGGCCGACGGTCGAGCGCTGGGCGGACCGGGTCGCCGCCGAGCACGACTTCGCCGACGTCAGCCACACCCTGGAGGTCTTCGGCACCTGCGCCGAGTGCCGCTGACCGCCTATGCCGCGGCCAACTCCCGGCGAACATCAGCGGCGGCGGCGATAACCGGCAGCAGGACTTGGCGGAGCACAGCGGCGTCCGTGCCGCCCGGCAGGCAGTACCGCAGCAGGACGTCGACCGTACCCTCGGTGCCGGCGACGAGGACGATGCCGCCGAGCAGCATCGTGGCGTTGCGTTCGTGCGCCCAGCGATGCAGGCTCGGCGAGGTCGGCTGACCGGTAGCGGCGAGGCAGCTGAGGGTCAACAACTCGACACCGTCGCCGAGCCGGCCGTGTTGGACGAAGCTCGGGACACCGTCGGCGACAAACGTCTGGTCGCCCCGCTCGTCGGTCACCAGCGGCCCGTCGACGATGTCGCTCAGAGCTTGCTGTACGACGGCGCGCGGGTCGGTCGGGGTCATGAGCACGCCTCCGTCCGGGAGCACATCACCGGAGCGGACTGGCCGGTGGCGTGCAGGGTCACGGTTGAGCCTAGGACCGCCGGCCCGGCCGGCTATGCCGACCCGAACCGGCGCTGCCGCCCGGCGTACGCCGCGCAGGCCGACCAGAGGTGCCGCCGGTCGAAGTCCGGCCACAGCGTGTCCAGGAACTCCAACTCGGCGTACGCCGACTGCCAGATCAGGAAGTTGCTCGTCCGCTGCTCCCCCGAGGACCGGATGAACAGGTCGACGTCGGGCATCTCCGGCTCGTCCAGGTAGCGGGCGAACGTTTTCTCGTCTACCCGGTCGGGTCGCAGCCGCCCCGCCGCGACGTCGCGGGCGAGCGCGGCCGCCGCGTCGGCGATCTCCGCCCGGCCGCCATAGTTCACGCACATCGTCAGGGTGAGTACGTCGTTGTCGCGGGTCAGCTCCTCGGCCACCTCCAGCTCCCGGATCACGCTGCGCCAGAGCTTGGGCCGCCGCCCGGCCCAGCGAACCCGCACCCCCAACTCGTGCATCTCGTCTCGCCGACGCCGGATGACATCCCGGTTGAACCCCATCAGGAAGCGGACCTCATCCGGGGAACGCCGCCAGTTCTCGGTGGAGAACGCGTACGCCGACAACCACCGCACTCCCAGCTCGATCGCTCCCTCGACGCAGTCGAACAGCGAGTGCTCGCCGGCCTCGTGTCCCGCCGTACGTGGCAGCCCACGCTGCTGCGCCCACCGCCCGTTGCCGTCCATGACGAGCGCCACATGCCGCGGCAGCAGCCCGACGGCGATGTCAGGCGGTCGTACGCCGGAGGCATGCGGCGCGGGAGGCCGGCTCACAGCTGGACGCCAGGCGACCAGACGTCGAAGCCGTGGTGGCGGGCGGCCGCTGCCATTCGAACGTCGTATGTCACGAGGGCGATGACAGCACCGCCAAGGACCATCGCAGCAGCCACGTGAATCGCATCCAGCGACCGCAGTTGCTCTGGCGCCATCCGTCCCGCTCGCCTCAGCAGCGACCGGTCCAGCGCTAGCAGTTCGATCGTGGCGAGCAACAGATCAACTCGGGCTCGGCCCTCTGCGTCGGCGTACCGCGCCACCGCGCGATAGAGCTCGGTCAAGGCGAGCTCGCAGCAGATAACGGACTGATCCTCCACGGCGACGCGCAGTGCATCGCTTTCGGCTTCGACCCGGACAAGCTTCACCAGAGCTGACGTGTCGAGGTACAACACGTCAGCGGTCGTCCTCCGCTCGCATCTGCGCAAGGATCTGCGACAGCGTCGGGCGACCGGGGATTGCCGGCAATGGCGGCGGGAGGTCTTTCAGGCGGCCGGTTGCCGGAGTGATCTTGCCAGCGGTAATCAAGGCCGCCAGTGGGTCGTCGTCAGGGGGCAACGGGGACAGCAGCGCCACCGGGCGGCCGTGGTCGGTCACCGTGAACGCCTCGCCCCGCTCGACCCGGCGCAGGTAGACGCTGATGTTCTGCCGGATCTCGCGAACGCCCACCGACTCCATGTAGCACAGAGTAGCATTATTACCGGTCGACGAGCGACAGCGAACGCAGGCTGCGCTCCAGGTGCCACTGCAGGTGCGCGGCGACCAGGCCGCTGGCCTCCCGCCGGGTCGGCTGCGCGCTGCCGTCGGCCGACGTCCAGTCCCCGGTCAGCAGGGCGCAGAGCAGCGCCAGCGCCGCGGCGCTCGGCGTACTGGCCCCCGCCGGCCGACAGGCCGGGCAGACGAGTCCGCCGGCCGGCACGGAGAACGCCCGGTGCGGACCGGGGGCGCTGCAACGGGCACAGTCGGTCAACGCCGGGGCCCAGCCCGATGCCGCCATCGAGCGGATGAGGAACGCGTCGAGCACCAGGCCCGGTGGATGCGTGTCGTCCACGAGCGCCCGCAGGGCGCCGATCACCAGCAGGAACAGCCGCAGCGCCGGTTCCCGCTCCTCGGCGGTGAGCCGCTCAGCGGTTTCCAGTACCGCCGTACCGGCGGTGTAGCGGGGGTAGTCGTCGACGATCGCCGCGCCGTAGGCCCGGATGCTCTCGGCCTGATTGACGATGTCCAGCGAGCGTCCGGCGTACAGCTGCAGGTCGACGTGGCTGAACGGCTCCAGCCGGGCGCCGAATCGCGACCTGGTCCGGCGCACCCCCTTGGCGACGGCGCGGACCCGGCCGGTCCGACGCGTCAGCAGCGTGACGATACGGTCGGCCTCGCCGAGTTTCTGCACTCGGAGGACGACGGCCTCGTCCCGATACAGACTCACCCGGCACCTCGCTGCGCTTGGCGGCCGCGTTCGCGGCTCGCGATAACCCGATCCTCGCACCTGGCCTGCGCCGTGAGTGGTAAGCACTGCGGATGCGCATCCTGCCGGTCGATCCGCGCACGTTGGCCGATGACGAGCTGGCCATGATGCACGGCATCCTGTCGGCCGTCGCCGCTCATGATCACCCGGAGCTGCCGGCCGAATCCCGCGGCGACCTGCAGGCGAGGCTGGCCTGGCCGTGGCCGGGGTGTCGGTCGGCCTGCTGGCTGGGCTTGGACGACGACCGGGCCGTGGGGCTTTCCTGGGTGACGCTGTCGCGCGGTGCCAACGCAGCAGTTGCCGACCTGACGCTCGCCGTGCTGCCCGAGGATCGCCGCCAGGGGTTCGGCCGCGGTCTGCTCCGCGAGGCGGTCCGGCTGGCCTACTCGACCGGGCGTACGTCGATGATCGGTGCGGCCGCCGACGAGGGACCCGCGGCCGGCTTTGTCGTTGCAATGGGGGCGATTCCGGCTCTGAGCGACATCCAGGCGGTGCTGCAGGTGCAGCCGCCGCCGGCCCCCGACGACGGGGACTGCGGGGACTACGAGCTGCTCCGGGTGCGGGGGGCGGCACCCCCGGAGCTGCTCACGGACATCGGGGCGGTGCACGAGGGGATGGCCGACCGACCGGTCGGGGATGCGGCCTGGACTCATCAGCCCTACGACGGCGCCCGGGTAGCGGCCGTGGACGCCATGCTCGATGCGCGTGGCCTCGTCCAGCTGCGCGTGCTGGCGCGGCATCGACCGACCGGCGAGGTCGTCGGTATCAGCTACGTCATCGTGTCTACTCGGTCGCCGCACCGCTCGGAGCAGGGCGACACCACGGTGCTGCCCGCCCATCGTGGACGCCGGCTGGGCCTGAGGATGAAGACCGAGATGTTGCGCTGGCTCAGTTCGGAGTATCCCGACGTGCGGGAGTTGAACACCTGGGTGGCTCGGGACAACGCGCCGATGCGCGCTGTGAACGCAGAGTTGGGCTACCAAGTGGCCGGCCACTGGACGCAGTGGCAGGCGCCGGTGGCCGAGCTCGCATCGAAGCTCGGGCTGGTCTAGAAGCCCAGCCGGCTGAGCTTTTTCGGGTCGTTCTGCCAGCCGGGCAGCACCTTGACGTGCAGGTCCAGATACACGCGGGTTCCGAGCAGAGCTTCGATCTGCCGGCGCGCCGCCGTACCCACCGCCTTGATCCTCGTCCCGTTCTTGCCGAGCACGATCCCCCTTTGGCTCGGCCGCTCGACATAGAGGAGGGCGTGGACGTCGACGAGGTCGTCGCGTCCCTCCCGCGCGGTCATCTCCTCGACGGTCACAGCGAGGGAGTGCGGCAGTTCATCGCGGACCCCTTCCAACGCGGCCTCCCGGATGAGTTCGGCGACGAGCACCTGCTCTGGCTGGTCGGTGAGCTCTCCGTCCGGATACAGCTGCGGACCGGGTGGCAGCCGCTGGACCAGCAGTTCGGTGAGCACGCCGATTTGTTCCCTGCTGACCGCCGAGACAGGGACGATCTCGGCGAATTCGCCCAGCCGGCTCACCGCGAGGAGTTGGCCGGCGAGGGCGTCTCGCTGAGCGAGGTCGGACTTGGTGACGACGGCAATGAGCGGCGTACGCAATCGGGCCAGCTCGGCCGCGATGTACCGGTCGCCGGGCCCCACCGGCTGGTCCGCGGGAACGCAGAACCCGACGACGTCGACCTCCGCCCAGGTGGCCCGGACGATGTCGTTGAGCCGGCGGCCGAGCACGGTCCTGGGCTTGTGCAGGCCCGGGGTGTCGACGAGGACGAGCTGCGCATCGGGACGATGAACGATTCCCCGGATGGCATGCCGGGTGGTCTGCGGGCGGGTGCTCGTGATCCCGATCTTGCGCCCGACGAGCGCGTTCGTCAGCGTCGTCTTGCCGGCGTTGGGCCGGCCGACGAGGCAGGCGAAACCGCTCCTGTGCTCCGGGGGCATGGGTCCCATCATCCAGTGCCCGGTGGGTCCAGACGCCGGTAGACGTGCATGACGTGCTGGATGGTTACCTCCCGGGACAGATCGAGATCGCCGTACCGGGCCCGTGTCCAGCCGAGTGTGTCGGTGAGCGCTGCGGCGCGGGCCTTCGCCGGCGGTCGCGCGCGGAACGGATTGGCCGCCACCCGTTCGACGATCTGCCGAGGGGTGCGGATCTGGTTGCCGGTCACGGATACGGGCCGCAGCACGTCGAAGCCGCAGGCCGCGAATGTCGCGTCGGCGACGTCGGTGCTGTCCAGACCCCGCCGCTCCGCTTCGACCCCCGACCATGGCCTCACCAGGTTCAGATAGTGGGCCGATACGTCACGCAGCAACTCGTCGGTCGGGACGGATCCCCAGGCGACGACCGCGATGCCTCCGGGCAGCAGAACACGGGCACTTTCGTGGATCGCGGCCCGCCAGTCGGCGACGTTTTGCAGTGCGTACGACGCGTGGATCCCGGCGAGGGCGGCCGTACGGAACGGCAAGCGGGTCAGGTCCGCCTGAATCCTTGGCACGGTTCGGCGCGCCGCCGCTGCGAGCATGTCCGGGGAGATGTCCAACAGGATCGGGACGACTCCGGCGGCACGCAACAGCGGCACCGCCCAGCCGGACCCACCGCCGACATCCAGGATCGTGCCGCCCGGCGGGAACAGCCGCGCCAGGGTCCGCACCAAGATGGCGGTTCCGGCGGTGCCCAGGTCCCGCTGATCGTCGTGCAGAGCAATCTGGACAGGGCTGAACCGCATCCGACGAGGTCGGCTAGTAGCCGCCGCCTCCGCCGCCACCGTTCTTGCAGCCAGCCAGAAACACCGTGATCGTGATCGCTGACAGCAGCCACTCGAGTCGAGTAAGGCGTTGCATCATGTGGAACCTCCGGCTCGTGGGCACCGAGAACCCAGCATGCGCGTCGGAATCCGCGCCGACAAGCGACCCCCACCCCCAGCGCCGATCTTGGTCTCATGAACCTCTGCGGCGTCGGGAGACGTTGACTGGACCAAGATCGGCGGGGTGGGTGACGACGCACGAACGGTTCGACCTCGTCGCAGGCACCTTGCTTTAGGCTGCGCCGCTATGGCCTCGCTGGAACGGCGCTGGAAACAGGAGCGCGAGCGGCACGAGGACCAGGTGCAGTCCTGGCGTTTTCTCGCCGGTAGGGGTCCGCGCCGTTCCGCGACCGTCACGCCGACCCGATTGCGCTACTGGTCCTACGCGCCGCCGCGCACCTGGGTCCTGGCGGCCGCCCTGGTCGTCGTGGCGGGTTTCTTCGGCTATCGCGTGTTCATCGACACCACGTCGGCGAACTCAGGGGACGTGGTGCGGTTCCTGGCGATCACCGTGCTGGTGCTCGTCGTTTCGATCACCCGGATCACGGTGAGCAACGCCGGCCTCAGCTTCGACATCGCCGGGCTGCGCCGGGTGTCCTGCTTCGGCTTCATCGCGCTGTCGGCCATCCTTGATGTGGCCCCCGACATCCGCCCGGCCGACTGGCCCCGTGGCCGCTCGGCGAGCAGCTGGTTCCCCGGCAGCCGCGCCGTACACGTGCTGTATCTGGTCGAGGGGGACCGCGCGGTCCGCACGATGTGGGTCCGTGACCCGGATCGGCTCAGCGAGGCGCTGCTCGGCCGCCCCATGCGCCACCGCAACTGAATGCTGGCTCAGCCGCGGAGGATCTCCCGCACCGCACCGTCAATACCGGCGAGGATGACTGACGCGGCCGGAGCAATGTCCCGTACGGCCGCCAGGCCGCCACTGTCCACAGTAGACTCGGCAGTCACGAGAGCCGCTGCTTCCAGGCCGGTCACTCCGCTGGATACCGCCATGGCGACCGCCCCCTGCAGCGCCGACAACCGCAGCGAAGGCAGGGTCACCGTCGCTGCGGCGTACGTCCGCCCGTCGGCGTCGCGAACTGCCGCGCCTTCGGCCGCGCCGGAACGGACCCGGCTGGACCGCGCGAGCGTCACGATCTTGACGTCCTCGGCGTCCAGCCGCTCAGCCATCACGGCCTGACCGCTCTGCTGCGACCGGCTCGCCGCGGGTCTCGTCGGTGTCCCGCTGCGCCGTCGGCTCGGCGCGACGTACCAGCACCGAGTCGATCCGGTTCCGTCGCCCCCCGGCACTTTCGGCAACGAGCAACAGGCCCCGCACCTCGGTCCGCGCCCCCGGAATGGGAACCAGCCCGAGTTCGCGGGCCAGCAGCCCACCCACGGTCTCCACCTCGTCGTCGTCGGTCAGTTCGACGCCGAAGAGCTCGCCGAGATCCTCCACCGGCAACCGGGCGACGACGCGAACGGAGCCGTCTTCCAGGTGCTCCACCGGTGGGCGCTCGTTCTCGTCGTACTCGTCGGCGATCTCGCCCACGATCTCCTCGAGGATGTCCTCGATGGTGACCAGCCCGGCGGTGCCGCCGTACTCGTCGACGACGACCGCCATGTGGATCCGCCGGGCCTGCATCTCCCGGAGCAACGCATCGACGGGCTTCGACTCCGGGACGAACGACGGCGGACGCATGACCTCCTCCACGCGGGTCGTCCGGTCCGGGTCGGTTTCTCCCTGTGCCCGGCGGGCGAGATCCTTGAGGTAGATCACCCCGACGATGTCGTCGACGTTCTCACCGATCACCGGGATGCGGGAGAAGCCGCTGCGCAGGGCGAGGGCGAGCGCCTGGCCGACGCTCTTGGTGCCCTCGATCCAGACCACGTCCGGCCGCGGCACCATGACCTCCCGCACGATCGTGTCCCCGAGTTCGAACACGGACTGGATCATGTTGCGCTCGCCATGTTCGACCACGCCGCTCGCCTCCGCCAGGTCGACCAGCTCGCGCAGTTCCACCTCGGTCGAGAACGGTCCGTCGCGGAAGCCCTTTCCCGGCGTGATCGCGTTGCCGATCAGGATCAGCAACGTCGCCAGCGGTCCGAAGACAACTGCCATCAACCGGGTAATCGTCGCCGTCCGCAGCGCGACGGCGTACGGGTGCTGCCGGCCCAGCGTGCGCGGACCGACACCGACCAGGATGTAGCTGACGGCGGTCATCACCGCGCCGGCTACCAGGATCGTCGCCCAGTCCGCGCCCAGCAACGAGATCAGCACGACGGCCACGATCACCGCCGCGAACAGTTCGCATGCGGCGCCCAGCAACAGCAGCAGGCTGGCATGCCTCGGCTTGTCGTCGACGACGGTGATCAATCGGGCGGCGCCGGGAGTGCCCGCGCGGACGAGCTCCTCGACGCGGGCCCGCGACACCATCGTGAGCGCGGCGTCGACACAGGCGAAGAAACCGGCGAGCACGACGAGCAGGATCGCCACCGCGAGCAGGGTGATGTCCGAGGAAGTCATGAGACCGCCTTCGCTCGGGAGCACACTGCCGGAGCGGACTGGGCGGAGGCGGTCGGGGTCATCGTCATCGGGCCGCTCTGTCCTCGCGCCGGCGGGCCTGCCAGGAGCGCAGCACACGGGCCTGTACACCGAACATCTCGCGCTCCTCCTCCGGATCGCCGTGGTCGTAGCCGAGCAGATGCAGGATGCCGTGAGCGGTCAGCAGGTGGATCTCGTCCTCGAAGCTGTGCCCGGCCGCAGCCGCTTGGCGCACCGCGACCGCGGGGCACAGCACGACGTCGCCGAGCAGGCTGGGGCCAGGCTGCGACTCGTCCGGCCGACGGGCGGTGGTCAGCTCATCCATCGGAAAGGCGAGGACGTCGGTCGGCCCGGTCTCGCCCATCCAGCGCTCGTTCAACGACGCCATGTACTCCACGTCGACGACGAGTACGGACAACTCCGCCAGCGCGTTGACGCCGAGGTCGGCCAACACGAAGCGGCACAGCAGGGCCAACCCGGCCTCGTCGACAGGGACGTCGGATTCGTTGGCTATCTCGACGGGCATGGCCGGTGGCGCTACCGCCGCGGGCGCTGGCCGCGAGCCGGCCGGGCGCTGACGTCTACCGGCCCTTGCGCGGCGTCGTACCGCGCGTAGGCGTCGACGATGTCGCCCACCAACCGGTGGCGGACGACATCGCTGCTGGTGAGCAACGAGAAGTGCACGTCCTGGACGCCGTCGAGGATGTCCCTCACCACCCGCAGTCCGCTCCGCCCGCCCGGCAGATCGACCTGCGTGACGTCGCCCGTGACGACGATTCGCGACCCGAAACCGAGTCGGGTCAGGAACATCTTCATCTGCTCGGGGGTGGCGTTCTGCGCCTCGTCCAAGATGATGAAGGCGTCGTTGAGGGTACGACCGCGCATGTATGCCAGCGGTGCGACCTCGATCGTCCCGGCCTGCGTCAGCCGCGGGATCGAGTCGGGGTCGATCATGTCGTGCAGCGCGTCGTAGAGCGGTCGCAGGTACGGGTCGATCTTGTCGTACAGCGTGCCGGGCAGGTACCCGAGCCGTTCCCCGGCCTCGACCGCCGGGCGGGTCAGGATGATCCGGTTGACCTGCTTGGTCTGCAGCGCCTGGACGGCCTTGGCCATCGCGAGGTAGGTCTTGCCGGTACCGGCCGGGCCGATGCCGAACACGATCGTGTGCTTGTCGATCGCGTCGACGTACCGCTTCTGGTTCAGCGTCTTGGGACGAATGGTCCGGCCGCGACGGGACAGGATGTTCAGGCTGAGTACGTCGGCCGGCCGCTCGCCGTGGTCGCTCCGAAGCATGCCGAGACTGCGCTCGATGACGTCCTCGGTCAGCGGCTCGCCCTTGGCCAGCAGGGACAACAGTTCCTCGAACAGCCGGATCGCCAGGGCGTTGTCCGCGGACTGGCCGGTGACGGTGATTTCATTGCCGCGGACGTGTACGTCGCTGTCCAGCCGCTGCTCGATCAGCCGGAGCAGGGAGTCCCCAGAGCCAAGCAGGTTGACCATCGGCACGGCGGCCGGAACGACGATCTTCGTGGACACGCGGGCAGTTTCGGGGGTGTCGGGCACGAGCGGTGCGGCCCTGCTCTCTCGGTGACGGGGATGGCGCTCCAATTCTACCCGCGCGCACTTCGACGCTGCCCAGCCTGCGGCTGCCGTTCAGCCGGGCGGCCACCCCATGTCCCGACCGCCGAGGACGTGCAGGTGAACGTGCTGCACGCTCTGGTGCGCGTCCCGGCCGCTGTTGAACACCGAGCGGTAGCCGGTCCCGGTGATCCCCTCCTGGACGGCGACGTCGTGGCCGGTGGCCATCAGCTCGGCCATCAACGTCGGATCGGCGTGGGCGAGGGTGCCCACATCGGCGTGGTGATCACGAGTGATCACGAGAACGTGGGTGGGCGCCTGCGGGTTAAGGTCGCGGAACCCGAGTGTCCGGGGGCGCTCGAGGACGAGGGTCGCGGGAGTGTCCCCGGCCGCAATCCCACAGAACAGGCAGTCCCTCATCGGGCGATCCTAGTTCGGTGGGTGGTCAGGACCAGCGGCCGAGGCGGGCTGACAGCGCGGCAACGGCGACCACTCCAGCCGTGGACGTCCGCAGCACCTCGGGTCCCAACCGCGTGGCAACCGCACCCGCAGCGGTGAACGCGGCAAGTTCGCCGTCCGCGACACCGCCCTCCGGCCCGACCACGAGGACGATTCTGCCGGCACCGGCCAGATCCACCGCCGACAAGGAGCGAGCAGCCGACTCGTGCAGTACGACGGCCGTATCCGCGGCGGCCAACAACTCGGCCACCGCGCCGGTGTCGTGCAGGTCGGCCACTCGTGGAATCCAGCCGCGGCGACTCTGCTTGGCCGCCTCCCGAGCGGTGGACCGCCAGCGCTGCAACGACTTCGCACCACGCCATCGGGCGATCGATCGGTTGGCTGCCCACGGCACGATCTCGTCGACGCCAGCCTCGGTCATCAGCTCGACCGCCAGTTCGCCGCGGTCCCCTTTCGCCAGCGCCTGTACGACGGTCAGCGCGGGGTCGGCCCCGGGCGCTGCCCGCCGGTCGACGACGGTCAGGGTGAGTTCATCGGTGCCAACAGCGGTCACCTCGCAGCGAGCCACCCCGCCTACGCCATCGCCGATGTCCAGCCGCTCCCCCACGCCGAGCCGGCGCACCCGGGCGGCGTGGCGCCCCTCCGCGCCGCCCAACACCACCACGTCCCCGGCTGGCAGGGCGTCGACGAAGAACAGCGGCGGAGTCATCGGCCGTTGAAAGCGTCCCGCATCCGCGAGAACAGGCTGCCGCCGCCGGCTCTGGTCGAGGACGGCCGCTCCTCGCCCCGGAGGGCCGCGAGTTCGCGGACCAGCCGTTCCTGCTCCTCGTCGAGCCGGGTCGGTGTCAGCACCTCGACGTGCACGTGCAGGTCTCCGCGGCCGGTCCCCCGCAGCCTCGGCACCCCGCGGGCACGCAGCCGTTGGACGGTCCCTGACTGCGTTCCGGTCGCGACGACGACCTCCTCCTCACCGTCGAGGGTGGTCAGGGTCAACGTCGTACCGAGTGCCGCGGCAGTCATCGGCAACGAGACCCGGCAATGCAGGTCCTCGCCTTGGCGGGTGAAGATGTCGTGCGGCTGCTCGGCGATCTCGACGTACAGGTCCCCGGGCGGGCCGCCGCCGGGACCCACCTCGCCCTGCCCCGTCAGCCGGATCCGCATCCCGTCCTCCACGCCGGCCGGAACCTTGACGCTGACCGTGCGCCGTGACCGCACTCGCCCGTCGCCGCCACACTTCGGGCACGGCTCCGGGATAACGCTGCCGACACCACCGCACGTCGGGCATGCCCTCGAGGTCAGCACCTGGCCGAGGAACGAGCGCTGCACGCTTTGTACCTCCCCGCGTCCGTGGCAGGTGTCGCACGTGGCCGGGTGCGTGCCGCGCGCCGTACCGGCACCGGCGCAGAGATCGCAGCGGACCGCGGTGTCGACCGTGATGTCCTCGGTGGTGCCGAACGCGGTTTCGGACATTTCGAGGTCCAGCCGGATCAGCGCGTCCGCACCCTGCCGGACCCGGGTGCGGGTGCCTCGGCCGGCGCCGGTGCCGCCGCCGAAGAACGCGTCCATGATGTCGCCGAGCCCACCGAAGCCGCCGAAGCCGGCACCGCCGCCATTGCCATACGGGTCACCGCCGAGATCGACGATCTGTCGCTTCTGCGGATCGGACAGTACCTCGTAGGCCCGGCTGACCTCCCGGAACCGCTCCTGCGCGTTCGGCTCCGGGTTGACGTCCGGGTGCAGGTCGCGGGCGAGCTTGCGGTAGGCCCGCTTGATTTCCTCGGCGGTGGCGTCTGGACGCACGCCAAGAGCGGAGTAGTAGTCGGTCGGCACAGTGGGGTCAGCTTCCTGCCAGCATCTGGCCGACGTACCGTGCGACGGCACGGACGGCGCTCATGTTCCCTGCATAGTCCATCCGGGTGGGGCCGACGACACCCAGCCCGCCCAGCGCGGTGTCGCCTGCGCCGTAGCCGACGGAGACCACGGACGTCCGGTGCAACCCCTCGTGTGTGTTCTCACCGCCGATGCGGACCAGCACGCTGCTGGAGTCGACCTCGCCGATCAGCCGCAGCAGGACCACCTGCTCCTCCAGCGCCTGCAGCACCGGGTGTAGGGAGTTCGGGAAGTCCAGGGCGCTGCGGGTCAGGTTCGCCGTCCCCCCGGTCATCACCCGCTCTTCCGGTTGATCGACCAGCGTCTCGACAAGGCCCGCGACGATCGTCGTCATCACCGGCTGGAGCGCCGGGGCCACCACGTCGAGCATCGTGGCCAACGCCTGGGGCGCCTCAGCCAATCGACGGCCCTGCAGGTGCATGTTGAGGGTACGGCGCAACTCGGTCACGTCCTCGTCGCAAACCGCGACAGGCAACTCCAGGACGCGCTGCTCGACCCGCCCGGTGTCGGTGATGAGGACCAGCATGAGCCGATGCGATCCCACGTCGACGACCTCGAGATGGCGTACGGCGCTGCGGGTCAGCGTCGGATACTGCACCACCGCCATCTGATGGGTCAGCTGGGCCAGCAGCCGGACGGTGCGCCGCAGTACGTCGTCCAGGTCGGCGGCGCCCTCGAGGAAGCTCTGGATGGCCCTCCGTTCGGGCGCTGACAGCGGCTTGGCCGCGGACAGCCGGTCCACGAACAGCCGGTAGCCCTTGTCGGTCGGCACCCGGCCGGCGCTGGTGTGGGGCTGGGCGATGTAGCCTTCTTCCTCCAGCACGGCCATGTCGTTGCGGATCGTCGCCGGCGATACCCCCAGGTTGTGCCGCTCGGACAGCGCCTTGCTGCCAACCGGGTCGTTCGTGGACACGTAGTCCTCGACAATGGCCCGCAGCACATCGAGTTTGCGGTCCTCCGAGGACATGTCCACCTCCTCGCGAATGCCTGGCACTCGACAAATCTGAGTGCCAATCATACGTCGCACGCCGGGTCGCCCGGGCGGCACGTGATCCAGCGCTGGCTAGAGTCGTGGTCCTCAGGCGGTGTCACGCGAGGGGGCCGGACGGGTTGATCTTCAAGGCGGTTCGGGACGGCCGGCCCTATCCCGAGCATGGGTTCTCCGCCCGCGACTGGGCCAGGATCCCGCCACGGCAGGTCCGCCTCGATGAGCTGATCACCACGAAGCTGGTGCTCGAGCTGGACAAGCTGCTCGACGACGACTCGACGTTCTACGGCGATCTCTTCCCGCACGCCGTGCAGTTCAAGGGTGAGCTCTACCTGGAGAACGGCCTGCATCGCGCCTTACGCGCGGCCCTGCAGCAGCGCCACGTTCTGCACGTGCGGGTGCTGAACTTCGACGACCTGCTGCCCTGACGCCGCCCCGGCTATCGTCGACGGCATGAGCATCGAGTTCCTGATCACGACGCTCATCGTGGTAGCGACGCCAGGCACCGGCGTCCTATACACGCTGGCGGCCGGCCTGTCCCGCGGTACCCGCGCCAGCATCGTCGCCGCGGTCGGCTGCACGCTGGGCATCGTTCCGCACATGCTGGCGGCGATCACGGGTCTGGCCGCACTCCTGCACACGAGCGCACTCGCCTTCCAGATCCTGAAGTACCTGGGGGTGGCCTACCTGCTCTACATGGCGTGGACCACCCTGCAGGAGAAAGGCGCCCTCTCCGTGGAGGGTCGAACGGCTCCCCGCTCGGCGAGGAAGGTGATCACTTCGGGGATCCTCATCAACATCCTCAACCCGAAGCTGACCATCTTCTTCTTCGCGTTCCTGCCCCAGTTCGTCAGCACCAGCGAGCCGAACGCGTTCTTGCGCATGATGGGGCTGAGCGCGGTCTTCATGCTGGTGACGTTCGTCGTCTTCGTCGGCTACGGCGTGTTCGCTGCCGCGGTTCGGAACCGGGTGATCTCGCGGCCTCGAGTACTGGCGTGGATGCGTCGAGTCTTCGCCGGCTCCTTTGTGGCACTCGCCGGGCGGCTCGCGCTGACCGACCGGTGACGAGCTGCCCGCGTCTGCGCCTGCGAGACGAGCCGGAGGTAGGCTGGCGCGGTTGATCCCTGGCTGTCGGAGGAGGTGAACACCCGTGCTGTCGTCGACCCTGTCGCCCGTTGTCGCGGGCCATTGCGAGGAGTTCACCCCTGCCACCTCTGCTGCACCTGCACGTCGCCTCCCCTGACCGATTCGCCGCTCTTGTCCCGAGCCCCGCTCTGTCCGGGCGCCTGGAGCGCGGGCAGATCCGGCCCGACCAGCTGTTCGTCGCCGTACTCGATGGCCGCGACATCGCACGGCTGACCTACACCGACACCCCGGACGGGTACGCCGTCCTGTGCAACTGGACGACGCCCGCCAATCCGGTTGTCGGCGCGGCTGCGCTCGACCTGCTCCTGCCCGCCGTCGTCAAGGCAGCCGAGAATTCCGGCGTACCACGGGTGGAGGCGGTGGTCGTCCACGGCGACCAGCCCGACACGCAGGTCCGGCTCGACGCTCTGCACCGCAACGGCGCTCTGCACCGCAACGGGTTCACCGACGACGAGACGCGCTGGCAGTGGGGCGCCAGTGCAGTCGCACAGCCACTGCCGGCTGGGGTGGAGCAGATCGCTGCCGACGATCCCCGGCTCGTGGGCGCCATGGCCGATCGCCTGGCTGACACCGCGGTCTGGCTCAGGCACGAGGGCCCGACCGGTGTGGACGGCGTCGCGCTCAGCGACGTCTGGCCGGATGGCGTGTGGATGCTGACGTACCTCGGTGTCGTCCCTTCCACGCGGGGACGGGGCGTGGGGCGCCGACTGGCATCGGCCGTCCGCAGCGAAGCCGCCAGAGCCGGGGCGACGAGCGTCGCCGCCGAGGTGGATGACGGGAACGCGGCGGACCGCGCCTGTCTCGCAGCTGCCGGGTTCACCATCCGGGCGCGGCGCACCAACCTCGTGCGCCAGTTGGCGTAACCACGGTGCAGCACACGACGCGCTGCGCATAAGGGTGTCGACACGCTAGTCGAGCAGGGATCGGACCACGGCGTCGGCGAGCAACCGTCCCCGCAGCGTGAGTACGGCGCGGCCGCCGAGGTGCTCGACCCGTGACAGCAGGCCGTAACCCACCGCCTCCTCCGCCGCACGCCGCCCGGCCGCGCTGAGCAGGCTCACCGACAGGCCGTCCCGCAGCCGCAGTCCCAGCATGATCTGCTCGGTCCGCCGGGCCTGCGGGCCCAGTACCTCGCGGGCGTGCGCCGGGCTGCGGCCGGCCTCGACCAGTCCGGCGTACGCGGCCGGATGCTTGACGTTCCACCAGCGCACGCCGCCGACGTGGCTGTGAGCGCCCGGGCCGATCCCCCACCAGTCGGCGCCGGTCCAGTACAGCTCGTTGTGCCGGCTGCGCGCGGACCGCCCGGCTGACCAGTTCGCCACCTCGTACCAGAGGTAGCCGGCCTGGGCCAGTGCGACGTCTGCCTGCTCGTAGTAGTCGGCCAGCACGTCGTCATCAGGGGCCGGGATCTCCCCGCGGGCGACCCGGCGAGCCAGCGCCGTACCGTCCTCGACGATCAGTGCGTACGCCGAGACGTGGTCGGGGTTGGCTTCGATCGCGGCATCCAGCGAGGCCTGCCAGTCCTCCGCCGTTTCTCCCGGCGTGCCGTAGATCAGGTCCAGGTTGATGTGCTCGAAGCCGGCCGCTCTGGCCTCGGCCACGGCTGCCGCCGCGCGCCCCGGCGTGTGCCGGCGGTCGAGTACGCCGAGGACGTGCTCGCGCGCGGACTGCATGCCGAGGCTGATCCGGGTGAAGCCGGCCTGTCGCAGCCGGTGCAGCGACCGCGCGGTCACCGACTCAGGGTTCGCCTCGGTCGTGATCTCGGCGTCGGACGCGAACCCCAGCCGGTCGCGGACCTCGCCCAGGATCGCAGCCAGGTGCTCCGACGGAAGCAGCGTCGGCGTACCGCCGCCGAAGAAAACCGTCTCCAGCGGCGGCGCATCGGGACCCAGGACGTGAGCTGCCAGCCGTACTTCGGCGATCGCAGTGTCCACATAGGACAGTTGAGAGGCGCCGCCGCCCAACTCTCGTGCCGTATAGGTGTTGAAGTCGCAGTACCCGCACCGGCTGGCGCAGAACGGGACGTGAACGTAGAACCCGAGCGCCCGATCCCCAAGCGACGCCAACGCCGATGCCGGCAGCGACCCGTCCGGCGGCGCGGGGTCGCCGTCGGGCAGAGTGGAGGGCACAGCACGAGTGTCCCAGCCCAGTCGTCGTCCGACGGGGAGGAGGAGGCGGTGGCGGAACTCGTCCACGCCCACACCGCTGGCGGGGTCGCCACGATCACGTTGGACTCCCAGCACAACCGCAACGCGCTGTCCGCGCAGCTGATGGCCGAACTGACCACACGACTCGGCGTCGCCCAAGAGGACGACGCGGTGCGGGTGATAGTCCTCTCCCACCAGGGCCGGGTCTTCTGCTCGGGGATGGACCTGTCCGAAGCACGCGGGGGCTCGCCCGGAGGTATGGGCGTCAACGCCTTCCCGGCGATTCTGCAGTCGATCTGGAACAGCTCGAAGCCGGTCGTCGCCCGGGTCGGCGGCCCGGCTCGGGCCGGCGGTGTGGGGCTGATCGGTGCCTGCGATCTCGCGGTGGCCGCCCGCTCGGCGACGTTCGCGTTCACCGAGGTGCGGATCGGCGTCGTACCGGCGCTCATTTCGATCACCGTGCTGCCCCGGTTGCTGCCTCGCGCCGCGCACGAGCTGTTCCTCACCGGGGAGGTGTTTGACGGCGATCGCGCCGCCGCGGTGGGGTTGGTCAACTCCGCCGTCGACGCCGCCGATCTCGACGCCGAGGTACGCCGGTACGTCGACATGCTGGCACTGGGTGGTCCCGGAGCCCTCGCTGCGACCAAGCGGATGCTGCGGCGGACACGGCCGGCGTCGATGTCCGAGGACTTCGCGGCGATGCTGTCGCTGTCGGCGGAGCATTTCGCCGGCGAGGAGGGCCAGGAAGGTATCGCCGCCTTTTCCGAGAAGCGCCCGCCCCGCTGGGTGCCACCGCCCTGAGCCGGTGGCTCCAAACCGGGACCGCCGCTCTCGTCGCGATCAAGCTCTTTGGCTCCTGCTCAAACTTGGTGTTTTCGGCGCAATGCTGACCAGCGCGGCAAGCTGGCTACGGTGCGAGCTGGGCCGAGAAACACGCTCAGATCCGAAGAGCCCATTAAAATGGTTCCATGGTCAGACTCGTTCACCTAAATGGCCCTCCTGGCGTCGGGAAATCAATCTTTGCACGCTCGTATGCAGCGGACAACCCAAAGGCTCTCGCCCTTGATGTCGATGTCATAGTTTCCATGATCGGCGGGTGGCGCGACGATTTTTGGCGAACGTTGCCCATCGCTCGCCGGCTGGCTGCCGCAATGGCTCGCGAGCATCTCGCCAATGGTTACGACGTGCTTCTCCCTCAGCTGGTGACAAACGATAGGGAGATCGCGCCATACCTCGCAGCAGTCGAGGACTCAGGAGCTACCTACTTGGAGGTGGTCCTGCTTGCCGATCTGCCTACAACCGTTGAGCGATTCGCCAAGCGTGCCGCAGATGAAGCGGAGCCCATTGGTCGGCACGTGGAACAGATAGTTGCAACGAATGGCGGTAAGCAACTTCTTGCCAAGATCCGGGTTGACCTGCTGAGTTACCTTGAGGGACGAAGTCAGTCCGTCACTATCGACACCACTAGTCTGACACCCGCGGAGGCCTACCTCAGGGTGCGAACGGTATTAAGTGAGCGATAGCAGAACCGGTCCTTACCGATGCCGAGCGGCTGTGCCACGCCGACGCGGAACATTGGATCGTCGCCGTCAAAGCCGGTGGCGTACCACGTGAAGTCCATTCCGGCCCACCACACCGGGACGAACAGCCCGGCGAAGCCGGCCAGACCGCACCTAATGCGGCCCGCGGTGCACCAACAGGACGGTGAGGACACGGGATCGGATCACGCGGGCGGCGTACGTCAGCACCTCGACCGCCATCCGGTGGGCCGCGGCATCGGCGTCGGCCAAGACCTCCGGCTCCGCCCAAAGCAGGGTGACCGGTCCTGGCGGCAACCACGACAGGTCCGCCAGCAGATCCGCTGCGGCATCCCAGTTGCGGGCAGCCCACAGCGGAAAGTGCAGCTGCTCGGCCAGCGTGTCGAGGAGCTCCTGCTTGCTGCCCACCGAGGATACGAGGTACACGGCCGAACCGGACGTCTCGGACTCCAGCGCGAGTGCACGGACCGACGCCGCCGCTCCGACATGGAAGAGCCCCGGCCGTCCCAGCCACGCGCTCATGGGTACGTCACCCGGACGAACGAGTCGTAGTGGTCAGCGGTGTAGTAGACCTCGCCGCCTTGGCCGGTCACCAGGCGGCGGGAGCCGCGGTCATCCGCCTCGGGTGTCGGGACGGTGTACTCGCGGTAGTAGCCGGAGGGCTGTTCCGGAAGCAGACCCTCCCGGTTGCCGAACGTCGCACCGTCGCGCTCGTACCGGAACGGTCCGGCGCGGTCGATCAGGTCCAGCGTGGAGCGCACCTCCGCGGGCAGTTCGGTGATCGACGCGCCCGGCAACTCTGACCCCGCATCTCCCGGGGTGTCTCGGCCGACGCAAAAGGCCAGCAGCACCACCGCGAGCAGCGCCACCAGGCCGACGAGCGGTCCGCGCTGCCACGCTCGGCGTCCTGCCACGCTCGTGACAATAGGCACGTCGCGTCTCGACGTGGTGCGCCCGGGTTAGCGTTTGGGCATGCTTGCCGCCTTTGTCAACTCGCCCTCGCCCGACGACCCGCTGTCCGTCCTGGAGATCGGAGACCGCCCCGAGCCCGTGGTTCCCGACGGCTGGACCGTGGTGAGGCTGCGGGCCGCCTCGCTGAACCACCACGACGTGTTCTCCCTGCGGGGGGTCGGGCTGCCCAGTGAGCGGATGCCGATGATCCTCGGCTGCGACGGGGCGGGCATCGACGCCGAAGGCAATGAGGTCATCCTGCACGCGGTGATCAGCTCACCCGGATTCGGCGGTGACGAGACCTTCGACCCGAAGCGGACCTTACTGTCCGAGCTGCACCAGGGCACCTTCACCGAGCAGGTGGCCGTTCCCCGGCGCAACGTGCTGCCCAAACCCGCCGGGCTGTCGATGGCAGAGGGTGCGTGCCTGTCGACGGCGTGGCTGACGGCGTACCGGATGCTGTTCACCAAATCCGGGCTGAAACCCGGTCAGACGGTGCTGGTGCAGGGCGCCAGTGGCGGCGTCGCGACCGCCTTGATCGTGCTCGGGCGAGCCGCCGGCTACCGGGTGTGGGTCACCGGACGCAGCGAGGCCAAGCGTGCGCAGGCGCTCGAACTCGGCGCGGACCAAGCCTTCGAGCCCCGCGCCCGGCTGCCCGAACGAGTCGACGCGGTGATGGAGACGGTTGGCGAGGCGACCTGGGGGCACAGCCTGAAGTCGCTCCGGCCGGGCGGCACGCTGGTCGTGTCCGGGGCGACGAGCGGGCCGAACCCCAAGGCGGACCTGGCCCGCGTCTTCTTCCTCCAGCTTTCGGTGGTCGGGTCGACGATGGGCACCCGAGACGAGCTGCTCGGGCTGCTGGCATTCTGTGAAACCTCCGGCGTACAACCGGTGATCTCCCGGGAGCTGCCGCTGGCCGACGCCCGCGAGGGGTTCGCGGCCATGATCGACGGCGACACCGCCGGCAAGATCGTCTTCACGATGAGCTAGCCGCCTTCCGCACCAAGCGCCGGCTGTTGCGCTCGACCGCATGCCGATGACAGGAAGGTTTGAGCGGATGCGGGATTGACTGTGTTGATGCCGGTTCGGTGCATTCGGCCGACGCCGGTTTCATGTGTCGGACTGCGCCTCGATCGCGTCGAGGTCGCGTACGGCGTAGCGGTGGTGCTCCCACTCCTCCTCGAGGATCACGTGCAGGCAGGAGAGGGTGGTCTCCTGGCATTCGGGGTCCCACGGGTTCTTGCGCGTCGCGGCCAGCTCGTCTGATGTGGCTGTGGCGAGGAAGTCGCGCACCATCGCGACGCGACTCGCCCGGACCTCGAGCACCTCGGCGTACGACGGGGTGTCCGTCGTGAAGATCGACATGTCGTTGCCGTCGGTCTCGTACTCGACATTCGGTTGACCGATGGGGTGGAATGGCTGTTCTGTCTCCAGGACCGCCCGGCCCAGCCACGTGTCCGTGGCCATGACCAGGTGCCGCAGCGTCTGCGCGAAGGACCACTCGCCGCCCACCGACACGTCGACGGTGCCAGCCGGCATCGCCGCGACGCGCTCGAGCGTGGCCGCCCATGTGCGCTCGAGCATGGCCCAGGCCGCGCGTAGGCCATCCGGATCTCCGGCGCGCCTGTCGGCGCGGCCGGGAAAACGGCGGTTAAGTTCGGCCTCGACGAGTGGGATCACATCGACGCCGTTGACGCGCAAGAAGCTCTCGCCGTCGAAGAGCCACGGTCCGTCGATGTCCGCCCCCGCCACGTCGACCCCGCGCATCACGACGCCGGACAGGTCAGCCCTGACGAACCGGGCGCCACGCAAGTCCGCGTCGACGAACTCCGCTCCCTGCAGTTCGTCGGATCGGGTGAAGGTTGCCATGACGGTGACACTCTCACGCTGGACGTCCGCTCTATGCCGCGGAGCTAGAGCCGCCCGGAGAAGACCCTCCTGCCTCCCGGCACCTTGTCGCCGGGGCTCTTGCCTCCATGCCAACGTCTGCAATGAAGCGCCCTGGGTTCGGTGGGACTCGGTTCATTGGGAACGGGCCGGGTTGCGTGGCCGGTGTTGAGCGTAGTGAGCGGTCTCCTTCTGGATGGGCGGGATCAGGCCGATCTCGCCGTGTAGCCGTGGGTGGTTCCACCAGTCCAGGTACTCGAAAGGGCGAACTCCAGCTGCTCGAGGGTGCGCCACGTGCCTTTGGTGGAAACCGTGGCTGAACGTGTGGCTGACCACCTCGTCTGCCATCACTCGGGCGTGCCACGCACTGGCCAGACGGAGAAGGCCCTCGTCGCCACCCGCAGCCTCGAACACCGTCTGCACGCCCCCAAGGATGGCAGCAGTCGGTGTCGTCGGCGAGGGACACAGGCGTTGACCTGCAAAGCGGTGGCGGCGTCCATGCGCTCGCCCGGGGCGCCGAGGTCGTCGTCGAGGGGGGCCGCGTGCCTGCCGTCCACGGTCCCGCGGCACGTTCATCGGCTCGGGCGGGAACCTGGGCTGCGACCTCCGTT
>JACCTY010000170.1 GCA_013812145.1 Geodermatophilaceae bacterium | reverse complement strand
ACACCGCGCCGGCGCCCTCCACCGCCCCAGTCGCCGCCGCTGCTGGACCTGCCCCAGTCGCCGCCGCCTGACCTGCTACCCCCGCTGGAGTTCCGCCAGCGTGGCGCCGCAGCACCAGGGCGGTCGTCGTCGTACCGGATCCCGCCGCCGGTCCGCCCGGACAGGACCGAGCCGATCAGCGCCCCCTCCCAGAACCGGGTCCGGTACCAGCCGCCGGGCACGCCGCCGCCGCCCCGGTAGTAGTACGGAGCACCTGGGGTGTAGCGCGGGAAGCCCTCGTGCGTCTCCTCGCCCACGGTGACCTGTCGGGTCTCAGCCAGCTGCTCGCCCTCCGGTTCCTCGGCCGGCGGAATCTCGGAACCGGGATCGAGCCCGAGCCTTTGTCGGGCGGTCCGCGCGGCGATCAGACCCTCCAGGACGGTACGGCGGGCCGCGGCGTACTCCCCCAACGTGTCTGCCTCGTCCAGCAGGGCGCCGGTGCTCGTATAGCGCTCCGAGGCGTCAGCCACCGCTTGCACCGTGACAGGGTCGTCGCCAGGGCTCAGGCCGGAGACGTCCGCGGCCAGCCGGTTGTAGTAGGAAAGGATCTCGGCGCGGAGGCCCTCGAACTCCTGGGATCGCTTCCGGCGACGGTAGACGACGTACCCGCCGATCCCGGCCAGCCCGGCCACCCCGATCCCGGCGAACCAGAGCCAGCCGTTTCCGTCCGTCTCGGCGCCGTCGGCCGGGCAGTCGTTGAGACCGGGTGCGGACTCCATCCGCTCGGCGAAGTCCACGAGCAGCTCGGTGACGTCCCCGTCGGCCTCCAGCTGGCTGCGGTTGTCGTCCACCGCGGCCCCCGCCGCGTCATCGGAGAACCCGGCGCAGACAATGTCCGACCCGGCGGCGAGGTCCCGGTTGGCGACGACAGCCACCGTGTTGTCGGGCAGAGCGACGCCGATCCGCGTTGCCGCGTCGAAGGCGTCGCCGGAGTCGTCGGGGAGGATCGCAACGAGCAGGGGCTGGTCGCCGATCGCGTCACGCACCCGGTCCTCGTCGATCGGCGTGTCCGCGCCCGGGTCGACGTAGAGCGAATCCGACTGCAGCGCGTCGATGGCGTCGTCGATCGGATCCGCCACCGCCGGCCCGATCGGCAGCGTCAGCACGAAAACGGCGGTGAGCCCGGCGAGGGCGAGCAGTCGCGGCACGGCACTCACGGTAGCCCCGAACGACACGTCAGTCGGCGTACGGCCGGGTACCGGTGGACAACCCGATGATCGTGTCGAGGACGGCCGGGGCGGTGCCGAACACTCCGATCGGGGTCTGCTTGTTGGTCCCGTGGTAATCACTGGACCCGGTGCACAGCAGACCGAGTTCGCCGGCCACCCCACGCAGGTGCCGACGATCCTCCTCGGTGTGGTCGGGATGGTCGACCTCGAGCCCGAGCAGGCCGGCCGCCGCCAGATCGGCGAGAACGTCGTCGCCGACCACCCGGCCGCGGCGGCGGGCCAGCGGATGGGCGAGCACCGGCACTCCGCCGGCGGCTCTGACCATCCGCACGCCGTCGCCGACGTCGACGTCGGCCTTGCGCACGTAGTACGGGCTGCCATGATGCAGATGCAACCGGAACGCCTCGTCCACCGTCCCCGCCAACCCGGCCTCCACCAGAGCACGGGCCATGTGCGGGCGCCCCACCGGCCCGCCGGCCGCGAGCGCGCTGACCCGGTCCCATTCGATCGGCAGCCCGCTCGCGCGCATCCGCCGTACCATCTCCTCCGCCCGTCCGTGTCGACTCTCCCGCAGCCGGACCCGCGCGTCCCGGAACGCCGGATGCTCGGCATCGAAGAGATAGCCGAGCAGGTGTACGCCGATGGCGTCGGCACCGGTGACCGGGCTGGCGCAGGACAGCTCCACGCCAGGTACGACGGTGAGCCCGGGGGGCCGCTGGGCAGCCGCCTCGGCCCACCCGGCGGTGGTGTCGTGGTCGGTCAAGGCGATCACGTCGAGCCCGGCGGCCACCGCCGCCGCCATCAGCTCCGCGGGACTGTCGGTGCCGTCGGAGCGAGCGGTGTGGGTGTGCAGATCTATGCGCATCGACGTTCAGCGCGGTGACGGAGTGGTGGGCTCAGGCCCCGGGAAGGGCGGCAAGTCCTCCGCGGGACGCCGGTATCCCGGTCGCACCGCGCCCTGGACGTACAGCAGATCGGAGATCGTGTGCCAGGCGGTCAGCGGATCGGGGAGGTAGCGGATCCGGGTCAGCGCCTGGTCCTGCCCGGCGGTCTCGCCGATCAGCGTTCCGTAGCCGAGGATCCGGCCGAGGATCGACTCGTGGATGGTCAGGTCGGTGATCTTGGTCAGCGGCATCATGCCGTA
>JACCTY010000165.1 GCA_013812145.1 Geodermatophilaceae bacterium | reverse complement strand
AGTGCTACCACTGCCACACCGGTCGCTGCCCCGTCGGCATCACCACCCAGGACCCGGAGCTGCGCAAGCGGCTCGTCGTCGACGAGGCAGCCGAACGGGTCTACAACTTCCTGCACACGCTCACGCTTGAAATCCAGATGCTCGCCCGCGCCTGCGGCAAGACCAACGTCCACAGCCTCGAGCCGGAGGATCTGTGCGCCCTGACGACCGAGGCCGCCGCGATGGCGCGGGTGCCCCTGGCCGGCACCAGCTACATACCCGGCGTGACCGAGGAGAGGACCTTGGGCGAGATCAAACATCTGGTCGAGAAGCTCGTTGCCGGCGACGGAACCCAGGGGGTGCTCGATGTCTGACCCGGTGATGGTGCAGTTCGATCCGTCGGCCCGGCACCTCACCACGCGCTCGGGCATCGACACCGAGGAGTTGACCGGGCGGACCTTCCCGTATCAGTTCAACCGGGCGCTCGTCGACGACGTAGACCTCATGGCGGCGACGCCCGGCGAGGACCTGAACTGGCTTGAGGACATCCACCTTATGCAGGAGGACGGGATGAACGCGGTCTTCGACCGCTACACCAACGCCTTCCTCAAGATCTACTTCGAGATCCCGGCGGGCCGGGACGACGAGTACGCCCGGAAGGTGCTGATCAAGCACCTGCAGGAAGGCAACTCGTACGGCATCTGGCTCAAGCACCGGCACGCCAAGTTCGCACAGCCCGAACTGGGGTCCTGGCTGTCCGGTTCGGCGACCGTCGGGGAGGACTACACCGCCTCCCAAATCGACGGATGGGACAAACCTCTGCATTGATCCCCTCGGGTAGCAGGTCATGACCGCTGGGCAAATCCGAGCCCGTCGGGGTCCCCAAGTCGGGGGACAGCGTCGGACTACGCGACGACGTGAGCAAGACAGCCGCTTCCTCGCAGGAAACATTGTTGCCTGAGGGGTTGATCTCGATGCCGCGCGGGCTCTAGTCTCCGAACGCCTCTCCACCCGGCGCGGGCCGGAGTCGCGCAGCAGGGCAGCGTGTGGGTCGGAAGGAGTTCGACAAGCGACTCCGTCCTCGCGTCGCCGCCGGCTCGAGACTCTCCTCCCACGTGACTGTCCTGGCGTTCGTACGGTTTGACATGTGCACCAGGTGAACCAGGAGGTCAGTCATGGTCGACGAGCTGGGCGCGCTCAACGTCTTGTTCACCGAGTTCTACTACTGGGTGACAGTCGTGTTCATGTTCTTGATCCACGTCGGGTTCTGCGTTTACGAAGTGGGGTCGGCGAGGCGCAAGAACCTGCAGCACACGCTGATGAAGAACATCATGCTGATCCCGCTGGTCACCGTGACCTTCTTCTTCTTCGGCTGGTACATCTACTTCGCGCTGCCGAACGGGCCCGGCATCACTGGCGGGATCATTCCGAGCGCGGCGGACGTCGCCGCGCCCTGGTCGGATGCCATGGGCCCGAACATGCAGGATCGCATCAACGGTGTCTTCTGGGCCGCCTTCCTGCTGTTCTCCTGGACTGCTGCGTCGATCGTGTCCGGAACCGTCATTGAGCGAGTGCGTCTCGGGGCCTTCCTCATGGTCGCTGTCCTCATCGGCTCGGTCACATGGATCATCGACGCCGCGTGGGGCTGGTCACCCAACGGCTGGATGGTCCAGAGGATGGGCTACCACGACGCGTACGCCTCGGGTGTCATCCACGCGATCGCCGGTGGCGCCGCCCTCGCGATGGTGATCGTGCTGGGCCCCCGCATCGGCAAGTTCGGACCCCGGGGGGAGGTTCGCAACATCAGGCCGCACAACGTGTGGATGGCCTGCGTGGGGCTGCTGCTCATCTACACCGGATTCTGGGGCTTCTACGTGGCCTGCAACATCCCCATCCTCGACGTCGGCGGGGAGTCCGGAACGTTCTTCTCCTCGACCAACATCTACCTGATGCCGACCACCCTGTCGGCCATCACCTTCAACTTCCTGATGTCGTTGTCCGGCGGACTGCTCGCGGGCTTCATCGTGAGCAAGGCCGACCCGTTCTGGACCCTGTCGGGCGGGCTTGCCGGGATCATCGCGGCATCCGCGGGCAATGACCTCTACCACCCCGTCCAGGCGATGCTGATCGGCGCAGTCGGCGCGGTCCTCGCCTACAAGCTGCACTTCTTCGTCGAGCGGCGGTTCCGGATCGACGACGCCGTCGGCGCGGTCGCAGTGCACGGCTACGCCGGTTTCTTCGGCGTGGTAATCGCGGGTTTCATGCTGTGGGGCTATCCGGCCGCCGCACCGGTGACGGCCAACGCCGCATGGTTCGGCAGCACGTCCGAGGGGTTCCCCGCCGTCAATCCGCTCGGCAACTTGCTGGGCGCCGTCATCATGTTCTTCGTCCTGGGCTTCCTGCCGACCTACGGCCTGGCCAAGCTGCTCGACAGATTCGGGCTGCTGCGCGTGCCACGCGCCGTCGAGCTCGCCGGCCTGGACACGCACAGCTACGGCAACGCCTACCCCTACTTCCAGACCAGCGAGGCCGAGGGCGGCTTCGAGGACGTGGAGCGCAGTGCCGCCGCTGGCATCAGCCACCTGGTGGCCGGACGGCTCAACGGTGCCGAGCCGGCCGGGTCGACATCCCGTGAGGATAGGAGGGCCGTGAAGTGATCACCGCCGTAGGCACAGGTCTCGACTCGTTCACCGACCCCGAGAGCATCACGGTGCTCTACCCCTTCGCTGGCTGGGAGGGGCTCTTCGTCGTCGTCGGCGTACTCCTGTGGATCGGCTGGCACGTACGACAGGTTCGCGCTGAGAACAAGGAGTACGACGAGGCGCTCGAACTCTACGAGCGGGTCGGGGTGGAACGGGCCATGCACTTCGGCGGCAGCACGCACCTGGTCACCGAAGAGGACATCGAGGTTGTCCGGGCCGAGATGGCCGAGGGCAATGCCGGTCCCGGCCCGGTCGAGACGGCGCCGGACAGCGACGGTTCGCATCGGACAGCCGGCGCCTGATGGCGACCGGGCAACTCCGCACCTAGAGCTGACCTGAACAGTCCCGCGCGTCGGTCAGGGAGTTATTCCCGTAGTCGGGATGATCTTGGTGTGCGAGACGATCTGGGGATCAGCGCGCTCGGTTGCCTCACAGGAAACCTTGTGTATTCTCAGTTGACCACGGTCCCGCCGTGCCGGGCCCGCCGTGACCTGTTCTCCTAGGAGTCAGACGTGTGTGGAATCGTTGGACTTCACCTGAAGGACCCCGCACTGGAGCCTCGGCTCGGTGAGTTCCTGGTTCCGATGATCGAGGACCTGACCGGACGCGGCCCCGACTCCGCCGGCCTGGCCCTGTACGACCGGGGTGTCCCGGACGGGTCGCTGCGCTGGTCGCTGCGCGGCCCCGATGCCGGCTGCGACTGGTCAGCTCTGGCCGAGCGCCTGGGCGAGGACATCGGGCAGCCCGCAGATGTCAAGGTCAAGGCCGACGCCTGCCTCCTGACCGTCAAGGCTCCCGCTGACCAGGTCCGGGCGCGGCTGGGGGAGATCGCGCCGCAGGTCACCGTTGTCGGCGTCGGTGAGTCGATGACGATGTACAAGGACGTCGGTACGGCGCGGCAGGTGTGTGACCGCTACGGCATCGAACAGGCCGGCGGTTACCAGGGGGTCGGGCACACCAGGATGGCCACCGAGTCGGCCGTCACGACCCGGCATTCCCACCCGTTCTCGCCCGCACCCGACCTGGCGCTGGTGCACAACGGCTCGTTCTCCAACCACGCCTCCATCCGGCGGCGGCTGGAGGACCGCGGCCTGGTCTTCGAGACCGACAACGACTCCGAGGTCGCCGCCCGATACATCGGCGACCGGCTCGACCAGGGCGACAGCCTGGACGACGCCATGCGGATGGTGCTCAAGGAGTTCGACGGCTTCTTTACACTGCTCGTCACTTCCCGCGACGAGTTCGCGGTGATGCGGGACGCCTTCGCCTGCAAGCCGTTGGTCGTGGCCGAGACCGACGCGTACGTCGCCGTCGCCAGCGAGTACCACGCCCTGGCCACCCTGCCGGGCATAGACGGCGCCCGCGTGTTCGAGCCGCAGCCGGAGGAAGTCCACTCCTGGGTGAAGACGTGACCCAGGTGCTGAACCCGACGGTGGCCGAGGTGGTCCTCAGCTGCCGCGAACTGACGACCCGGCAGATCAACGGCCGGCTTCGCGAGCTGCCCGAGGGCAGCGTCGTACGCATCACCGAGGCGCGCGGCACCCACAACCTCGCCGTCGGACTGCGCCACCGCCTCGACATCACCATCGAGGGGAACGCCGGCTACTACACGGCCGGGTTGTCCGACGGCCCGGACGTCACAGTGGAGGGTTCCGTCGGCTGGGGACTGGCCGAGAACCTCATGCGCGGCGTGGTTCGCGTGCGCGGGAACGCCTCGGAGTCCGCTGCGGCGACGGCGCACGGCGGCACGGTCATCGTGCACGGCGACGCCTCGTCGCGGGCCGGCATCTCCCTTAAGGGCGGCACTCTCGCCGTGGCCGGCGACGTCGGTCACATGAGCGGTTTCATGGCGCAGGCCGGCACGATCCTCGTCGGCGGCGATGCCGGCCACGCCCTGGGTGACAGCCTCTACGAGGCGATCATCTACGTCGGCGGCACGGTCCGGTCCCTCGGCGCGGACAGCCGGGTCGAGGACCTGACTCAGGCCGACGTACGACGGGTTCGTGACATCCTCGACATAGCCGGCCGCGATGCGGGATTCGACCACGTCGATCCGGAGAACATCACCCGGGTGGCCTCGGCGAAGCAGCTCTACAACTTCGACGCGCTGAAGAACCAGAGGTACTAGCGATGAGCACCGACAGCCACGTCGATCTGCCGATGCCGTTGCCGGGTCGCGCACAGGCGGGGCAGAGCCGCAGGCCCAGCGCCACCTTCCCGCCGGAGATGGTGGGCCAGATCCAGACCATGGCCGACTCGGGGCGCTATGAGATCCGCGGCTGGGGTGCCAAGCGCCGGGTCCCGAACTTCGACGATCTGTCGTTCCTGACGGCCTCGGTGTCCCGCTACCCGTTGGAGGGCTACCGGGAGGCGTGCGACACCACGACCGTGCTCGGGTCCCGCTACGCGAGCAAACCCCTTGTGCTCGACATCCCCATCACCATCGCCGGGATGAGCTTCGGCTCCCTGTCGGCACACGCCAAGGAGTCGCTGGGCCGGGCGGCGACGGCGGTGGGCACCTCGACGACCACTGGCGACGGCGGCATGACGACCGAGGAGCGGAGAGCCTCCAAACAACTGGTCTACCAGTGCCTCCCGTCGCGTTACGGCTTCAATCCGGCCGACCTGCACCAGGCCGACGCCATCGAGGTCGTCATCGGGCAGGGCGCCAAGCCCGGCGGCGGCGGGATGCTGCTCGGTGAGAAGGTCAGCGAGCGAGTGGCAGGAATGCGGACGCTGCCCGCCGGGATCGATCAGCGTTCGGCCAGCCGGCACCCGGATTGGACCGGTCCGGACGATCTGACGATCAAGATCGCCGAGCTCCGCGAGGCCACCGGCTGGGAGAAACCTATCTACGTCAAGCTCGGGGCAACCCGCGTGGTGAACGACGTCAAACTCGCCGTCGCCGCGGGCGCGGATGTCGTCGTCGTGGACGGGATGCAAGGCGGTACCGGTGCGACGCAGGAGGCGTTTATCGAGCATGCCGGCATCCCCACGCTGGCCGCCGTACGGCTTGCTTCGGACGCGTTGCGGGAGATCGGCAAGTCCGAGGAGGTGCAGCTCATCGTCTCCGGCGGCATCCGGACCGGAGCGGATGTGGCGAAGGCGCTGGCGCTCGGCGCGAACGCTGTAGCGATCGGGGTGGGCGCGCTGGTGGCGTTGGGTTGCAACAGCCCGACGTACGTCAAGGACGGCCGCGAGTACGACGCGACCGAGGACTACCACGCGCTCGGCACGGCTCCTGGCTACTGTCACCACTGCCAGACCGGACGCTGCCCCACGGGCGTCACCACGCAGAATCCGCGGCTCGAGGCGCGGCTGGACCCCGAGGTGGGCGCGCGGTGGGTGACCAATTACCTCAAGGCGATGACGATGGAGCTCACGACCCTCACGCGTGCCTGCGGGAAGTCCAGCGTGCACAACCTCGAGCCGGAGGATCTGGTGGCCCTGACGATCGAGGCAGCCGCCATGGCCCGACTCCCGCTCGCCGGTACGTCCTGGATCCCCGGCTAGCAGTGCCTCGCCGTCGAGCGACCGAACCCGCGCCCCCGGAGCCGGCCACCGCAGAGTCCGCCACCGAGGCTGGCCCCGGCATCGAGCACGCGCTGGGCCTGCACATCGCGGAGCGAATCCGCGAGTACCGAACCCAGCTCGGGATGTCCGGCAGTCAACTCGCAGTCGCCAGCGGCCTGTCCAAAGGCATGCTGAGCAAACTCGAGAACGGGCAGGTCTCCCCGAGCCTGGCCACACTCGTGCGCCTGTCCGGTGCGCTGCAGGTACCGGTGACGGCCTTCTTCCGCGGGCTCGACGAGGAGCGCGACGTCCTGTTCGTCAAGGCCGGGCAGGGAATGGACATCAGCGCCCGCGGCAGCCAAAAGGCGCACCGCTACCAGCTGCTCGGCAGCATGCGCGGCCCGAACAAGAGGATGGAGCCTGTGCTCGTGACGTTGCACGAGCGGACCGAGGTCTTTCCGCTCTACCAGCACGCTGGCACCGAGCTGATCTACGTCCTGTCCGGGGAGATGGTGTACGGCGTGGGGGCGTCGGAGTACACCATGGAAGCCGGCGACACTCTGCAGTTCGACGGCGAGGTGTCGCACGGTCCGCGCCGGATCGTGTCGTTGCCCACCCAGTTCCTGTCCATCAAAGCCTTCGGCGGCACCCAGCCGTGAAGCGCCCATCTACCCAGAGGACCCGCTCGGTGACCCAGACCCCGCTGTCTGTTGTGGGCCGACGTGCCCGCTCCCTGCGCTCGGCCCGTCGCGGGCCGGCCCGGTACTCCGCCTTTGATTTGCTCCGGCGTGGCGCCCTGGGGAGGGACTGGCCGCGCAGCTTCACCCAGCCCGAGCTGAAGGGAAGCTACGACGCGGTCGTCATCGGGGCCGGCGTACACGGGCTCGCGACGGCCTACTACCTGGCCGCCAACCACGGCATGACCAATGTCGCCGTGCTGGACAAGGCCTACATCGGTGGCGGTGGCTCGGGTCGCAACACCGCCATCGTGCGGTCCAACTACCTGACGCCGGAGGGCGTGCGCTTCTACGACCGGTCGGTCAAGCTCTACGAGAATCTTGCTGTCGACCTGAACTTCAACGTCATGTTCTCCCAGCGCGGTCACCTGACCCTGGCGCACAACGACTCGTCGCTGCGGACGATGCGCTGGCGAGCCGAGGTCAACAAGCTGCAGGGCATCGACTCCGAGGTCATCGGACCGGAGCACATCTCGCGCCTGGTTCCCTACCTCGACGTCTCGGCCGAGGCGCGTTACCCGGTGCTCGGCGCGCTGTACCACCCACCGGGCGGAACGATCCGGCACGACGCAGTCAACTGGGGCTACGCGCGGGCCGCCGACCACCTTGGCGTGCACATCCATCAGTACACCGAGGTGACCGCGATCCACGTCGAAGCCGACCGGGTCACCGGGGTCTCGACCAACCGTGGCGACATCGCAGCGCCCGTCGTCGTGAACTGCACCGCCGGCTGGGCGAGCACGGTGTGCGACCTGGCCGGCGTACGGCTGCCCCTCATCACCCACCCGCTGCAGGCGGCTGTCACCGAGCCGGTCAAGGTGTTCCTCGAGGCCGTCGTCGTGTCGGGCAGCCTGCACGTCTACGTCAGCCAGACCGACCGTGGTGAGCTGGTCTTCGGGGCGAGCGTCGACCCCTACCCGTCGTACTCGATGCGGGGGTCATTGGAGTTCACCGAGGAACTGGCTGGGCATGTGCTCGAGCTGATGCCCTCGATAGCCAAGCTGCGGGTGCTGCGCCAGTGGGCCGGTCTGTGCGACATGACGCCGGACTACTCCCCGATCATGGGCGTGACGCCGGTGGACGGCTTTCTCGTGGACGTCGGCTGGGGCACGTACGGATACAAGGCCGGACCGGTCGCCGGCGAGGCGATGGCCGAGCTAGTCGCTACCGGCAAGACGCCGGAGATCATCAGCGCTTTCGACCTCGCTCGCTTCGCCGAAGGGCGGCTCGTGGGTGAGAAGGGCGCGGCGGCGGTCGGTCATTGATGGACCGCCCGCGCACCGCAGACCCCGTTGCCCATCCGCTCAGATCGAGGAGAGCCGCCCGGTGATCCGCATTCCCTGTCCCCACTGCGATGCCAGGAACTCCACGGAGTTCCGGCACGTCGGCGAGGCGGCCGCTCGGCCGGACCCGTCGACGGCGACCCCGGAGCGGTGGCGGGCCTACTTGTACGAGCGGGCCAACCCGGCGGGCTGGACCAGCGAGACGTGGTTCCACACGATGGGCTGCCGCCGGTACATCACCGTGGAACGCCACACGGTCACCAACGAGATCCGGTCGGCTCGACCGGCCGGCGGCACCCGCGCCGAACCGGCCGCGGCGCTGTCCGCCCGCGGGGACGCTGGCAGCCCCGACGCGGGAGGACAGGCCTGATGGGCACTGCATCGACGTCCCGGCGGCTGCCGGCCCAGGCCGGTGAGGTGGTCGACCGCAGCCGCCCGCTTGCCTTCCGGTGGGACGGCCGCAGCTACGTCGGCCTCGAGGGCGACACCATCGTCTCCGCGTTGCTGGCCGGCGGAGTCGACGTGTTCTCCCGCAGCTTCAAGTACTCCAGGCCGCGCGGCGTGCTGACGGCGAGCTTCGTCGACCCGGGCTGCACCGTGCAGGTCGACGACGAGCCCAATGTGCGGGGCAGTCACCGACGGCTGGCGGCGGGCATGGACGTCCGGCCGCAGAACGTGTGGCCCTCCCTGCGGTTCGACGTCAAGGCCGCCAATGGGCTCGTCGGGCGGTTCCTGACCGCGGGCTTCTACTACAAGACCTTCATCAAGCCGCAGCGGCTGTGGCCGGCGTACCAGCAGGTCCTCTCCCGGTTCGCGTCCGGGGGCGTGACGTCCAGGCAGAACGTGCACGGCTACTACGACAAGCGCTACGTGCACGTGGACGTCGTGGTCGCGGGGGGCGGGCCCGCGGGTCTCGCGGCCGCCGTGGCAGCCGCGGACTCGGGTTGCAGTGTCCTGCTCGTCGAGGAGGAGTACGAGCTCGGCGGGCACCTGCGCTACAGCGGCGAGGAGAGCCTGTCGACGCTGTCGGACCTTCGTGCCCAGGTGGCGGCCCGGCCGTCCATCGAGGTGATGACCGACGCGGTGGTGACCGGACGGTACGACGACAACTGGGTCGCGGTGATGCAGCGCAACGTCGGCGGCGCGATCGAGCGACTGGTCAAGGTCCGGGCCAGCGTCCTCGTTGCGGCACCCGGCCTCATCGAGCGGCCGTACGTGTTCGCCGGCAACGACCTGCCCGGCGTGATGCTGTCCACCGCCGTACGCCGACTTGTCAACCTGTACGCCGTCAAGCCGGGCGAGCGCGCCGTCGTGCTCGCGGCCAACGCTGAAGGCGACGTCGCCGCCGCGGACCTCACCCGGGTGGGTGTGGACGTCGTCCGCGTGCTGGACGGCCGCGCCGGGGAGACGATCCGTCGGGCGACGGGGCGGGGGCGCCTGCAGGCCGTCGAGCTGGAGGACGGCACGGTCCTGCCGGCCGACCTGCTGGTGACGGCCACCGGCTGGACCGCACCCACCTCGCTGGTCAACATGGCCGGCGACCGACCGGTGTGGAATCCGACCGCCGCGCGCTTCGTCCCGAGCGGCACCGGGCTGCCGCCCACGGTTCTCGCGACCGGTGGGCTGGTCGGCGACGGCAGCGCGGAAGAGCTCATCGCCCACGGGCATGCCGTCGGCACCCTGGCCGGCGACCGGGCGCAGGGCCGTGCCGGTGGGAGTGTCCCGGACCTGGCCTGCGCGCCGCACCCGGCGATGTTCCGGGCGTCGACGCACGGGTTCGTCGACTTCTCCGAGGACGTCTCCAGCAAGGACGTCGTGGCGGCCGCCAAGGAGGGCTACGACTCCAGCGAGCTGGTCAAGCGATTCACCACGGCGACGATGGGTCCGTCGCAGGGGAAGCTGGAGACCATCAACACCATCGCCGTCCTTTCAGAGACGACCGGCCGCGCGATCGAGGACCTGGGTACGACGGTGTGGCGCCCGCCGTACGCGCCGATCAGCCTAGGCGCACTGGCCGGCCGGGTCTTCGAGCCCACACGCGTCTCACCGATGCAGGGCTGGCATGAGGAGCACGG
>JACCTY010000162.1 GCA_013812145.1 Geodermatophilaceae bacterium | reverse complement strand
CCCACCCGAGGCACCGGACTGGTCGCCCGCGCCAGGCTTCCCCACGGCGGCTAATCGTTGCGGGAGCGGACTATCAGGTCCGCCAGCAACGCCAGCGCGATGATGGTCAGGCCTGTCACGAACAGCAGCATCGAGTTCGTGGTGATCCGGAACGCGTAGCGGAACACGTCGACGGTGCCCTTGACGAACCCGACGGTGAGCGCGGCCAGGCCGAGTGGCATCAGCACCTTGATCGGGTTGAAGTACATCACCATCCGCAGCACCTGGAGGATGTAGCGGTAGGCGTCGTGCACGAAGTGGAACTTCGACGTACCGGACCGCTTGGCGTAGTCGATCGGCAGGTACTCCACCGGGTGCTGATTCGACAGGAACGACATCGTGATCGTGGTGACGCAGGAGAAGCCGGGCGGCAGCAGCCGCAGGTAGGGCAGTGCCACCTCGCGGCGGAACGCCCGCAGCCCCGAGTTCAGGTCGGGAATCTTCGCCGACGACAGCCGCTCGGCGGTCTTGCGGATCAGCCACTTGGCCGGGACTCGCAGGATCTTGTGGGTGCCCTGCTCGCTCGTCCGGGCCCCCACGACCTGGTCCACGTCGGGGTTGTCGATGAGGTACTGGACGAACTCCGGGATCCGCTCGTTCGGATACGTCATGTCGGCGTCGGTCCAGACGACGACCCGCCCGTAGGCCTCCGCCGTACCGATCCGCCGTGCGGTACCGGACCCGCCGTTGACGCGGAAGGGCATCAGCCGCATCTGCGGGTACGACGGCAGCGCCTGCTTGAGGATGTCCAGCGTTCCGTCGGTCGACTTGTCGTCGATGACGAGCAGTTCGTAGCTGAACCCGCTGGCGTTCATGGCCCGGGTGATCCGCTCCAACTCGAGCAGCACATGGTCCTGCTCGTTGTAGCAGGGCAGCACGACGGTGACGTCAAGCGCATTCGGGCCGGTCGACGTCCAAGCGCCGGCGGACAGGGTGAGGTGCCCCCGGCGCTCCACGTCGGCACGCTGGAGCAGCCCACCGGCCGCGGATCGAGCCTGCTCGTCCGTCGAGGTCACTGCTGGATTCGCCTTCGTCGGGGCCGCCAGAACGAGGCCCAGCCTAGCCGAGCAGCCACCTTGGCCGGCTGCAAAGACATTCGCGGCCGGTCAGAAGCCGCGGGCCACCCCGATCGTGTCCGTCCCGTTGCCGTCCCAGTCCCCCGCCAGCCCACGGTCGGTCGGCCGGCCGTGCACGATGCTCAGGTTGGAGGCGCCGGCGCCCACCGAGTACTTGAGGTAGAACGTGCTCGACCGCCGTACGCCGATCCCCGACGTACCGTCCTCGTTCCAGTCGCCGGCGAGCGGCTGATCACCCGCCCGCCCGTACACGAACCGGTGGATCGTGACAGGCGTCCGGTTGCTGTCGCTGAGGTACCACGTCGAGCCGCGGAGCAAGCCGATCGTGTCGTAGCCGTCGGCGTTCCAGTCGCCCATGACCGGCAGATCCCCGCGCTGGCCATAGGACGACGTGATGTCCGCGGTGCCGGCGCTGTTGCTGAGGCGCAGGTAGAGACTGCCGTCGCGGAAGACGCCGATGGTGTCGTCGCCGTCGTTGTCGAAGTCACCGCACACCGGAACGTCGGTGGACCGGCCGAAATGGAACACCAGGTCGGTCGCTCCAGCGGAGTTGCTGTTGCGCAGGTACCAGGTCCCGCCGCGGAACACACCGATGGTGTCGATGCCGTCGCCGTTCCAGTCACACGTCAGCGTCTTGTCTCCGGGCGAGCCGAACGGGAACGACGTGTCCGACCCGCCCGCGGAGTTGGTGTTGCGCAGGTACCACCCAGGCCCGCTGAACGTCGGCGAGACGACCGTGAACCAGTCCGAGCGCAGCCCCCAGTCCAGCCGAAACTCGTCACCACTGAGATCCACACTGCGCGACGAGCCGACGATCCGCATCGTGAGCACCCGACCGCCGTCGGCACCGAGACCGTTGCGGGACAGCACCTGCACGGATTGCAGCGTGCCGACGCCGTACGCCGATTCGATCGAGGAAACCGAGATGCTCGTGGACCAGTTGTGGTACGGCGAGGCGACGTCCCCGTCGTCCGGATACGCCGGAAACGTGCCCCCAGCGGTGTAGCCGCCGGTGGAGGAACTGAACTCCGCGCGGGCGATCGCGCCGCCGCTGTCGAATCGGAGGACGTCGTCCGAGGTGTCGCGGATCGCGGTGTCGGTGCGGGAGTCCTCCTGGCTGACCCGGTTGCGCCCGGCGCCTGAGTACACCTGGCAGGACGTCGTGTCGCAGGTCTTGGCGTAGCCGTAGCGATTCTCCGAATACGCGTAGGACCGCGCCGCCACCGCCTGAGCCCGTAACGCCGCCGCGCCGCCGGAATCCGCCCAGCTGGCCGGGGACTCCTTCGGTACGACGGAGCGCAGGTAGTCCTCCATCAGCACGGTGTTGACGGTGCGGGGACTGCCCTCGAAGGAGGCCAGCGACAGCGTGCCGCGGTACTGGCTCGTGCCGCTCGACGTACAGATCGCCAGCATCGCAGCCTGGTCGTTGCCGGGGCTGGCCACGGTGGACACGACCTTTGAAGTCTTGCGCACCCGCGGGGTGGCGTCGCTGCCGGAGCAGCCGTACTTCGGGGTGATCGTGAACTGGCCGTCCGAGCGCAACTCGATCCGCGCAGCCGAGCCACCCGCCACCAGGACGTCGTCGACCTTGAAGTCGCGGCCCGATGTGACGACCAGGGACAGGCCGTCCCGGTAGAGCAGCCGTACCGTGAGCAGGCTGTTGGGCTGACTGCCGAGGTAGGTGTTGCGGTAGAAGTGCTCGAGGATCTTCCCGTGCCCCCAGTCGTACATGGTGGCGTAGCCGTAGGCGCCCCACTGCCCCATCCCGCGCCCGTGGCCGTAGCCATGACCGTTGAGCTGCACAGTGGACGACGGATATGCGGCCGCCTCAGGTGGCTGCGGCAGCACCAGCCCGGCGGTCATGACCGCAAGCACCAGCCCGAACCGTGCCGCTCCGACGATGACTCGCATCGCACGCCTCCACACGTCTGACAGCCAGGTATCGACTACACGCCTGAAGCGACCCGCCGGTTGCATCCAGAAAGAAGTTACTCCTGGGACCGGTGTGTCTGCTGAGACGCAAGCACACTATGACGTAACGTGAAGTGTTTGCCCAGCCTCGGAGGGTCAGCGGTCGCGGCCGAGCGCGGACACGGCCCCGCAGACACCATCGCGCCACGGCGGCAACGGAGTCAACCCAGCTGCCCGCCACGCTCCGTTCGAGAGCACCGAGTAGGCCGGGCGGGGAGCCGGACGGGGAAACTCGGCAGTGCCCACGGGCAGCACCCGGCCGGGATCGGAGCCCGCAGCCTCGAAGACGGCCGCGGCAAGTCCACGCCACGTGGTGCTGCCCTCGCCGACACAGTGGTAGAGCCCAGCCGGCGCACCTGATCCGGCCAGCTCCAGCAGACCCGCGGCCAGGTGCCAGGTCCAGGTGGGTGAACCCCACTGGTCGTCGACGACCCGCACGGTGTCCTGCTCACGCTCCAGCCGGAGCATCGTTCGGACGAAGTTCGTCCCGTGGGCGGCGAACACCCAGGCCGTCCTGACGACGTACGCACCGGGATCGGCTGCGAGGACCGCACGCTCCCCCGTGAGCTTCGTCCGCCCGTACGCCGTCAACGGCCCGGTCGGATCATCGGTCTCGTACGGCGTCGTCGCATCGCCGGGGAACACGTAGTCGGTGGAGAGGTGGATGAGCCGGGCTCGACCGCTGGTCGTCTCGGCGAGCCAGCCCGGCGCCGCTGCGTTCACGACGGCGGCCGCCGCCTCGTCGGTCTCTGCCGCATCGACAGCGGTGTACGCCGCGGCGTTGACGACGACGGCGACGTCCGAACCGGAAGACAACCACCGGCCGACCACGCCGCGGACAGCGCTCTCCTCGCGCAGGTCGAGATCCGAGCGGGTGAGCGCCAGCACGTCCTGTCCCGCCAGCTGGCGCACGAGGTCGCTGCCGAGCTGGCCGTTCGTGCCGGTGACGAGCCACCTCATGCTTTGAGCGGTTCCCCCGGCGACTTCAGTGGTTGCCACCAAGCCCGGTTGTCGCGGTACCACTGCACGGTCTCAACCAGGCCGTCCTCAAAAACCCGCTGCGGCTCGTATCCGAGCGCAGCGAGCTTGCTGTGGTCGAGGGCATAGCGGCGGTCGTGGCCAAGCCGGTCGTCGACGAAGTCGACCCGATCCCAGCCGGCGCCGCAGGCTTCCAGCAGCAGCGCGGTGAGCTCCTTGTTCGTCAGCTCCCGGCCGCCGCCGAGGTTGTAGACCTCCCCCGGCGCACCCTGCAGGAGCGTAAGTGCGATGCCGCGGCAGTGGTCGTCCACGTGCAGCCAGTCGCGCACATTCATGCCGTCGCCGTACAGGGGGACGTTCTTGCCGTCGATCAGGTTGGTCACGAACAGCGGGATGACCTTTTCGGGGTACTGGTACGGCCCGTAGTTGTTCGAGCACCGGGTGACCGAGACGTTCAGGCCGTACGTCGTGAAGTAGGCGCGGGCGAGCAGGTCGGCGCCGGCCTTGGCCGCCGAGTACGGCGAGTTCGGCTCCAGGATGTGGTCCTCGCGCCAGGAACCGATCGGGATGCTGCCGTAGACCTCGTCGGTGGAGACGTGCAGGACTCGCGGGATGCCGTGCCGCAACGCGGCCTCGAAGACCTGCTGCGCGCCGAGGACGTTGGTGAGCACGAATTCGTTGGCGCCGGTGATCGAGCGGTCGACGTGGGACTCCGCGGCGAAGTTGATGATCGCGTCATGTCCGGTCAGGGCCGCGTCCAGATCCTCGGCCGAGACGATGTCGCCCTTGACGAAGCGGTACCGGTCCAAGCCCTCGACCGGCGCGAGGTTGGCGAGGTTGCCGGCGTACGTGAGCTTGTCGAGGACGGTGACCTCGGCGCCCTCCAGGCCCGGGTAGCCCTCCTGTAGCACCGTCCGGACGAAGTGGGAGCCGATGAAACCGGCCCCGCCGGTGACAAGCAGTCGCATCGGCCCAGCGTATCGACAGACCGGCTCAGCGCCCGAACTCCGCCAATTGATCGGGTAGGGACGGGCCGGCCTCGAGCTCGTTCGGATCGAGCTGTCGGAGCAACAGGTCGTCGTGCGGACCCCAGGTGGCGTTCAGTCCGTTGCTGACCACCGTGGCGTGGCGGGCGATGACCGCAGGCCCTTCCAGGTCGGCGACCAGCTGTTGGTAGGAGTCGGACACGAGCAGCGAGCCGTCGGCGTCGAGGGACAACCGCGACCACAGGAACGGCGGGTCGAGGGCGCTCACGATGCCGAGTTCACGCTGCAGGTCTTGGTACGTCGTGACCAGTGACAGCACGCCGGCGGCATCGACGGCCACGATCTCGCTGCGGGTCGAGATGAAGACCGTGCCGTCCGAGCCGACCGCGAGGCCCCACACCGCGGACAGGGTCACTGTTTGCGCCGGTAACGGCGGCTGCTCGGCGGGGATCGGCGGCGCGCCCGGATCGTCGCTGCCGGTGGACCCCGACACCGCCACGAGCCGCTGCTGGGTACCGTCGGGTGCGAGTCGGTAGACCCCGTCGTCGCCGGAGAGGTAGACGCCGCCGTCCGCACGCACCGCCGCCACCGGCACACCCGTGTTCGCCGTCGCGAGATCGGACGGGCGGGCCTCCCAGCTGAGATCGGGCCCGCGGACGACCAGGCCGGCCTGGTCACCGACACCGGCCCAAAGGTAGATCCGCCCCTCGGGGTCTGTGGCGAGAAGGGCCGCCGCATCCGCGGCCGCCGGGTCTGCCGTTTCCGGCAGGGCGAGGGGCCGCAGTGTCCCGTCGACGCCGAGGATCGACAGCTGCGGGTCGGAGAACGGTTCGCGGTCGTCACCACCGTCGGTGGCGTGCGGGTCCCATTGGACCACCACGGTGCCGTCGGGCAGGGGAGCGGCGGCCAGCACCCTGAAGTTCGACACGGCCCGGCCGACGTCGTCGGAGGTGAAGAGCGTGACCAACTCGCCGGGTGCGGCATCGGGTAACGGCCGAAGCGGCTCGGCCTCGGGCCGGGCGCACGCACCCAGGGCGGCGATGACAACGAGCACACACGTTCCGGCCAGACCGCGAGGCCGTTGACCCCTGCTCCTCACCAGCCCACCCTCTCGCGTATCGATGCTCCCATCCGTACTGCACAGCGTCCGGTGCCGAACCGTTATCTGGCGGCCATATGCAACTGCACCCGGCGGACGTCGTACGCCGCGGCAATCTCCCGCCGCACCCCCTCGGGGTCTGTCACGAGTCGCCGGTAGCTCACCCGGATGACGAGCCAGCCCAGCGAGGCCAGCCAGGCGTCCCGGCGCAGATCCCCCTCCCGGAACGACTCGCCTTGCACCGCCGCCCCGTCGAACTCGACCGCTAGCTTGACCTCCTCCCAGCCGGCGTCGAGGTAGGCGACCCGTCCACCTGCCGCCACCTTGATCTGCTGCCGCGGTCGGGGCAGGCCCGGGATGAGCAGCACCTTCTGCAGCCCCCAGATCTCGAGCTCGCTGTGACAGCCACCCTCGAGCAGGTCGATGAGGTGGGCGAGCTGCCGTGCCCCGCGGATGGTCGTCCGGAAGGTCAGCACGGCGCGTATTCCCGCTGGGGTGGTGCGGCGCTCCCGTACTGCCCGGATGACCGCGGCCCGTCGTTGCTCTTCGCCCAGCGTCGTCCAGCAGTCCACGAGTGTCCGTTCGAGACCAACCAGCCGAACACCGGCTCTCCTGACCACTGCCGGCATGGGGTCCGCGCGGTGCACCAGGACTCCCGGACGCGGCCGCAGCCGGCGCCTGGCCTCAACGGTCACATGCACCGGCTCGCCTGGATGGACCTCTCGCAGGCCCCAGCCGGCGAGCGAGCTCTGGTGACTCAGTGCTCCACCGGTTGAGCGGGCGGCGGCCAGCGGGCGAAGTTCGGTGAGGTTGGCGTCACTCGCGGCATACACGCACGCGCACAGCCGCATGAGTTCGCCCCGCTCCACCGCCCGGCGATGGACCGAAGCGGGACGCGAGCGGTCAGGTCGGCGAGCGTTGCAACGCCGCCATGAGCCGCGAGCACGTCAGCGAGGTCGCTGCGCATCGGCAGACAATCCCGCCCGCAACGCTCCGCTGGCCGCCGCCCGCCGAAGTTGCGGACAGCGGAATCCGCTGTGGACGGCACTTATCGCGCCACTACTCGGCCTTCGGTCGATTGCGCTGGAGCGAAAGGTGCCGCGCTGGGCACATCGGCGGCACTTACTGCTCCACTGCACTAGGCCGCATCGGGGGTCAGGGAGCAAAAGGTGCCATCACCCCCTGCGGGGGTCGCGGGTCCCGCGGTTCCCGAGTGGACTGACCTACTGTGGCAATGATGAGCGACCCCCGGCCGCTGCCGAACCGGCTCGATCCTCGCCGTGGAGCATCGGCGAGCCCGACCCGGCGGGTCGGTGCCGTTCTCCGGGCGCTTGCGGCGGCGCTGTCCGTCCTGCTGCTCGTCGGCTCCGGGTGGGTGTGGTACCTGCGGGGGACCGCCGAGCAGAACCTCACCCGGACCGACGCGCTGCCCGCCTCGGGGAACACCGACGCAGCGGGCACCGACGGCGGCGCCACGAACATCCTGCTCGTGGGCAGCGACAGCCGGGCCGGTGCCACCGATCAGGAACTTGCCGAGAAGTTGCGCACCGGCGACTCCGGGACGATGAACACCGACACGATGCTCGTCGTACACATCCCGTCGGATGGCAGCCGTGCATCGGTGGTGAGCTTCCCCCGAGATTCCTACGTCGAGATCCCCGGCTTCGGCGAGAGCAAGCTCAATGCGGCGTACGCCCTCGGCTTCAACTCCCTGGACACCGACGCCAGCCAGGCTGACCGCGACGCCGCCGGGGCGCAGCTGCTGGTCCAGACCATCAGTTCGCTGTCCGGCGTCCAGATCGACCACTATGTGCAGGTCGACCTGATCGGCTTCTACGACCTCACCCAGGTGATCGGAGGCGTGGAGGTCAACCTCTGCGCGCCGGCCCGGGACTCGTTCTCCGGCATCGACCTGCCCGCGGGTGTGCAGACCATCTCCGGAGCGGACGCGCTGGCATTTGTCCGGCAGCGCAACGGCCTTCCGAACGGGGACCTCGACCGGATCGTGCGCCAGCAGGCGTTCATCGGCGGGGTCGTCCGCAACCTGCTCAGCGCCGGCGTGCTGCTCAATCCGCTCAAGCAGAGGGACCTCGTCGAGGCCGCCTCGCAGTCGCTCACCGTCGACGCGAACCTCGACCTGCTCGACCTCGCCCAACAACTGCAGAACCTGGCGGCGGGCAACGTGGAGTTCAGCACGGTGCCGATCGCGAACCCGGACGGCAACATCGACGGCTCCAGCGTCGTACTGCTGGAAGAACGCGACGTGGTCGTCGCCTTCTTCGCCCAACTGTCCGGCGAACCCGATCCGCCCGCCTCCACCGACACCGCCACCGTCGACCCGGCCGAGGTCACCGTCGACGTGTTCAACGGCTCCGGCGTCGGCGGGCTCGGCGCGGACACCCAGTTCGCGCTGGAGCAGCTGGGGTACGGCGTCAGCTCGGTCGGCGACGCCGACCGCAGCGACTACACGTCGACGGAGATCCGTTACGCACCGGACCTGGACGCCGAGGCGCGGACGCTCGCGCTCGTCGTGCCTGGCGCCCAGCTGGTGGAGCTGGCCGATCTCGACGGCCAGGTGCAGCTCGTGATCGGCGCGGACTTCGCCGGAATCGGCCAGGCCACTCCGCCTCCCGCCGCCGACCCGCCCAGCGGCGCGCAGGAGCAGCCGCGCACCGCCGCCGACACCGCCTGCATCAACTGACGTGACTTCGCCGATCTTCGCCCTTCTCGAACGCCGGCTTGCAGCCGCTGGTGCGTTGCCTTTCATTACCTACTACGACGACGAGACCGGCGAACGAACCGAGCTGTCCGCGATCACGCTGGCGAACTGGGTGGCCAAGACCGCCAACCTGCTGCAGGACGGCCTGGACGTCGCACCGGGACAGCGGGTCGCCGTGCTGCTACCCCCGCACTGGCAGACCGCCGCGGTACTCCTCGGCGCGTGGTCGGTCGGTGGCGTCGTCACCCAAGCCACGCCCGCGAACATCTTCGTCACCAGCGAGGACCGGCTGGGTGATTTCCTCGATCCCGAGGCGGAAGAAATCTTCGAGCACCTTGTCGGGGTGTCACTGCGGCCCCTCGGGGCGCCGATGCAGCTCCGGCCGCTCGGCGTGACCGACTTCGCCGCTGAGGTGCTCGTATACGGCGACCACTTCGCGCCGTACACCCCCATCGATCCTGATGCGATAGCGCTGCGCGTCGGCCGGCTGGAACTGACCGGGCGCAGCGTGGTCGCCGCCACCACGGAGCTGGCCGGCCGGCTGGGGCTCGGGCCGGAGGACCGGCTGCTGGTCGATGTCGAGACGGTCCGCGACGCGGGCCCCCTGCCGTGGTTGCTCGCACCGCTGGTCGCCGGCGCATCGATCGTTCTGTGCCGGCGGGCCGACCCGGACAAGCTGCAGCACCGGGCCGAGACCGAGCGGGTCACCGTCACCATCGGGATGCACGTCGACGGCATCCGGGCGGCCGGCAGCTAGAGTCCGCATCGCACGGCGCCGACGCACTTCCCGCCGCGGCGGCGCAGCGTTCAGCGCCGACGCACTTCCCGCCGCGGAGGCGCAGCGTTCAGGACGGCAAGGGAGGCGCGCGTGGACAAGGTAGTGAGCACCGCCGCGGAGGCGGTTTCGGACATTCCCGAGGGTGCGTCCCTCGCAGTGGGGGGCTTCGGGTTATGCGGCGTACCGATCCGGCTGATCGCGGCGCTGCACGAACGCGGCGTGGGCGAGTTGGAGACGGTCTCGAACAACTGCGGCGTCGACGGGGAGGGGCTCGGCGTGCTGCTCGCCGCGAAGCAGATCCGCCGTACCACCGGCTCGTACGTCGGGGAGAACAAGGAGTTCGAACGACAGTTCCTGCAGGGCGAACTCGAAGTGGAGCTCTGTCCACAAGGGACACTTGCTGAACGGCTGCGCGCCGGTGGCTCGGGCATCCCGGCGTTCTACACACCGGGTGGTGTCGGGACGCAGGTCGCCGAGGGCGGCATCCCACTGCGTTACAACAGCGACGGCACGGTGGCAGCGGCCAGCGAACCCAAGGAGGTCCGCGACTTCGACGGGACGCCGTACGTGCTCGAGCGGGGCATCGTCACCGACTTCGCGTTGGTCCGCGCCGCCAAAGGCGACCGGCACGGCAACCTCGTCTACGACTTCTCCGCCCGCAACTTCAACCCGTTGTGCGCGATGGCCGGGCGGATCACGATCGCCGAGGTCGAGGAACTGGTCGAGCCGGGAGAACTCGACCCGGTGAACGTCCACACCCCCGGCGTGTTCGTCCAGCGCGTCGTGGTCGTCGGCGACTACGGCAAGAAGATCGAACGGCGGACCGTGCGGCCGCCGACCGAGAGGAACTGACATGCCGCTGACCCGCGCCGAACTGGCCGCCCGAGTCGCGCAGGAGCTGACCGACGGGCAGTACGTGAACCTCGGGATCGGCCTGCCCACACTGGTGCCGAACTATGTGCCCGACGGCGTACACCTGGTCCTGCAGAGCGAGAACGGCATCCTGGGCGTCGGCCCGTACCCATCCGAGGAGGACGTCGACCCGGACCTCATCAACGCCGGCAAGGAGACGGTGACCGTGCTGCCGGGGGCGAGCTTCTTCGACTCGGCGACCAGCTTCGGCATGATCCGCGGTGGCCACATCGACGTCGCGATCCTCGGCGCCATGCAGGTCTCGCGGGCCGGCGATCTCGCCAACTGGATGATTCCCGGCAAGGTGGTCAAGGGCATGGGCGGGGCCATGGACCTCGTTCACGGCGCGAAGCGGGTCATCGTGATGATGGAGCACTCCGCCCGCGACGGCTCGCACAAAATCCTGGGCGAGTGCACGCTGCCCCTGACCGGACGGGCCTGCGTCCAGCAGATCGTCACCGACCTCGCCGTCGTCGACGTGACCCCCGACGGGCTGCTCCTGCGCGAACTGGCCGAGGGTGTCACCCTGGACGACGTCCGCGCGGCCACCGGCACGGAGCTGATCGTCGACGCCCAACTGAGGCAGGTACAGGTGCAGACCTGACTTTTGCACCCCGGCCGACCCCGTCCAGTCCGCTCCTGCTGTGTGCTCCCGAACGGAGCCGACCTCGTGACCGTGACCCCGGTCGGCTCCGTCCAGTCCGCTCCTGCTGTGTGCTCCCGAACGGAGCCGACCTCGTGACCTATTCGATAGTCGCCCGGGATCCCGACAGCGGGCAGCTGGGCGTGGCCGTCGCGACCGCTGTCCTTGCAGTCGGCCGGTCGGTCCCCTGGGCGCGGCCCGGCGTCGGGGCGATCGCGACGCAGGCACAGACCAACCGGATGTACGGCGCCACCGGCCTGGACCTGCTGGCGACCGGGATGGCGCCGGAGGACGTCCTCGCCCAGCTGCTCGCAGCGGACGCCGAGGCCGCGGACCGTCAGGTCGCCATCCTCGACAGCACCGGACGGGTCGCCGCCTGGACCGGAGGCAGCTGCGTCCCCGCCTGCGGGCACGTCCGCGCCGAGGGGGTCAGCGTGCAGGGCAACATGCTCGTCTCGCGCAGCGTCGTCCCGTCCATGGCTGCGGCGTACGCCGCGACCGCCGGGCCGCTGCCCGAACGTCTGCTGGCCTCGCTGAGGGCGGCCGAGGATGCCGGCGGTGACCTCCGGGGCCGGCAGTCGGCTGCACTGGTCGTCGTCGTCGGCCCCGACGGCGGCGACCCGGCGGTTCCGGTCGACGTCGACCTGCGGGTCGACGGCCACGCCCAGCCCCTCGCCGAGCTGGACCGACTCCTGCGCCTGCAGCGGGCATACGAATCAGGGGACTGGGAGCGGCTGCGGCACGAGGCGCCCGCGGGTCTCGGTGAGCTGTACGGCGCGCTCGCGGCCGCACAACGCGGCGACCGGGACCGGGCGCGAGCAGCCGTGGCCGAGCTGCGGCAGCGGCCCGGGTGGGACACCTTGCTGCGCCGGATGCACGCAGCCGGTCGGCTGCCGCACGCCGGTGAACTGCTCGACTGACCGCAGCAGCGCTCCTCCCTCCGCCGCCCGCGCGCCAACGTCCGTAGGTCTGGCCGGTATGGCGCTCAGATCTACGGACGCTAGCGCTGACCTGGCATGGCATGATCGCGGCCGTGACCGCGCAGGCAGCCCGCACCCGGATCGGGGTGCCCCGGGAATCCGCTGCCGGGGAGCGGCGAGTAGCGCTCGTGCCGAAGATCGTCTCCGTCCTCTGCGCACGGGGTGTCGCGGTCGTCGTCGAGGCCGGAGCGGGTCTTGAGGCGCTCATTCCGGATGAGGACTTCCGAGCCGCGGGCGCAATGATCGGTGATCCGTGGGACGCCGACGTGGTGCTGAAGGTCGCACCGCCGACCGAGGCGGAGATCGCCCTGTTGCGCAGCGACGCGGTGCTGATCGGGTTCCTCGCACCCCTGAGCGCTCCCGCGACCATCGAGCAGTTGCGCACCGCCGGAGTCACGGCGTTCGCCATGGAGGCGGTGCCCCGGATCTCCCGGGCGCAGTCCATGGACGCGCTGAGCTCCCAGGCGAACGTCGCCGGCTACAAATCGGTGCTGATGGCGGCGGAGAAGTCCACCCGGTTCTTCCCGATGCTGACCACCGCTGCCGGGACCGTGAAACCCGCGACCGTCCTCGTGCTCGGGGTCGGGGTGGCCGGACTGCAGGCCCTGGCCACCGCCAAGCGGCTGGGCGCGCGCACCACCGGCTACGACGTCCGCCCGGAAGTCGCCGAGCAGGTGCGCTCACTCGGAGCGCAGTGGCTCGACCTCGGCATCGACGCCGCCGGCGAGGGCGGCTACGCGCGCGAGTTGACCGAGGACGAGCGGGCCGAGCAACAGAAGCGGCTCACCGAGGCGATCACCGGCTTCGATGTAGTCATCACGACGGCGCTGGTACCAGGCCGCCCCGCCCCTCGACTGGTCACGGCCGAGGCGGTGCAGGGGATGCGTCCGGGCAGCGTGGTGGTCGACCTGGCCGGTGAGGCCGGCGGCAATTGCGAGCTCACCGAGCCCGGGGCGGACGTCGTGCGGCATGGCGTGACGATCGCCTCCCCGCTCAATCTGCCGGCGACGATGCCGGAACACGCCAGCGAACTCTATGCCCGCAACGTCGCCGCCCTGCTCGCATTGATGCTGGACGACGACGGTGCGTTGGCGCCGGACTTCACCGACGAGGTGCTGGCCAAGGCGTGCGTCACCCGAAGGGAAGGCTGATGGACGGCACGCTGCTGGCCAACCTCGCGATCCTCGTCCTGGCCGGCTTCGTCGGCTTCGCGGTCATCTCCAGGGTGCCCAACACGCTGCACACACCGCTGATGTCCGGGACCAACGCCATCCACGGCATTGTCCTGCTCGGCGGCATCATCGTCCTCGGGCGAGCCCAGGATCCCTCCGTGCTGGACCAGATCATCCTCGTCGTCGCCATCGCTTTCGGCATGATCAACGTCGTCGGCGGTTTCCTCGTCACCGACCGGATGCTCGGGATGTTCAAGTCCCGCCCGCCCAGCGAGCCAACACCTTGAGCACGCTCATCCCGCTCCTGTACGTCCTGGCGTTCGGGTTGTTCATCTTCGGGCTGAGCGGTTTGACCGGCCCGCGGACCGCCGTACGAGGAAACCTCATCGCCGCCGCCGGAATGGCGATCGCAGTCGTCGCCACGCTGCTCACGCCGGGCACCCAGAACTGGCTGCTCATCGGCCTGGGTCTGGTGATCGGCACGCTGCTCGGGGTTCCGTCCGCCCGCCGGGTCAAGATGACGGCGATGCCGCAGATGGTGGCACTCTTCAACGGCGTCGGCGGCGGGGCGGTCGCCCTGATCGCGTGGTCGGAGTTTCGTACCACCGACGGCTTCGCCGCCGAGCCGACCTACGTGATCGTCGGTTCGCTCTTCGCGGGCATCGTCGGGTCGGTGTCGTTCTGGGGATCGCTCGTCGCTTTCGGCAAACTGCAGGAGATCCTGCCGGGGCGTCCGATCGGCCTGGGCCGCGCGCAGCAGTTCGCGAATGCCGTGCTCCTCATCGGTGCCGTCGGGTGTGCCGTCGTGGCCGGTCTCGGCGAGGCGAGTGAGCTTTGGATCATCGCGGCGCTCCTGCTCGCCGCCGCGCTCGGCCTGAGCGTGGTACTGCCGATCGGCGGCGCCGACATGCCGGTGGTCATCTCGCTGCTCAATGCCCTGACCGGACTTTCGGCGGCCGCCGCCGGGCTTGCGCTCAACAACACCGCGATGATCGTGGCCGGAATGATCGTCGGGGCGTCCGGTTCGATCCTGACGAACCTGATGGCCAAGGCGATGAACCGCTCGATCCCGGCGATCGTGGCCGGCGGCTTCGGCGGTGGGGGTGTAGCGCCGGGTGCCAGCGACGGCGTGGACCGGACGGTCCGCTCGACCAGCGCCGCGGACGCGGCGATCCAGTTGGCGTACGCGAACCAGGTCATTGTGGTGCCGGGTTACGGGATGGCCGTTGCCCAGGCGCAGCATGCCGTGGCCGACATGGCCGACCTGCTGGAGGCCAAGGGCGTTCAGGTGGTCTTTGCGATCCA
>JACCTY010000144.1 GCA_013812145.1 Geodermatophilaceae bacterium | reverse complement strand
GTCGTCGGAGGGGGATCTGTCGTCGGAGGGGGATCTGTCGTCGGAGGGGGGTTCGTCGTCGGCGATGTGGTCGGCGGTGTCGTCGGGGGTGGTGGGGGCGGCGGGCCAGCCGACGTCGAGGTCTGCGTCGGCCGTGGGGCCGGCGGAATCGGTGCAGGTGGGTCTGGCGGGTCGACAACCACCGGTGATTCCGGAGGTGGCGGCTCGGTGACCGCCGGAGGCTCCGGCGCGCCCTCGCAACGCACCCTCGGCGCGGGAGCGTAGGAGGTGCTGAGTTGCTCCTCCCGCAGCACCTCGCCGGTTACTGGTTGCTTGAACACACGGACCACGCTGATGTCGAAGCCGGTGCTGCCGCTGCTGGTTCGGCAGCCGGCCCCGGCGCCGACCTCCGTGGCAGGTTCGCGAAGATTGGACTGTGAGCCGTTGACCGCCTCGATGTCGAACAGCACGGTGCTCCAGAACGTCACCGTCACCGCCGTCGGCTGCCACCGCGTTTGAACGAACACACCGCTCGTTGAGTCGTTGCGCCAGACCAGATCCGCGGAGTCGTAGCGCACGGTCGCGTCGCGACCGGCCGGGTACGTGTCGTCGTACGACGGGTGCGGCGTGTGCCGGACGTCTTCGAGGCCGGCGAAGAACACGGCGTTGTACATGGCGGTCGCGAACGGTGACACTCCCTCGCCCATCGCCGGCGCCCCCTCAGCTGGCCCGGCTGCCGGGACGTACCCCTGGTCGGCTGTGCGCGGGCCTGTTCCGGCGTTCAAGCTGTAGGTCTGTCCCGGCCGGATCACCGCCCCGTTGACCGTCTCGGCGACGATCTTGATGTTCTGCGCGACCGCTGCGTCGTCGTACGTCGAAGTGAACGTGCTCACCGCATCGGCGATGTTGAGTGCGCGGGCCTCGTCGGTGCTGAGCGCAGGCTGCGCGATCATCACGGGTACGGCGCTCTGTCTCGGTGCGGGCAACCGCAGGACGCGCATCAGGTCCTGAGCCAGCGCTGCGGCGTCGACAGCCGTCCCGTCCACGGACGGGATCACGGACACACTGGCCCCGCTGACGTCGAAGCTGGCATCGACGGGCGGGGTCACGAAGCGCGCCGCGTCCGCGCCGATGCCTGCATTCAGCCCGGCCTCGTCGACCCAGGCGAGCAGCGAGCCGTCGTCCCCGGGCCCGAACCGCAGAGCCGCTGCGATCTCCTCGATGGTCAGCTCCGTTTCGGTCTCCCCGCTGCCGGTGAGCAGCACGGGCGCAGACACCGCCGGTACGACGAAGGACTCCAGCGTCTGCTCCGCCTCAGCGACCGTGACCTGCGTCTTTTGCTCCCGGACGGGGAAGACGAGCTCGTCAGAACCGGTGCGCACCACTGCCTGCAGCGCCCGCGCTGCTGCTGCCCTGTCCAGCTGCCGCCCGTCGGAGGGTACGACGACGCTGGGCGTCGTGCCTTCGAACCGGATCGAGCCCTCGACGAACGCCACGTCGACCTGATCGGCGTACTCGGTCATGGCCTCGTCCAGCGCCGGTTGGTCGACGTGCAGCACCGCGTCGACCCGCCGGTCAGCGAACAGCGACATCAGGCGGGTGAACGGGTGCAGCGGCTGGGCGATGGCGGCCTCGACAGTGCCGGGCACGTCCAGGGCCAGCCCCGCCTCGGCCGGCGACACCGTGAGCTTCACCGGACCGGCCGTGGCCGATCGCGGGACGGCCAGCACGGCCTGCCCCTGGTCCTGCAAGACCTCGACGGCCTGGTCTCTGCTGAGACCGCCGAGGTGCATCCCGGCCACCACGGTGTTGCGTGGTACGTCGTTGCCGGCGACGAGGAGATCCATGGCGTACAGCCCGAGCAGCAGACCGAGCACGCCGAGCGGCACCAGTACCCGACGCCGACGCCACCACGCTGACTGCTCGTCCTGCGGGGCGCTCGCGGTCGGATCGTGCTGTTCCGCGTCGGCCGGGTCTGCATCGATCAGATCAAGATCGTGCGGGTGCAGGCCGACCGGAACGCCGCTGCCTCCGGCGGCCCAGGCGGAGGCCTCCGCCGGGACCGGTTCGCGCTGGTCGGTCGGCGCCGCCGATCCGACGTCGGCCGGTCGCCCGGTGGTCGCTTCGGAGGCCGGCTCCGCACGAACTGCCGCGATGTCGTTCGTGGTCTCCGCAGCGCCCTGTGCGCCGGCGATCGCCGCCGGCGCGAGGCCGACAACCGCGTGCACGTCGGTGTCCTCGAAGTCGGCGCTCAGATGCTCCGACGCCCTGGGATCGGAAGAAGCTGCGGCAGCCGTCACTGGCTGCTCGGCAGCTGAGGCGCCGGCGCCGATGCGCGACGAATCCGCCGCTGGTGGCCCGTCGACGCCTTGCACACCGGCATCAGCAGGCAACGCGGCGCCGACCCGCGACAACGTTGGATCGGTGTGGCACTCGGACAGTGCCGTGTCGGTGACTCTCGGGATGAAGGGGTCGGTCTGGTCGTCGATGCCGCTCCGGGGCTCAGGCGACGGGTCGGATGACCTCGGCGGCGCCGCCGCCGGCTCAGCGCGCGCCGGCCCATCCTCGCCCGGCGAGCGGCGGTCGGATCCGGTCACGAGCTGCGTCTCCTCTGGCCAGGCGAAGCCTTTAGCCCCGCCGTCACCCACATGGTAAGAGTCATGAGGCGGGGATTGACCCCAATCGGGTGATCTGGTTGTGTGTCGCGGCCGGCGACCACCTCTCCGACGCGACGATGGCCGCCGTCCGGAGGACGGCGGCCATCGGGTGGACGGGTAGCTCCTAGGAGATGTCGGCGGTCTCGTCGGCGACGATCTCCACCCCCAAGTCTCGCAGCTTCGCGTCGTACTCACGGGCGTGGTGCCCGCAGAAGACCAGGTCTGAACCGGAGAGCAGGAGCACGCGGACCCGGCCCTGCGCACCGCAGCGGTCGCACCGGTCGAAGGCGGTCAGGGGTTCGTATGTGGTCGGGCTGAGTGTCGGTGTCATGGCATCTCGCTCTCACTCCGCCGGCGTTGATCCGGTTTTATCGGTCATTCGTCGATCGGTTGCTGGTGGTTCAGTGTGCGCACCCTCTACGACCAAGAATGCCGGGAAATTGTTCCCGGCAGGTTACGTCGCCCCACCAACGGTACCGGCGTGTCGGCAATCTGGCCGCTCAGGGCACCGATCCCGCAGAATCGTCATCCCAACACACGTGAGCGAGCAGATATGACCGGCAGGGCTGTCGCGGTCGGCGCGATGCTGGCCGTCGTCACGCTGCTGATCTGCGTTGTGGTGTTCCCCACCGACTGGAGCGTTCAGCCCGGGTCCGACCCGGACTCGTTTGTCTCCCCCGTGACCTCAGCCGACTGGGCCATCGCCGCCGTTCTGATCCTCGCGCTCGCGGGGGGCGCGGGCGCTGCGGGACATCCATGGGTCCCACTCATCGGCTGCGGCGCTCCGGCGTTTGTCTACTACTGCGTCCAAGCCGGCCGGGCCGATGTGATCGGCGCCAACCTGTGGGTGGTGGGGGCCATCGTGCTTGCTGTCGGTCTGACCGGCGGCCTGCTCGGCGCCGGCTGGCTGGGTCGGCGTATACGACGGGCGGCCAGCCCGGATCGTCGGCGACCTCCTGGTAGCGGTTAGCGGGAGAGTCGCCCGGAGCCGACTTGCCTCCTTGCCTGCCAGTGGAGGTAGTTGGCCCGCCACAAGGACGGCTGTTGACCAACGCGCCCCCGGATGCCGGCGTCAGGCTCCGGGGGCTCGTCTTGGTCTTCGCGCTTCAGGCGTCTACGGCGACTGTTCGACGCCGGCTCAGCTCCGGGAGTCCCCCGGAAGTGGCCCGGGCGGGACTGCGGGGTCCTCGGTGTCGACGCCTTCAGCTCCGTACTCCTTGGTCTGGGGCGGCTTCTGCTCACCGCTCGCCGAGTCGGCGTGCCCGTCCGCGGACCCTTGGTCGTAGCGGTCTTGCTGCCCGTCAACGGTCTACTTGATATCGTCCGTCGATCCTTCGCTGCCAGTCATGGGCCCTCCAAGCCCTCGTCCGGACAGACCCCATCTAACTCTGTGGGGCGGCATCCCGACACCCTGACCATTGGCTGCGCCGTACTGCGACGAGACCTCCTCGATTGCTGGACGTTGGCCCGTTTCCACGTGGGACGCTGGGTGGCCTCCGGTCGTCACCGGCCAGCGAACTTCCATCCTTAAAGGCAGTGGGTCGGTTCTGTGTCTGTGCCATCCAGTCGTCGATGCGCTCGAGGAGTCCACCGCGGATCGCGGTACCGGTGGAGCCGCCTACCGTCGCGGCCGCAACGTTCCACGGATCGCCTGCGGCCGTGAACAGCAGGGTCCTTCCCGCCTGGTCGACCGGACCGCCGAGAGTTGCCGTGAACTGAGCTAGTGCGCACAGTTCGCCGAGCGCCTGACGGCGGGCCCGGAGACTGCCCGGAGAATGCCATGAGGCTGCCCGGTGGAAGTCATGAGATCTGACGGGTGACGGTCAGCGGTCCGCTGACACGGCTTGTCCTGCCTCGCCGCGTTCCGTGGTTGAGCGGCGGTTCATCGGCGAGGCAGCGAGGACGGAAACCGGTCACAGACGACAGGTCCGACGCCGGAAAGTCGTCGTCTATGACCGGTTTCCGGGTCCTCAGGTCGTCCAGATGCCGCCGATCAGGTCGGCCCGCTCGCTCCAATCGGCGTCCCCGGTGATGCGCCGTGTCGGCGCCTCCTCGGGTGCGGTTACGCGGTGCCGGGGATGGCCTGCTCCCACAACGCGGTCGTCCACTGGGTGCCGGGCCGCAACGTGGCGGGGTGAGCAAGAGATCGTCTCAGTCGAGGTAGTCGCGCACTAGGACCGCGTTATGCGGTGTGCGGACACGGCTAACGAACGTGCAGGTCAGGAGCGCTGTGGGGTGAAATATCCTCGAATGAGGGAGCGCCGCACATGACTTTGGTCATGAGACCTCCTCTATGCGCTCGACGTCGCCGCGGGGGACTCGCCGCACGACAACCCACCGCGGGCTGTTCACGATGACGTAGACGGTTTCGAACGTCAGGCCGGCGTAGTGCTCGGTGAGCCAGTCGGCGTTGACGTCGAGGTGGGTGCCGTCTCGCAGGTGCACTCGCCAGGTCGGCAACGGCTGGTCAACCTCTCGATCGGCTCGACCATCCGGCGGGGAGACGACCACGGTAGCCACGACGCCGCCAAGCTCCTCACCGGCTCGCTGCGTAGGGTGGCCGCTCCCTGGGCGGCCCGCAAGGCGGCTGCTGTTCGCTGGCGCCGGGAGGTGCTAGCCTGGGCTCTTCCGCACGCGGAAGCGGAGGGTGAAGATGGCTGCAACCGAGCCAGGCCAGGTGATCGAGCAGTTCACGAGGTATTTCAACTCGGGCGATATCGAGGGTCTCGCGTCGCTATATGAAGACGGAGCCGCCTTTATCCCGGAGCCGGGCACGGTGGTCTCGGATACCGCCGGATTGCGGTCGGCACTCCAGGGCTTCCTAGACACAAAGGGAACAATAACCATTGTCTCCACTTCGGCGGTGGTCAAGGGCGACCTGGCGCTCACGCATAGTCACTGGCGCCTTGACGTCCCTGGCGGCGAGCCAATGGAGCACACGTCGGCTGAGGTGGCCCGCCGCCAGCCGGACGGCACCTGGAAGTACGCCCTAGACAATCCCTACGGAGGCGAAGTCCTCGGCGGACTCGGCTGATCACCGCAGTAGGTGGCTGATGAAGCAGAGGAGTCTCAGCTCAGTCCTTTCATCCCTGTGCGGGACGCCTGGCAGGCGTGAAATGCGTCGGGTCGCCCGCCGACGTCGTATTCCGCTTGGGACACGATCCCGTAGCTCAGGCTGCGGGGAGTCGGTGAACTAGGTGCGGACCGCTGCGTTCTACAGTGGACATACGGCGGGCGACTCCACGGTTCCGACATCGGCTACGACGGCTTCTGAGGCGACGAGAGGCACTTGGCCGCCGTCCTCGCAGAAGGTCACCGCACGATCCAGCGGGCGGTGTTGTTCCGCTGCTGAACGCCGCTTCGCTCCGTAGGTACTCAAGCCAGCTTGATCTCAGCCTCGGGGGTGTCCATTTCGACCCCGTTGCTACATCTACTGCTACATGATCGTCCATTGTGGACAGTTCAGTCAGCCGGGTAGGCGCAGCTGGTACACCCCGAACAGCACCGACACCAGCGCCACCGCGAGCGCCACGAAGTCCGTGTAGACGACCGCGACGGCCAACAGCCACACGCCGGCCACGATGGAGCCGACCGCGATGAGCTGGCGGGCGATCACACGCTGATCCTGCCCCTTTGGTGATGTGGCACCGGCTGCTCCTTTAGACGTCGCCGTGGGTCTGATCGGGCATCGGGCGGCGACCCGGCGACAAGCGTGACATCCCTGCAACCTCAGGTCCGGGGTCTCGTCTCCTCCGTGCGTCACTTACCCAGCGGCCTTGACCCGTTGTGGGCGGGGCTGGGTAGTTCTAGGGTCCGCCACATCCGCAGCCGCCGCAGCGCTGCGAGCCGACCGGAGGGAACCGCCATGCTCAATCGGAGAACGGCGTTAGTCAGCGCCGCAGCACTGCTGCTCGGCGCCGGACTGTTCGGCGTCAGTGCTCTTCCCGCGAGTGGTGAGCCGACAGCATCGACCGACCGGAGCCTCGCCGCGGGCTGGGACGGCATCCGGGTGGCCTCGCTGGCCGCGGCCGAGCGCCGGTTGGACGCCGAAGCCGGCGAGGACGGCGAGACGTTGGTCTTCTTCGCCACCGAGA
>JACCTY010000138.1 GCA_013812145.1 Geodermatophilaceae bacterium | reverse complement strand
TGCACCGTTCGCGGCATGATCATCACCTTCGAACTGTGCCGAGATCGCATGGCATGAGCGACGCCTGGAGCCGTCGCTCCCTCGACCACACCGACCTCAAGGAGAATGGCCGCCGGGTTGGCTCCGATGACCAGCGTGAAGCCCTCATCAAGGTCGAACACCCGGATCGGGTTGGCATAGGCGTGCAGGATGTCTTCGTCACTCACTCCGTACTTACGGGCGCTTTCCACGATGACTGGCTCACCGCGCACCGTTCCAAGTTAACTTGCCGCGACCGCGTCACGCAAGGCGCGTGCGCGAGACTGCGTAAGCACAGGGGAAGCGCTGTAGAAATTCGCGTGAGTCGGCGGTGCTCAAGCCTCCTCGGGCAGTTCAGCGAACCGACTTGGACGGGTTCCTCCACCCCTCCGTTACTCAATCGTTCCTCAGCACGTCCGTAAAGTACCAACTCCGGCCATCAGGCCCAAACGGCATACGTGCAGGTCAGCGGCATGTTTCGACGACAGCCGACGATCGCCAATGACGCCTGGGGAGTTCGCGGTGTACTACGACATGTAGCCCAAAAAAGCCACCGAGCTGCACGTTGCTCTCTGGACGGCCTCGGTCGGTCCTAGCACCACTCGAGCCGCCTCAACGACGGAGGTCAACCGGCTTGCAGCCGGCCGGTCTCGTTTCCGTCGGCGCCCACGAGCACCATGATCTCACCGTCGAAGCCGGCCAGAGCGGCAGCGAACAACCAGTCAGCGATGGCGATGTTGAGGCACCCGATCAGGGTCTGTGGGCCGGAGGTGGCAAGCAGCGCCCCGCCGCTCCCGATCAACCAGCGACCGCCGATGCCATTGCAGCCGTCCGAGCCCGTCCACGATCGGTTGTCCGCGAAGCTCACGAAGGCCGTGGAGGTCGGCGCGCCGACCGGTAGCCACCGGCCGATCAGCCGCTCGGTCACGGCTGGGGTCAGCCCGGCTGGCAGCGACGGGTCGGCCGCGAACCGCCGCCTGTCCTCATCGGTGACGACGGACGGATCGGCGTACGACGGATCCAGGTTGGGTGGCACCGACGGGACGGCTCCCGGCTGCAGCCGCGCGGTCGGCGTATCGGTCTCGTCGACGAGCATCGCCGCGGCGCCGTCGAACCCGAAGCCGGTGGCCGCGGCCAGCCACGGCGGCGTAGTCACGTCGGGCGTGCAGGATCCGGAGGAGCTGTCCGTGCTGGCCAGGAAGTCGCCGCGGACATTTGCCTGCCATTGCCCGAAGAGCACGCCGCATGTGCCGAAGACCAGAAGTTCGTTCGGGTCCAGCCGCAGGACCACGCCGTCGTCGACACCCGGTGCGTCGACGGACCACAGCCCGATCAGCCTCACGGCGTTCAGCCCGGCCGGCGCACTCGGCGAGCCGCCTACGCTCCGCTCGGCCGACGTACTCGGCGAGCCGCCGGGCCCGGCACCGGCGAGCGGTTCGGCACACCCGGTGAGCGTGAGAAAGGCCAAAGGGCGACCAGCCATCGCATCGCCATGACGCCTCCTTGACTCCGCGAACAGGGGGTTGGACGCGGCGGGCCTGGTCGCGGTTCCGGGCGTCGGTTGGTCAATCGTGAGTGGTGCTGACCCCGCGCAACTGGTCCTCCGATTAGACGCTTCACCGGACCTGTCCCACGGTCCGATGACCTCATAACCTACGAGCAGACCTGCTGTCCCAGCCCCGTCAGCGTGTCCAAAGGCTAGCGGCACGCGTCGAGGGATTTGCGACATGGGGGCTCGTCGCATCGAGTCGGCGTGCGTCGACGGGTCACCGCACACGGCTGCGCTGCAGGGACCTCGGTCCCTGTCGTGGGCGGCGGTGACCGTCGCCTGTGCGAAGCGACTCACGTCATGAAGGCACCCGACCAGAAGGAGCGCAAGAGATGGTAAATCGCGTGAAGAGGCTGGCTATTGGCGCCCTCTCGCTCATCATGCTTTTCGGCGTGATCACGATTGCACAAGGTCCGGCCTCCGGTGCCGAAGACAGCGCTGTGGCCCGCCTCGGCCCGGGTGAAGGGGCCGCGTTCGCGATGACGAACCGCAGCACCAACAACCAGATCATCAGCTACAAGCGGGCGGCCAACGGCACGCTGACGCGGGTAGGCAACACATCCACGCGCGGGAACGGTATCGGCGTTGACCTGGACACGCAGGGCGGTTTGCGGCTCAGTAGCGATAACCGTTTCTTGTACGCGGCCAATGCCGGCAGTGACGAGGTCACCGTGTTCGGCGTGAATGGAACGCAGCTCACATTCCTGCAGAAGGTGTACGCCGGTGACCAGCCGCTCAGCCTGACCATCAACGGCAATCTGCTCTACGTCCTCGACGGGTCGGTCGCCGGGAACGGCATCCTCGGCTTCAGGCGAGGGTCGAACGGGACCTTGACGCCGATACCGAACTCGTTCCGGGAGCTGAGCTCCCCTATCGCCGTGCCTGGTCAGGTTGCGTTCAGTCCCGATGGCCGCCTGCTGCTCGTGACGCAGAAGACGACCAACACGCTGTTGACCCCGGCCAATGCCATCGACGTGTTCCGGGTCGCCAGCAATGGCCTGGCCACCGTCATGCCGAGGCGGGAAGCCTCGAACGGCATCCGGCCGTTCAGCATGGCGTTTCGCAGCAACAGCCAGCTGCTCGTCGTCGAGTCGTTCAACGCTGCCGATGGTGCATCCGCGGTCTCCTCGTACCGGGTGTCCGCCGACGGCGCCCTCAATGTGATCAGCGGCTCCGTCCCCAACCAACAGACAGACGCATGCTGGGTGGTCATCACCCCGGACGGGCGTTACGCGTTCATCGCGAATTTCGGCAGCGGCACGATCTCCGCCTATCGGTTCGGTCTCGGCGGCCGGGTCCGTTTGCTCGACGGGAACGCGGCCTTCCTGGGAGCCGACAGCCAGCCGGTTGACCTGGCCCTCAGCGCCGACGGCCGCTACCTCTACCTGCTGCTCAGGGGAACCGGCGGGGTCGCGTCCTTCGAGATCCAGGACGACGGCAGCCTGTCCCCGTTGGGCGTCGTCACCGGTGGTCTTCCGGTCGCCGACGGAGCGTCAGGTCTGGCCGTCTACTGACGCGAGTGCGCCCCGTATCAAGCCATGAGACGGTGCGTCCTCTCCCACCGTTGCCATACCTCTCCCACGCTGGGCTGGGAGAGGTACGGCAACGACCCGCTTCACCGCGGCCTCAGGCGTAGAAGACCTTCTCGACGACACCTCTGGCGCGGCGGGCGGCCCGCCGGTAGTCGTCAAGGAACACCCCCGAATCTCGCCCTGGCGGATACCCCACCGCCCGCGCCACACCGATCAGGTCGCGGCCGCTGCGCGGCAGCTCGTCGCCGGCTCGGCCGCGGACCAACATGATCGCGTTGCGGCAGCGGGTGGCGAACCGCCAGGCCGCTTCCAGCGCGGCGGCCTGGTCGGCCTCCAGCAGGCCCGCCTCCGCCGCACCCCGCAGCGCCGCCAGCGTCGATGTCGTCCGCAGCTCCGCGGTCCGCGCCGCATGCTGAAGCTGCAGCAGTTGCACCGTCCACTCGACGTCGCCGAGACCGCCCCTGCCCAGTTTGGTGTGCGTCGCAGGATCGGCGCCCCGCGGTAGCCGCTCGGCGTCGACCCGCGCCTTGATCCGGCGGATCTCGGTGGCATCGGCGGCGCTGAGCCCCTCGGCGGGATAGCGGATCGGATCGACCAGGCCGATGAACCTCCGACCGAGTTCCTCGTCACCGGCCACCGGGACGGCCCGAAGCAGGGCCTGCGCCTCCCAGACCGACGACCAGCGGAGGTAGTACTCCTCGTACGACGCAAGGGTTCGCACCAACGGGCCGTTGCGACCCTCCGGTCGCAGGCCGGCATCGACGAGCAGTGGCGGGTCGGGAGCCGGGGCGGCGAGCACCTGGCGCAACTGCTCGGCCACCGCGTGAGCCGCGTCCCCGGCCGCCTGCTCCGACGCCCCCGGCAGCGGATCGTGCACGAACATCACATCGGCGTCCGAGCCGTAGCCCAGTTCTCGCCCGCCGAGCCGGCCCAGTGCGATCACGGCGAACCGGGTCCGCAGCGGGCCGCGGTCATCGATGACCTGACGCAGCGCGACGTCAAGGGCCGCCTGCAGGGTTGCCTCAGCAACGCCCGACAGCGCCGTACCCACGTCTTCCACATCGCAGCGGTCAAGCAGGTCCGCGCAGGCGATCCGGAGCAGTTCGTGCCGGCGCAGCGCCCGTACGGCGAGGACCGCGGCGGCCGGCTCCTGATGCCGCGCTGCGGTCGAGCGCATGGCCGATGTCAGCGCTTCGGCCGGACGCGGCGAAAGTTGCTCGTCGTCGGCCAGCAGACGCAGCGCCTCGGGCGCGCGGGAGATCAGGTCCGCGACGTAGCGGCTCGAACCGAGCAGCAGGGCCAGCCGCTGGGCGGCCTGCCCTTCGTCACGCAACAGCCGCAGATACCAGGGGGTACTGCCCAGTTGCTCTGAGACGTGCCGGTAGGCAAGCAGGCCCGCATCGGGCGCCGGTGCGTCCGCGAAGATGCGCAGCATCGCGGGCAGCAGCAGCCGCTGCATGGCCGCTTTGCGGGTCACCCCGGCAGTCAGCGACTCGATGTGCCGCAGCGCCCCGTCTGGATCGGCGTACCCCAGGGCGCCAAGCCGGCCGCGCGCCGCCTCCGGCGACATCCGCAGCTCCTCGCCCGGAACGCGGGCCACCGCCTGGAGCAGCGGACGGTAGAAGAGCTTCTCGTGCAGTCGCCTGACCTCGCGAGCGTGTCCCGAACGCTCGGCGTCGAATAGTTCGAGAGCGGAACCACGCCTTCCCGCACGGAAGCCGAGCGAACGGGCCAGCCAGCATCGGTCCACGACGTCTTCGGGCAGCAAATGCGTACGCCGTAACCGCTGCAACTGCAGCCGGTGCTCCACGGTTCGCAGGAACCGGTACGCCGACGTGAGGATCTCGGCGTCTGCCCGGCCGACGTACCCCCCGTCGGACAGCGCCCGCAGCGCCGACAGGGTAGTCGGGCTGCGCAGCGACTCGTCGGCGCGCCCGTGCACGAGTTGCAGCAGCTGGACGGCGAACTCCACGTCGCGTAACCCACCCGGCCCGAGCTTCAGCTCACGAGCGGCGATGGCCGCCGGAAGGGTGTCCTCGACTCGGCGGCGCATCTGCTGCACGTCCTCGACGAAGCCCTCGCGCTCCGCGGCGGTCCACACGAGGGGCTGCAACGTCTCGATGTACCGGCGCCCGAGTTCGGCATCGCCGGCCACCAGGCGCATTTTCAGCAGCGCCTGGAACTCCCACGTGCGGGCCCACCGCCGGTAGTAGTTCTCGTGACTGGCGAGCGTGCGAACCAGAGCGCCAGCCTTGCCCTCCGGGCGCAGCGCCGCGTCGACCGGCCAGGCGACCAGGCCGCAGATCCGCATCATCTCGGTGGCGAGGTGAGTCGCGGTCTTCAGCGCGGCGTCCTCGGCGACTCCCTCGGCCGGCTCGGCGACGAAGATCACGTCGACGTCGCTGACGTAGTTCAGCTCGCGGCCGCCGCACTTGCCGAGTCCGATCACGGCCAGCCGGCACGCCGGCGCGTCCGCGGCCAGCCCGGATCGGGCCAGGGCGAGCGCGGCGGTGAGCGTCGCCGCGGCGAGATCGGACAGCTCGCCGGCGGCGTCCTCGGTGGACGCCGAGCCGGTCAGGTCCCGACCGGTCAGGTCGAGCAGGGCCCCCCGGTACGCCGTGCCCAGCGCCCGAACGGCCGCCGGCGTGACACCTTGGCCGGCAGGTGTCTCACCCGGCTCGACCCCCGCCGCCGTACACAGCTCAACGGTCAGGCCGAGCGCGGTGGGGCGACTCGCTGCATGATCGTCGGAGGCCAGCCGCCGCCACTGTCCCGGGTTCGCGACGAGGTGGTCACCGAGTGCCTGGCTCGCGCCGAGCACACCGAGCAGCCGGGCCCGGAGGCCAGGACTGCCGCGGAGCGCCGCCAGCAGCTCCTCGGAGTCTGCGGCCTCCACCAGCCGGAACAGAGCCAGCACTGCCAGGTCCGGATTGCCGACCCTGGCCAGTGCCTCGACCACGCAACCAGCCGAGTCGTCGACCGGCCGGTCGGCGCCGACTTCCCACAGCCGCAGACCGGTGAGCAGGTCGGAGGCCCGCTGGGCGTCGGTGAACCCGTGCCGGGACAGCCGGGCCCCGATCCGCGGCTGACCGGGCACGGTCAGGTCGCCGCGATGCGACGGGCCGCAGCGTCGTGCACAACGCCGGCGTACCGGGTCATCGCCGGCGCCCAGACCTCCTCGACGTCGGCGTGGGCAGCGACAGCGCCGGCCAGCGCGGCGTCGACGTCGACGCCGAGGCCGGTCGCCTGGGCTCGGTCCTGTACCGCCCACTCGGCGACCATCTCCGGGGTGGTCTCGATGTGAAACTGCAGCCCCCATGCGCACTCGCCGACCCGGAAGGCCTGGTTGGGGTACGCCGGTGAACTGGCCAACAGCACCGCGGACGGCGGCAGTTCGGCGATCTCGTCGTAGTGCCACTGAATCACGTCGGGCGTGAAGGGCACCCCGCGGAAGACTGGGTCCTCGGCCGCGGCGTCGCGCTTGGCGACCAGTCGAGCGCCGATCTCCGGGCCGCGTTCACCCCGTCGTACGACGCCGCCGAGGGCGCGGGCCAGCAGCTGGCCGCCGAGGCAGATGCCCAGGGTCGGGATCCGATCGGCGACTGCCCGCCGCAGCAGCGCCATCACCGGATCGAGATACGGTGCGACATCGGGCGGGTCGTACGCCGCCTGCGGGCCGCCGAGCACAACGAGCCCGTCGTACCGGCTCAGCTCGCTCGGCAGCTCCGCACCGAGGTCCGGACGGATCACCTCGAGCTCGAGCCCGGCGGCGCGCAGCCAGTGGCCGAGGCGCCCGGGGCCGTCGTCGTCGCACAGCTGTACGACGAGGGCTAGGGGTGGGTGCACCCTGCGAGGCTAGCCGCCGATCTGCGGACCCAGCGTCAGCTGGTACGTCGGCGGCCGGCGTACCTGCGTGGCCTGCTCCCAGGCGAAGGCCAGTCCGAGCACCTCGGCGTCCTCGCCGGCACCGGCAAAGACCGACATCCCGACCGGCAGCGGACCGACGTAGCCCATCGGCACCGAGACGTTGGGGTACCCGCCGACCGCGGCGGGACCGGACGAGCCGAACTCGAAGGCGTCGCCCTCCCCCAGCGTGGTCTTCCAGGCCGGGCTGTTCGTCGGCGCGACGATGGCGTCGAGGTCAAAGCGCGCCAGCGTCTGGTCGATGCTTGCCTGCGCCGCTGTGGTCGCGGTGGTGCGGGCACGCTGATACCGCGGGTCGCTGAGGTCGCCGCCGGTGCGCTCGGCCAGTATGAAGATCTCCTGGCCGAAGTACCTCAGCTCGCTTTCCGCGCGTACCCGGTTGAAGGCGATCAGCCCGCCGAGATCGGCCGGATGGGGGCCGGGCGTCGCGTCGAGGTAGGCCTCGATGTCGTGATCGAACTCCACGAGCAATGCGGGGAACTCGTTGTCGTTGATCTGATCCTGGTACGGCGGCTCCACGACGACGGTCGTCGCGCCGAGCCGCTGCAGCTTGCTGATCGCGCGCTGGAACAATGCGTCGACGTCCGGGCTGGTGTCACCGGTGACAGAGGTCCAGACCCCGATTCGGGCGCCGTCCAGCGCGTCCGGGTCGAGTGCGTCGGTGTAGTCCTCGCCGACACCGTCGATCACATCGAGGACGATCGCAGTATCCGTCACGTTGCGCGCCATCGGTCCGGCGGTGTCCTGCTCCGAGGAGATCGGGACCACTCCGTCGCCGCTGACCAGGCCGAGCGTCGGCTTGTGCCCCACCACGCCGTTCGCCCCGGCGGGGCACACGATGGACCCGTCGGTCTCGGTCCCGATCGCGACAACGGCGAGGTTGGCCGCGACACCGGCGCCGGAGCCGCTGCTGGATCCGCACGGGTTGCGGTCGAGAACGTAGGGGTTGTTGGTCTGCCCGCCCACCGCGCTCCAGCCGCTCGTCGATTCGAAGGACCGGAAGTTCGCCCACTCCGACAGGTTGGCCTTGCCGATGATCACCGCTCCTGCGTCGCGCAGCCGCTGGACCAGTTCCGCGTCGTCGGGCCGGGCCGCGAGCAGCGCCTCCGAACCGGCAGTCGCTCCCTGGTCGGCGGTGTCGATGTTGTCCTTGAGCAGCACCGGGATGCCCTCGAGCAGGCTGCGCGGCCCGGATGTACGCCGCACCCGGTCGCTTGCGGCGGCTTGCCCGAGAGCGTTGCCGTTCAGCGCCAGTACGGCGTTGACCAGCGGCTCGATCCGGTTGATCCGGTCGAGGTAGTACCTGGTCAGCGTCGCCGAACTCAGCCGCCCGGCGGCCATCGCGGACTGCAGCTGCGGGATGGTCACCCGCTCCATGTCGACGCCGGCCAGCGTGCCGGCGCTCGGCGTCGCCGCCACCGGTCCAGCAGCCGTGACGAGCAATCCCGCGACCAGCGTGAGAGCCAGGAACGCGCGGCGGACGGTGGACAGCATGGCAACCCCCTGGGTCTGTGACTCCGTTGAGCGAACCGCGCCTGCCGCTGCAGCGCAACCGCTAGAGCACAGGAAGATACCGGGCAAGTTCGAACGGCGTGACCTGCGCGCGGTACTCCGCCCATTCGGCCCGCTTGTTACGCAGGAAGAAGTCGAAGACGTGCTCGCCGAGAGTCTCGGCCACGAGTTCGGACTCCTCCATCACCCGAACCGCCTCGGACAGGTTGTGCGGCAGGTCGGCGTACCCCAGCGCCCGCCGCTCGTTCTCGGTCATCGCCGTCACGTCGTCCTCGGTGCCGGGCGCGAGTTCGTACTCCTCCTCGATCCCCTTCAAGCCGGCGGCGAGGGTCACCGCAAAGGCCAGGTAGGGATTGCACGCGGAGTCCAATGAGCGCAGCTCGACCCGGGTCGAGCTGGCCTTGCCCGGGCTGTACATCGGGACCCGCACCAGCGCCGAGCGGTTGGCCTGTCCCCAGGCGACGTACGCCGGGGCTTCCATCACGGTGTTCGGCGCCTGCAGGCCGAACAGCCGCTTGTAGGAGTTCACCCACTGGTTCGTGACCGCGGTGGTCTCCCGGGCGTGCCGCAGCAGGCCGGCAATGAAGGAGCGGCCCGTTTTGGACAGGTTCAGCTCGTCGGAGGCGTCGTGAAAGGCGTTGCGGTCGCCTTCGAACAGGGACAGGTGGGTGTGCATGCCTGACCCGGGGAGGTGGGTCAGCGGCTTGGGCATGAAGGACGCGTAGACGCCCTGCGTGAGGGCGACCTCCTTGACCACATGCCGGAACGTCATGATGTTGTCCGCCATCGTCAGCGCATCGGCGTACCGGAGGTCGATCTCCTGCTGGCCGGGTGCGACCTCGTGATGGCTGTACTCCACCGAGATGCCCATCGCCTCCAGCGCGAACACGGCCTCGCGGCGGAAGTCGTGCGCGACGTCGTGTGTCGCCTGGTCGAAGTAGCCGCCGGAGTCGGCGGGTTCGGGCGCCCGGCCGTCGCCGGGGAGGTCTTTGAGCAGGAAGAACTCGATCTCCGGGTGGGTGTAGAACGTGAACCCCATCTCGGCGGCTTTCGACATGGCGCGCCGCAACACCTGCCGCGGGTCTGCCCACGACGGCGCTCCGTCGGGCATCGCGATGTCGCAGAACATCCGCGCCGACGGCGGACCCACGCCGGTCGCGAACGGCATCACCTGAAACGTCGCGGGGTCCGGCTTGGCGATCATGTCGCTCTCGGACACCCGAGCGAACCCCTCGATCGCCGAGCCGTCGAACCCGATTCCCTCGGCGAAGGCCCCCTCGATCTCCGCCGGTGCCACCGCTACCGACTTCAGAAAACCCAGCACGTCGGTGAACCACAGCCGGACGAACCGGATCTCGCGCTCCTCCAGCGTGCGCAGCACGAACTCCTGCTGACGATCCATGGGCCGGAGTCTGCCCGCCGCATGTTTCCCCTGAGTTACATCCCCGTCCCGGGTCCGACCCCGTTGCCTTTCCTCCTCCCCGCCGATCTTGGTCAAACCAACCTCTCCCGCGAGTTGAGACGTTGACAAGACCAAGATCGGCGCCGAAGGGAACGCTGAATCTGTGGACGAGCCGCGTGACTGTGGACAGCGAGCCGGATGTACGGCGGCGCCGGTGCAGGCTGTCCGGATGCCAATGTCCGCAGCTGTGCCCGATCACCTCCGAGGTGGTCCGTTCTCGTCGAGCACGGCGCTCCGGTTCGGCCTGACCGCCCGGCAGCTGCAGGGCCTCAGCTGGCGGCGCGTGTTCCAGGACGTGTACGCGTGGGAGGGATTGGACCACGGGCCGCGGCTGCGGGTCCCGGCGGCCTCGCTGGTGCTGCCGGCGGACGGGGCCATCTCCGGGCGCAGTGCCGCGTTCCTCTACGGCGTCGACGTACTGCGCAGTCAGCGGCATCCGGTCGAGGTGACGGTGCCGCGGGCGAACACCCTCACCTGCCGCCCTGGGATCTTTGTCCGCCGCGCACTGCTGGCGGACTCCGACGTACAGAGGGTGGGCGGCGCACAGGTTACGACGCCGCTGCGGACGGCCTTCGACCTGGCACGACTGGAGGATCCGGTCGAGGCTGTTGTCTGTCTCGACGCGCTCCTGCACGCCAAGCTGGTCAGGGAGGACGAGTTGCGCTCCTACATCGAGGTACACCCGCGGTGGCGAGGCGTGAGACGCGCCACGGCTGCCCTCGACCAAGCCGATGGAGCTGCCGAATCCCCGATGGAGTCACGGCTTCGGATGATCCTCGTCAACGGCCGGCTCCCCCGACCGCTGGTCAACCAGCCCGTGTACGACGAGACCGGCCGGTTCCTGGCCCGGCCGGACCTGCGGATCGAACACGTGATCATCGAGTACGACGGGCGCATCCACCTTGACCACGCTGTTTTCGTCAAGGATCTAGCACGGCAGAACCTGCTCATCGAAGCCGGCTACACCCTGTTGCGATACACCGGCGGGGTCATCTACCAACAGCCGACGCTCATCGTTGCGCAGGTCCGATCCGCGCTGGGCTGCTGACCCCGCGCCGCGCGCACCCCTGATCCCCGCGCCGCGCGCACCCCTGATCCCCGCGCCGCGCGCACCCCTGA
>JACCTY010000130.1 GCA_013812145.1 Geodermatophilaceae bacterium | reverse complement strand
TCAACGGTGGCGGTTGACCAGGCGGACGACGCTGCTCCGGTCGGCGTCGGCTGCCGGCACGACCTGACCGGCCACCCAGGCGGGCACGTGTCGTGCGGTCAGGAGCGCCAGCGCCCGGTCGACATCGTCTGCGTCGAGTACGGCGAGCATGCCGACCCCGAGGTTGAACGCACGCTCCATCTCGGTGTCCGCGACCCGGCCCAGGCCTTGGATCAGGCCGAAGATGGGCTGTGGAGTCCACGTGGCACGGTCGACCACTGCGTTCAGACCGCGCGGCAGCACCCGGGCCAGGTTGGCGGCCAGCCCGCCACCGGTGACATGGGCGAACACCCGCACGCTGGTTTCCGCGACCAGCGCCAGGCAGTCCTTGGCGTAGATCCGCGTGGGCTCCAGCAGCTCCGCTCCGAGGCTGCGGCCGAGCTCGTCAGGGCGGGCATCAAGGGCTAGGCCGGCCTCGGCCAGCAGGACCCGGCGGGCCAGAACGTAGCCATTGGAGTGCAGGCCGGACGAGCCGAACGCCAGCACCGCGTCGCCGGGGCGAACCAACTCCGCGCCGAGCAGCTCGTCCGCATCGACCACGCCGACGCCGGTGCCAGAGATGTCGTAGTCCTCCGGAGCCATCAGGTCGGCGTGCTCGGCCGTCTCACCGCCGATCAGAGCGCAGCCCGCCTGCCGGCAGCCCTCGGCGATGCCGGCGACGATGGCCTGGATACGTTCGGGGACCACGCGGCCGCAGGCTATGTAGTCCTGCATGAACAGTGGCTCCGCGCCGCAAACCACCAGGTCGTCCACGACCATGGCCACCAGATCGATGCCGATCGTGTTGTGCGCGTCCATCGCCCGTGCCACCGCGATCTTCGTGCCGACACCATCGGTGGAGGAGGCAAGCAGCGGCCTGCGCCACCGTGCCGTGTCCAGCGCGAACAGCCCGGCGAAGCCGCCGAGTCCTCCGACCACCTCACGGCGGGCAGTCCGCCGTACGACGTCCTTGATGAGCTCGACTGCCCGGTCGCCGGCATCGATGTCGACCCCCGCGCCGGCGTAGGACATTCCCTTCGGTGGAACAGCCGTCATGCGGTCGTGCCGAGGGGCAACGGCTCGGCGACACCTCGACGACCGATGCCCTCCAGGACATGCTTGCCGGCGAGCTGAGCCTCGGGGATGGGGATCGGGTACTCACCGTCGTAGCAGGCCCGGCAGAGCCGGTTGCGCGGCTGCTCGGTGGCAGCGACGACGCCCTCGAGTGAGACGTAGCCGAGCGAGTCGGCGTTGATCGAGGTGCGGATGCCCTCGACGTCCAGGCCGTTGGCGATCAGCTCCGCCCGGGTGGGGAAGTCGATGCCGTAGAAGCAGGGCCACCTGACCGGCGGACTGGCGATCCGTACGTGAACCTCGACCGCGCCGGACTCCCGCAGCATCCGGACCAGCGCGCGCTGGGTGTTGCCGCGGACGATCGAGTCGTCGACGACGACGAGCCGCTTGCCGCGGATGACGTCGCGCAACGGGTTGAGCTTGAGCCGGATGCCGAGCTGTCGGATCGTCTGCGACGGCTGGATGAACGTCCGCCCGACGTAGGAGTTCTTGACCAGGCCGAGCCCATACGGCAGTCCCGACGCCTCGGCGAACCCCACCGCGGCCGGCGTACCGGATTCGGGCACCGGGATGACCAGATCCGCGTCCGCCGGATGCTCCAGGGCCAGCCGGCGACCGATCTCGACCCGAGCGGCGTGCACTCCGCGCCCGGAGATCGTCGTGTCCGGCCGGGCGATGTACACGTACTCGAACAGGCAGCCCTTCGGCTGGGGCACTGCGAAGTGCTCCGAGCGCAGCCCGTCCTCATCGATCGCGATCAGCTCGCCGGGTTCCACCTCGCGTACGACGGACGCTCCGACGATGTCGAGCGCGGCGGTCTCGCTGGCCACCACCCAGCCGCGCTCGAGCCGGCCGAGTACAAGCGGCCGCACGCCCTGCGGGTCGCGGGCGGCGTACAGGGTGTGCTCGTCCATGAAGACCAGGGAGAACGCGCCGCGCAGCGTCGGCAGGACCTCCATCGCCGCAGCCTCGACGGACTGGTCGGGGCGGATGGCGAGCAGGCTCGTGATGACGTCGGAGTCCGTCGTGGCGACCGGCATCCCGGTGCGGTCAGGTGACAGCGTGGCAGCCAGTGCGGCGGAGTTGACCAGGTTGCCGTTGTGACCGAGGGCGAGGACGGCGCCGGCCTTTGTGGTCCGGAACGTCGGCTGCGCGTTCTCCCACGTGCACCCGCCGGTCGTCGAGTAGCGGGTGTGGCCGATGGCCAGGTGACCCTTGAGCGATGCCAGGGTGGGCTCGTCGAAGACCTGAGAAACCAGCCCGAGGTCCTTGTAGACCACGACGCTCTCGCCGTCGCTGACCGCCATCCCGGCGGCTTCCTGACCGCGGTGCTGCAGGGCATAGAGGCCGTAGTAGGTGAGCTTGGCGACGTCCTCGCCGCGAGCCCAGACGCCGAACACTCCGCAGGCGTCCTTCGGTGGCTGCTCGGTCTCTTGATCGTTCTGCTGCTCGGTGACGGTGGGGTCGGCGGCGCTGCTGCGCACCAGCGAACTCCTCGATCTCGGCGGCGGTTGAGCCTGCCCTCCGACCCTACCCGGCGGGTACGCCGTTCCCGGCCGCCAAAGCGGGGTAGTCGTGACGCTCATGAGCGTGGTGCAGAAACTGTTGACCCTCCGGCGGCGCGCCGCTGAGCCGGTGGGAACCGTGCACGTGGTCGACCCCAACCCATTGAACTGGCTCTACATCACCTAATCACACGGTCGAGGAACCCGTCCGCGTCACCAAACAGGGCAAGACCAGACCCGCGGCCATGAGCCTCTACCGGTGGGTCGACGAGCGGACGCTGGAGGTCCGCATCCGGCGGGACGAGACGTTCCCCGACGGCCAGCGGCTGACCGCCGAGAGCGTCAAGCAGGCCTTCGATGAACAGATCCGCTGGAGCGCCCCGCACCCTCCAGGCACGCACTTCAACATCGACCGTCGAACCAGGTGTGAAGTGACCGGCCCGTACAAGGTTCGCTTCCACCTGCCCGAGCCCGACGGCCTCGTTGTCGGAAAGCTCCGGGCCACACACATCATGAGTTCACGGTTCTGGCGCGACCTCGGATTCGGCTACGCCAGCGACGAGAGCGGCGAAGGCCATTGGTAAATTATTGACGCACCAGGCCCGTGGGGCACCGGACCGTTCACCCTCGTCGAGGGGCACTCGCGGGTTCAGACAGAGCTCGCGGTGATCCAGGCCGAGCCGCTCGCAGCCACCTGGATGCAGCGCGAGGACCGCACTGCTCGGGTGCGACTCACCGCCAACCCGAAGTACTGGGACAAGGTCCGCGGCCCGCATCTGCAGGAGATTGTCTTCCGCAACGACGTGTCCCCGGAGCAGGCTTTGGACCTGGTCTGTACGACGGAGGGCCAGGTTGACATTGTCACCGAGGTCCCGCACCGCGAGGCAGATCGGGTCCAGCAATCCGAGCACGCCCGGCTGGTGACGGTGGACGCCGTACGGGCCCTCGCCGGAGTGATCAACCGCGCTGCCGTCGGACTGCCGCTGCACGACGTGTGCGCTCGGCAGGCGCTGAACCTGGCCGTCAACCGATCCGGACTCATCAGCGACGTCTTCGGCGGCCGGGCTCGCCCGCTTGCCGGGCTGACCCCTCCGACCCCGCTGACTGCGTTGCATCGGGCGCCGAATCGACTCAAGGCGTATCCGTTCGACCCCGAGCGGGCACGCGCGCTGTGGCGACAGGTCACCGACGGGCCGTCCCGCCCGCTGCGGATCACGGCCATGTCCGACTGGGAAGCGGTAGCTCATCGGATCGCACGTGACCTCGAGGACGCCCTCGAGCTGGCGGTCGAGGTGAGCGTGCTGCACGGTGAGGAGCAGCTCACCGCCCGGCGACGGCTGGCGGAGAAGACCGACCCTCCGGAGTGGGACATCCTCCTGCTGGAACAGGGCTCGCAAGCCGCCGACACTCCGCCGCTCGAGCAGCATCGCGCGTTTGTCGGGCGGACCGGTGAGTTCCGCGCCGGCCCGGTCGTACCGGAGTTCGAGCGGCTGTTCGCCGCCATGGTCGCGCAGCAGGCGTAGGCCAAGCAGGTGCTCGCCGCCAACCGGATCGACAGGTTCGTGACCGACGAGGCCCTGGCTCTGTTCCTGTGCGCTCCACAGGTGCTGTATGCGGTCAACCGGCACGTCGACTTCGTGCCGTACGCCACGACATTCGAACTGGTCGACACCAAGGTGGGCCGGGAGCACTGGTCCCGCCGCTGACTGTCAGCGGCGGTCCTTCCAATCCTCCAGCGACGGCGCTTCGGCTCCGACAGTCGTGTCGTCGCCGTGGCCGGTGTGTACGACGGTGTCCTCCGGCAGCGACAGCAGGCGGGAGGCAATGGACTCGACAATGGTGTCGTAGTCGGAGTAGGAGCGGCCGGTGGCACCCGGCCCGCCGCTGAAAAGGGTGTCACCGGAGAACAACACGCCGAGATCGGGAACGTAAAGCGAGCAGGAGCCGGGTGAGTGTCCCGGCGTGTTGAGCACCTCGAGCCTGGTCCCGGCAACGGTGATGGTGTCACCGTCGGTCAACGACCGGTCGGGACTAGCCGTGGAGTAGACCGCATCCCACAGCATCCGGTCTCCCGGATGCAGGTACACCGGGGCGTTCAGCGCGTCTCGGAGCTCACCGACGGCGTTGATGTGGTCGTTGTGGCCGTGCGTGCAGACGATGCCGACCACGGTTCGGCCTGCCACCGCTTGCACGATCGGGCCTGCCTCATGCGCGGCGTCGACGACGAGAACCTCGCTGTCGTCGCCGATCAGCCAGATGTTGTTGTCCACATCGAAGTCCTCGCCGTCCAGGCTGAACACGCCGGACGTGACCACCTTGTCGATCCGAGCGCTCACAGGAGGACCACCGACCGCAGCACGTCGCCGTGGTGCATCTTCTCGAATGCCGCCTCGACGTCGCCGATGCCGATGGTCTCCGACACAAAAGCGTCCAGGTCGAACCGGCCCTGCAGGTACAGGTCGATGAGCATGGGGAAGTCCCGGCTGGGCAGGCAATCGCCGTACCAGCTGGACTTCAACGCACCGCCTCGGCCGAACAAATCGATCAGTGGCAGCTCGACGGTCATCTCCGGAGTCGGAACGCCGACCTGCACGAGGGTGCCGGCCAGGTCCCGGGCGTAGAACGCCTGCTTGTACGTCTCCGGCCGCCCTACGGCCTCGACCACGACGTCGGCACCGTTCCCGCCGGTCAGCGCCTTGATCGCCTCGACCGGGTCGGTCTCGGCGGAGTTGACGGTGTGGGTGGCGCCCATGTCGGTGGCCGTGGCCAGCTTCCGAGGGTCGATGTCCACGGCGATGATGGTCGTGGCGCCGGCGATCCGGGCGCCGGCGATCGCCGCGACCCCGACGCCACCGCAGCCGATCACGGCGATCGACTGGCCGCGGCCGATCTTCCCGGTGTTCACCGCGGCGCCGAAGCCGGCCATCACGCCACAGCCGAGCAGGCCGGCCGCTTCGGGGCGGGCCCGGTTGTCGACCTTCGTGCACTGACCCGCCGCGACCAGCGTCTTCTCGGCGAACGCGCCGATGCCGAGCGCCGGTGACAGCTCGGTGCCGTCGGTCAGCGTCATCTTCTGGGTAGCGTTGTGGGTGCTGAAGCAGTACCACGGCTCACCCCGGCGGCAGGCGCGGCATTCACCGTCGACGGCTCGCCAGTTCAGGATCACGTAGTCGCCGGCCGCCAGGTCTGTGACACCGTCGCCGACCGACTCGACCAATCCTGCCGCCTCATGGCCGAGCAGGAACGGGAAGTCGTCGTTGATGCCGCCCTCGCGGTAGTGCAGATCGGTGTGGCACACCCCGCAGGCCTGCACCCGCACGAGCGCCTCGCCGGGTCCGGGATCGGGGACGACGATCGTCTCCACGGTCACCGGCTCACCCTTGGCTCGGGCGATGACTCCCTGGACCTCGTGCGGCATCTGCGCTCCCGTCGCCTGGTTGTCCGAACACCCTATTGGTACGCCGTGCCTACCTGGCCTCGGCTACCACTCGACGCTGTCCGGTGCGCATTCGTCGCAGCCGCTCACCGACTTGGGGCCATCTGCCGGGTCACCGGGTAGGCACGGCGGAGCAGCTTGGACCCGCTGGAGGTAGCTCGTGGCACTGTCGTTCCTGGATCGTGAGCACACCGTGGCGCCTCCGGGGTACAGCCGGTGGCTCATCCCGCCGGCCGCTCTCGCCGTACACCTGTGCATCGGGCAGGCCTACGCGACGAGCGTCTACAAGAACTCGTTGGTCGAGCACTTCGATACGAGCAACACGGCCATCGGCATCATCTTCTCGATCGCGATCGTCATGCTCGGGGTATCCGCCGCGGTGATGGGCACGTGGGTGGAGCGGGTCGGCCCGCGGATGGCAATGTTCGCATCCGCCTGCTTCTGGGCCAGCGGCTTCCTCGTCGGCGCGATCGGCATCGCCACCGAGCAGCTGTGGCTGGTCTACCTCGGCTACGGCTTCATCGGCGGGATCGGGCTCGGGATCGGCTACATCTCTCCGGTCTCCACGCTGATCAAGTGGTTCCCCGACCGACCAGGGCTGGCCACGGGAATGGCGATCATGGGCTTCGGCGGAGGTGCACTGGTCGCCTCGCCGCTGTCTGGTCAGCTGCTGAGTAGGTACGACGGCGGCTTCGACCCGACCGAGCCGGGATCAATAGCCGCCGGCAGCGCCGTTGTCCTCCTGTTCGTCACGCTGGGCATCGGCTACTTCCTGTTCATGCTGCTCGGCGTCTTCACCGTGAAGGTGCCCGCTGAGGGTTGGACTCCGGAGGGCTTCGACCCGTCCACCGTGCAGCGGAAAACGCTTGTCACGACGGCCAACGTCTCAGCGAGCAACGCGATCAAGACGCCGCAGTTCTGGCTGCTGTGGACCGTCCTGCTCTGCAACGTGACAGCCGGCATCGGAATCCTGGAGCAAGCATCCCCGATGATCCAGGACTTCTTCCGGGACGCAGAGGGCAACTCAGCGGTCGCCGCGGCGGCCGCGGGTGGGTTCGTGGGGTTGCTGTCCATCGCGAACATGGCCGGCCGCTTCATCTGGTCCTCGACGTCGGACTACACCGGTCGCAAACCGATCTACATGCTGTACCTCGGTGTCGGGATGGCCATGTACTTCTGCCTGGCGTCCTTCGGCACGTCCAGCACGCTGCTGTTCGTGCTGCTCGCGGTTGTGATACTGACGTTCTACGGCGGCGGGTTCGCGACCGTTCCGGCGTACCTGCGGGACCTGTTCGGGACGTTCCAGGTGGGCGCCATCCACGGCCGGTTACTCACCGCCTGGTCGCTGGCCGGCATCGCGGGACCGCTGATCATCAACGGCTTCCTGGATGCCTCTGGCGGCGAGCCCGGAACGCTGACCGCCGGCGACTACCGCCCGGCGCTGTTCACGATGGTCGGCGTACTTGCCGTCGGCTTCGTCGCGAACCTGCTCATCCGCCCGGTCGCGTCGCGGTTCCACGAGCCGGAGTCCGACGAGCCGGCCCGTGAATCCGTCGGCGTCGCGAGAGAGGACTGACCATGCCGTCGAACACCCAGTCCGACAACGCGAAGCCGACCGGCGCTGGGCGGGTCGCGCTCTCCTGGACGATCGTGGGAATCCCGCTCGCGTACGGCATCTACAACATCATCCTGCGCACCGCCCCGCTGTTCACCGGCGGTTAAATGAGAGCGTTCTCACGCCCTTCTCATGGTCTGCTCACCCGCACGTTCTTAGCCAGGAATATGACGAAAACACCTCTCCTAGCCCTTGCCACAGCCGCTGCAGCCCTGACGCTGGCCGCCTGTGGCGAAAACGACGATTCGGCCAACGGACCGGGCGGCATCCAGGTCACCGACCCTGGCGGCGAGTCGTCCGCACAGCCGCCGAGCAGCGCCGAGTCGAGCGCCGCCACGACGGCGACGGGCGGGTCCGACGACGACGATCGCAACGAAGTCGAAGTCTCCGATCAGTCCGGGGACGGCTCCACCGTCCTGGTCGACCAGGTCCGCGCGGAGAAATCAGGATTCGTGGTCATAGTCGATGACGCTGGGACGGTCCTCGGCAGCGCCCCGGTCAACGCCGGCGATACGGCGCAGCTGAGCGTCCCGACCCAGATCCCCGCGACCGGGAACTACGAGGCCCAGCTGTACACCGACGACGGCAACGGTCGGTTCGACCCGGCTGCTGACCAGCCGGTCCGCACCGACGACGACGACAGCGACGACGGCTCCGGCGACGACGGTAGCGACGACGACGACGACATCGAGTCCGACGAGTTCGACTATCAGGTGGGCTGACCGATCAACGGCAGGAGTGCCGACAGCTGGGCACGCTCGCCGCTGACCCTCACCGTGCCGGCCCGCATCGCCTCGCTCCACGTTTGAGCGCCAGTGGCCAGCCCCAACCACGTCTGCGGGTCAGTCTCCACGGTGTTCGGCGGCGTACCCCGGGTGTGCCGTGGACCGGCGACGCACTGGACGGCGGCGTACGGCGGCACACGTACCTCCACCGTGCGGCCGGGCGCCTGTGTGGTGAGCAGGCCCAGTGTGTACCGCACTGCGGCGGCGATTGTGGGGCGGTCAGCCGCCGCGCCCTCGCGTTGCCAGGCCCGGACCGCCTCCTCGCCGGCGTGCATCATCGTCGGCACACCCCCCGCTGGCGGTGATCATGGGATTTGGCCGGTCCTGACCGGCTGAATCCCATGATCACCCCGAGCCGAACAGTGCTGGCAGGGTCCCGGTGAACGCGGTCCGCAGTTCGCTGAGCGGGACGCCGATCTGGCCGGCCACGGTCAAGGTCTGGTGATCGGGCCGAACGCTGCCGAGTTCGGTCACCGGGACAGCGTGCTCCTTGCACAGGTCGGCGAACCTCGTCAACCGCTCAACCGCGAGCGCGACCAACACCCGTCCGGCGGACTCGCTCAACAGGGCCACGAACGGGTCTCCGGCGAGATGAACGTCGGCCCCCACGCAACCCCGCAGGCAGCATTCGACCAGCGCCTGCGCCAGACCGCCATCGGACAGGTCGTGCGCGGCCGAGACGAGTCCCTCTTCAGCGGCCGTAGCGAGGACCTCGGCCACCGCACGTTCGCGGCCCAGGTCGACGGCCGGCGGCCGACCGCCGAGGTGGTGGTGCTCCGACCAGGCCCACTCCGACCCGCCGAACTCCGGGTAGGTGTCCCCGAGCAGGAGCAGCACCTCGTCCGGCACAGAACCGAAAGCCATCGGCGTACGCCGGGCCACGTCCCCGATGACGCCGAGCACGCCGATGATCGGCGTCGGGTTGATGGCCTTGTCGCCGGTTTGGTTGTAGAAGCTGACGTTCCCCCCGGTCACGGGCAGACCCAGTGCGCGGCACCCGTCAGCGAGGCCACGCACCGCCTCGGCGAACTGCCACATGACGGCCGGGTCCTCCGGACTGCCGAAGTTCAGGCAGTTCGTGACAGCCAGCGGCCGGGCACCGGTGGTGGCGACGTTGCGGTATGCCTCGGCCAGCGCGAGTTGCGCCCCGGCGTATGGGTCCAGCCGGGCGAACCGGCCGTTGCCGTCGGTCGCGACGGCGACTCCCAGCCCGGTCGACTCGTCCACGCGCACGACGCCGGCGTCCTCGGGCTGGGCAAGCACCGTGTTGCCCTGCACGTAGCGGTCGTACTGCTCGGTGACCCACGTCTTGTCGCACAGATTCGGGCTGCCGACCATCCGTAGCAGCAGTGCCCGCAGTTCCTCCGATGTGGACGGTCGCGGCAGGTGTGCCGGATCGTCGGCCCTGAGGTCGTCGAGGTCCAGCGGCCGCGCAAGCGGGCGCTCGTAGACCGGCCCCTCGTGCGCCACGGTCTTCGGCGGCACGTCCACGATCCGCTCGTCGCGCCAGTCGATCGTCAGCCGCCCGGAGTCGTTGACCTCGGCAATGACCGTCGCGGTGATCTCCCACCTGGCGCAGATCTCCATGAAACTGTCCACAGCGGACGGTCGTACAACGGCGCACATCCGCTCCTGCGACTCGCTCATCAGAATCTCTTCCGGGGCGAGCGTCTCGTCGCGCAACGGCACCCGGTCGAGGACAACGTGCATTCCCCCGGAGCCGGCGCTGGACAACTCGGTAGTCGCACAGGAAAGGCCCGCCCCGCCCAGGTCCTGGATTCCCACCACGAGATCCGCGGCGAAGATCTCCAGGCAGCACTCGATCAGCACCTTCTCGGTCAACGGGTCGCCGACCTGCACGCTGGGCCGCTTCTTCGGGCCGTCCGCGGCGAACGTCTCGCTGGCCAGCACCGAGACTCCCCCGATGCCGTCGCCGCCGGTCCGGGCGCCGAACAGGATCACCACGTTTCCGGCGCCTGTTGCTTTGGCCAACCGGATGTCCTCGTGCCGCATGACGCCCACGCAGAGCGCGTTGACTAGCGGGTTGCCGAGGTAGCCGTCGTCGAAGACGACCTCACCTCCGATGTTCGGCAGACCGAGGCAGTTCCCGTACCCGCCGATCCCGGCCACCACACCGGGCAACACGCGCTGGGTGTCCGGGGCATCCGCCGGTCCGAACCGCAGCGGGTCCATGACAGCGACTGGGCGGGCACCCATGGTCAGGATGTCCCGGACGATGCCGCCGATTCCGGTGGCAGCACCCTGATACGGCTCGACGTACGACGGGTGGTTGTGCGACTCGATCTTGAACGTGACGGCGTAGCCGTCTCCGATGTCGACGACACCGGCGTTCTCCCCGATTCCCACCAGAAGCGCCTCGCTGTGCGGGAGATCGCCGAACTGTCGCAGGTGAACTTTCGAACTCTTGTAGGAGCAGTGTTCGGACCACATCACCGAGTACATCGCCAGTTCTGACGACGTCGGCCGCCGCCCGAGGATGTCCAGAATCCGATGGTATTCCTCGGATTTCAGCCCCAACTCGCTGTACGGCTGCGGATGGTCGGGTGTGTCCCGGGCGTTCTGGACGCTGTCGATCACGAGACGGCGGCGGTCAGGACGGACGTGAAGAATCCCAGCCCGTCGATGGACGGACCGGTCAGCTTCTCGACGGCGTGCTCCGGGTGCGGCATCAGGCCTACCACGTTGCCGCGGTCGTTACAGATGCCGGCGATGTCCCGAACCGAGCCGTTCGGGTTGCCGTCGGCGTACCGGACGACCACCCGGCCCTCACCCTCCAGCCGGTCGAGCACATCGGGGGCGGCCACGAAGCAGCCCTCGCCGTTCTTCACCGGTACGACGATCTCCTCGCCCTGCCGGTATCCACTGGTCCAGGACGTGGCGGTGTTCTCGACCCGCAGCCGCTGGTCGCGGTTGCGGAAATGGAGGTGGGCGTTTCGGGTCAGTGCACCGGGCAGCAGGTGGGACTCGCAGAGGATCTGGAACCCGTTGCAGATGCCCAGAACCGGCAACCCCCGGCCGGCGCGGTCGATGACGGTCTGCATCACAGGGGCGAACCGCGCGATCGCGCCACACCGCAGGTAGTCGCCGTACGAGAAACCGCCGGGCAGGACGACGGCGTCCACGCCGCGCAGGGTCGCGTCGCCGTGCCATAGCGCGACCGGCTCCCCGCCGGCCACCCTGATGGCGCGGCGGGCGTCTCGGTCGTCGAGCGAGCCGGGAAACGTGACCACCCCGATCTTCACAGCGGCATGACCTGCAGGGTGAACTCCTCGATCACGGAGTTGGCCAGCAGCGTGTCGGCTAGTTCGCGCAACCGCGCCTCGTCGACGGGCTCGTCGACCTCGAGTTCGAAGTGCTTGCCCTGGCGGACCGACCGGACGCCGTCGAATCCCAGTCGAGGCAATGCGCCGAGGATCGCGCTGCCCTGGGGGTCGAGGATCTCCGGCTTGAGCATGACGTCGACGACGACGCGGGGCACGGGCGCTCCTTCGGTGGATCGGCGGTCGCCAGCCTATCGAGCGGTTCCTAGGCTGAGCGCATGCAGATCGGCTTCGGCGTACCCGTGTCCGGCTCGTGGGCGACACCCGAGGCACAGCGGACCGTCGTACAGCGGGCCGAGGAACTCGGGTACCACTCGGTCTGGACGTTTCAGCGGCTGCTGGTCCCGGAGCCCGCCGACGATGGCCGCTGGGCGGAGGTCTACCGCAGCGTGCAGGACCCGATCGTGACGCTGGCGTACTTGGCGGGGCTCACCCGACGGGTGCGGCTCGGTGTGGCCGTGCTGAACATGCCGTTCATGTCGCCCACTGTGCTGGCCAAACAGTTGACCACTCTCGATCTGGTGTCGCACGGTCGGCTGGACGTCGGTCTGGGCTTGGGCTGGGCACCAGCGGAATTCATCGCGGCCGGTGCAAGCTTTCCGCGCCGGGGACAGCGGGCGGAGGAGTTTCTGGAGGCACTGCAACGGATCTGGACGGAGGAGGTCACCGAGTTCCACGGCGAGTTCTACGAGATCCCGCCGTCGCGGGTAGAGCCCAAACCGGCGCAGCGCCCGCATCCGCCGATCCTGCTGGGTGGCTTCGCCGCGGCGGCGCTGCGGCGGGCCGGCCGGCTCGCCGATGGCTGGATCAGCAGCAGCCGCGCCGACTTGACGGCGATCGGCGAGTCCATCGACACGATCAAGGCAGCCGCCGTGCAGGCCGGCCGCGACCCATCGCTACTCCGGTTCGTGTGTCGCGGCGTCGTACAGATCCGGGCCGGTGGCAGTGCGGGGCGCCGGCTGCTGACCGGCTCGGCCGAGGAGATCCGTACCGACTTCGACGTGCTCGCCGACCAGGGGGTGACGGAGCTGTTCCTCGACCTGAACTATGACCCCGAGATCGGCTCGAACAGCGCCGATCCCGAGGAGTCCGTACGTCGGGCCGAGGAAGCCCTCGCTGCCTTCGCCCCCACATAACCCCCGATTGGCGCCGCGAAGTGAGGGTCAGCGGATGGGGGTTCCGGCCCCCGAACCGGACGTGCCGTCCTCCGCCTCCTGCTCGGCCTCGCGCTCGCGGGCGGCGTCGGCTTCGGCCTCGCCGTCGAGTTCAAGCGCCTCGTTGCCGTAGGCCTCGCCGACGGACTCCTTGAACTCTCCGACGACCTCCTCGACCTTGTTCCTGGCCCTGCCGATGAAGCTCATCGCCCCTCCCAGTTCGGTGCACCCGAGCCTAGATCCAAGCGCAGGGTTGTCGACTGGTCCGGGCCGGCCTCACGGCCTGGGTGGGACGACACCGCCGCGACTGCCTCCCGCCGCACCCAGGCGTGTCTTCAATGCCGGGCCGACCGGCCGGAGGCGGTACCGCGCGGCGAGGTCCAAGGTGGGATCGGCGCCCTCGCACATGGTCAGGCAGGGCGCGTCGAACGGGCAGGCCGGGCAATGCGTCCCCGGCGACGGATACATCGCCACTTCCGAGTTCAGCATCTCCAACGCCTCAGCGGCGACGAGCGCACCCATTCCGTGGATCTCCTCGCGGGTCCGCCGGATGCGGGTACGCCGGATCATCCCGCCGGTCTGCTGCTCCACCCGCTCGGTGCCAGCGGGCAGCTCCGGGCGGCCGTACTGCCGCTGGTGCTGGGGAACGTTCCGGCCGCCGCCGCTGCCCTCGTGCTGCGGGTAGCCGCCCCGGCCCGGTCGGCCGGTCGCGGTCTCCGGCGGCGGTGGCCCGAGATCATCGAGGCCCACCCGGATCTCGTTGTGGATCGTGCCCGCGACATCCATGCCGATGTAGGTCTGCTCCCACGCCCAGCAGGCCGCCACCGCCTCCTCGTCCAGCAGCAGCGTTCGGATGTCCTGCCAGTCGGGGACGACCTGGTGGCGCACCACCCAGTAGGCGTCGTACACGTCGATGGCCAGCAGATCGACCCGGTCGGTGTAGACGATGCGCCGGCCGTCGGGCAGGTACAGACCACGGCCCGGCTCGCCCAGATCGGGCACGATCGCCTCGACCTCATGGTCGATCCGGATCGGCCCGAACTCGTCCATGCTCGGCGCCCACTCGATGTACCGCTCGAGCAGTGCGGTCCCGATGTCCAGATTCCTGGTCCGCTCGGGCGACGGCGGCTGCTCGGCGATGGAGCGCATGAAGGCTTTGCGGACCAGTGGCAGGACGATCGCGCTCTGCCAGTCCCACATGCCGGGGTAGTAGTAGACCGCCAACGCGTCGCGGACCGCCACCGCAACGTCGGCCGGCTCTGGTTCGACCGGCTCGAGACTGCGCCGGTGCACCGACCCCAGGTCCCACTGCCGCCGGCATCTCTTGTACGACGCCCGCTCGGCGGCGGTGATGAGGTAGTCCACAGTCAGTGCCCCAAGGGATAGGGCTCGGACAGCGGCCAGCGGCAGCGGTCGCCACCGGCCATCGACTCCATCTCGGCGAGCATGTCGTCGCAGAACGCCCGCAGCCGCTCGGGATCGTCTTGCGGCCAGTTTCCGGAGAAGTACATCCAGACGTCGGCCCCGGCGCTGGACGGTGGCAGCTCGGCGCCCTGGACGACGAGGTGCCAGGAGTACGCCGTACCACGACGTTCGACGTACACGATGTCCTCGGCGCTGGGGGCAGCGTCCGCAATCGAGCTGAACAGCTGGTCTTGATCCATCGGCCACCCCCGTTGGTCAGGCTACCGATCAGAGCGGGTTGCGGGCGATCAGTTGTCGCACGATCACCTGGCGCTGGATCTCGTTCGTGCCCTCGCCGACGATCATCAGCGGCGCGTCCCGGAAGTACCGCTCGATGTCGAACTCGGTCGAATAGCCGTACCCGCCGTGGATGCGCATCGCGTCCAGGCAGATCTCCATGCACGCCTCGGAGGCGAACAGCTTGGCCATCCCGGCTTCCAGGTCCGCCCGCTCCCCGGCATCCAGCCGCCGAGCGGCGTGCCGGGCGAGCAGCCGCGCCGCCTCCAGCTTCGTCGCCATGTCGGCCAGATAGTTGCCGACCGACTGGTGCTGCCAGATCGGCTTGCCGAAGCTGTGCCGTTCCTGCGCATACCGCAGCGAATCCGTCAACGCCGCCCGCGCCACCCCGATCGCGCGACCGGCCACCTGGATCCGCCCCAGTTCGAGTCCCCGCATCATCTGCGCGAACCCGTCTCCCTCCGACCCGCCGAGCAGCGCGTCGACCGGCACCCGGCAGTCCGTGAAATCCAGCTCGCAGGACTCCACACCGTGGTAGCCGAGCTTGCCCAGGTCGCTGGACACCGTGAACCCTTCGGTGGGCTCGACCAGCAGGATCGACATGCCCCGGTACGGCGGATCCGCCCCGGGGTCGGTCCTGCACAGCAGCGCGAGCAAACCGGAGCGGCGGGCGTTCGTGATCCAGGTCTTGGCGCCGTCGATGACGTACGACGACCCGTCCCGCCGCGCCACCGTCCGCATCGCCTGCAGGTCCGAGCCACCACCCGGCTCGGTCAACGCCATCGTCGCGCGCAGCTGCCCGGTCGCCATCCGCGGCAGGTACCGCTCGCGCTGCTCGTCGGTGCCGAACTCGGTCAGCAGCAGGGCCACGACGCTGTGCCCGCCCACCGCGCCGGCCAGCGTCATCCAGCCGCGGGCCAGTTCCTCGGTGACCCGCAGAAAGCACTCGGTCGAGACGTGCGCCTCCCCGTACGGCGGGGGCACGCAGAGCCCGAAGACGCCGAGGACCTTCATCCGCTCGATGAACTCCTCGGGGTAGGCACCGGAGTGCTCGATACCCCGGGCTCGCGGCCGCACGTCGCGGTCCACGAAGCGGGCGACGACCTCGACTACATCTTCCTCTTCGCTGGTCAGCCCCACGCGGCCACCCTAGGTCTGTAGGCACTGTAGGACGTGCGACGGCTATCGGCCGGTGACGGCCGACGGGCGCATCAGTCGACAGCTGAGCCTTCCTCGCCGCGCGTGATCTGCGCCGGTCGGCCATGATAAAGCGGCCCAGTTCACCGACGAGATGAGGACGGCCATGTCAGCACCACCGATCCCCGACCAGCCGGGCGGCTCGCCCGGCGACCCGATGCCCGACGGAATGCCCGACGACCCGATGCCGGGCGACCCGATGCCCGGTGCGCCGTCGCCCACAGACCCGACGTCGGACCCGATGGGCGACCCGCCGCAGCCCAACCCTGGGACGCCGGTACCGCCGATCCAGCCCTGAACTGGACACCCGCAGTCGCGATAGCTCAGTCCGTCGGAGAGTCCATCGGCAGCTCGCGTCGGTCGCCCATGAGACGATGCGCGCCATGGCGTTGAACGGTTCTGACGGGGGCGGAATCAGTTCGGCGTTGGCGGCGCTGACCAGGGGTTTCAGCGTCGAGGTGACGCCTCGAGAAGCCCCGAAGGTGCCACCCTTCGGCGAGGTGCTGCCAGCCGGTACCCGCATCTACATCACGTTCCTCGAGAACACGCCGTTCGAGGACACCCTGGCGCTGGCGGCCCGGGTGGTTCAGCAGGGCATGCGGCCGGTCCCGCATCTTGCCGTGCGCGCCATTCCGGACCGCGCCGCCCTGTCCGGGATGCTGGCCAGACTGGCGGACATCGGGGTCACCGAGGTCCTCGTGATCGCCGGGTCGGTGGCCAAGCCGGCCGGTGAGTACGACGAGACGATGCAGGTGCTGACCTCCGGCGTACTGCCCGAACACGGCATCACCCGGATCGGCGTCGCCGGCCATCCCGAGGGAACGCCGGACATCGGCCCGACCGAGCTGGCCGCTGCGCTGGCGGCGAAGAACGCCCTGGCCGCCGAACAGGGCCTCGACATGTACGTCGTCACGCAGTTCTGCTTCGCCCCTGAGCCGATCATCGCGTGGGAGCGGGAGATCCGGGCGGCCGGCATCCGGCTGCCGATCGTGATCGGCCTGCCCGGTCTCACCTCGCCGGCCAAACTGCTCAGGTTCGGCATGTCCTGCGGCATCGGACCGTCCCTGAAGGTGCTGCGCAAGCAGAGTGGCGGCGTACTCAGGCTGGCGACGTCCTCGGTCTACCATCCCGACCAGACGATGCTGGGACTCGTTCGCTCACGCGTCGACGAGCCTGCGTCACTGATCCAGGGAGTGCACTTCTTCCCGTTCGGCTCCTTGCAGCGAACTGCCGAGTGGGCCGGGCAGCTGAGTGCCGGTCAGTTCGTGGTCGAGCCCGACGACAAGCTGCGGGTCACCGCTTGACAGCCCGTACTGTCGCGCAGCCCACCTCGGCCCGCCCCACGATCTGAGAGGCACACCATGCAGTTCCCGTCCGACCTGGAGATCGCCCAAGCCGCGCAGCTCAAGCCGCTGAGCGGGATTGCCGCCGGAATGGGTATCGGAGAACACCTGCTCGAGCCGTACGGCGAGAACGTCGCCAAGATCAAGTTGGCCGCTCTGGAGGAGCTGGCCGACCGGCCCAAGGCCCGGTACGTCGTAGTCTCGGCGATCACACCGACCCCGTTGGGCGAAGGCAAGACGACCACCACCGTGGGTCTCGGCCAGGCCATGAGCCACATCGGCAAGCGCGCCACGATCGCGCTCCGGCAGCCCTCGATGGGACCGACGTTCGGCATCAAGGGCGGGGCGGCCGGTGGCGGCTACAGCCAGGTAGTCCCGATGGAGATCCTCAACCTGCACCTAACAGGTGACTTCCATGCCGTGACGGCGGCACACAACCTGCTGTCGGCGATGGTCGACAACCACCTGTACCAGGGCAACCCTTCCGGGCTGGACCAGCACAACATCACCTGGCGGCGGGTGATCGACGTCAACGACCGGGCGCTGCGCAACATCATCGTCGGCCTCGGAACCACCATGGACGGCGTACCGCGGCAGACCGGCTTCGACATCACCGCCGCGTCCGAGGTGATGGCGATCCTGGCGCTGACCACGTCCCTCGCCGACATGCGGGAGCGGCTGGGGCGCATCGTCGTCGGCTACACCAAGGACGGCACCCCGGTGACGGCCGAGGAGATCGGCGGCGCCGGCGGGATGGCGGCCATCATGCGCGACGCTGCCAAGCCCAACCTGATGCAGACACTGGAGAACACGCCAGTACTCGTGCACGCCGGGCCGTTCGGCAACATCGCGACCGGTAACTCCTCGATCATCGCGGACCTCATCGGCATCCGCGGGGGCGACTTCCTCATCACCGAGGCAGGGTTCGGCGCCGACATGGGCGCCGAGCGGTTCTTCAACATCAAGTGCCGCGCCTCCGGCCTGATCCCGGACGCCGCGGTCGTGGTGACCACGGTGCGAGCGCTCAAGTCGCACTCGGGAAACCACAAGATCGTCGCCGGCAAGGCGCTGCCCGAGGCGCTGTTGGCGGAGAACCCGGACGAGGTGCACGTCGGCGGGTCCAACCTGCGCAAGCAGATCGAGAACATCCGCGTCCACGGCGTCTCCCCGGTCGTAGCGATCAACGCCTTCCCGGCCGACCACGCCTCCGAGCACCAGGCCATCCGCGAGATCGCGGAGTCGATGGGTGCGCGGGTCGCGGTGTGCAACCACTTCGCCGAGGGCGGGCGCGGAGCCACCGAGCTGGCCGAAGCTGTGGTCGAGGCCGCCGAGGAGGAGACACACTTCGCCGTGCTGTATCCGGACGAGGCGACGTTGAAAGAGAAGATCGAGACGGTGGCCGCGAGGGTGTACGGCGCCGCCGGCGTCGAGTACAGCGCGACGGCGAACAAGCAGCTGGCCAACTACGAGCGCAACGGCTTCGGCAACCTGCCGGTCTGCATCGCCAAGACCCACCTTTCGATCTCCTCCGATGCCGCGCTCAAGGGAGCTCCGACGGGCTGGTCGCTGTGGGTCCGGGAGGTCCGCGCGTCGGTCGGCGCCGGCTTCGTGTACCCGATCTGCGGCGACATGCGCACGATGCCCGGCCTGGGAACGAAGCCGGCCGCCAGCATCATCGACATCGACGCCGAAGGAAACATCGTGGGGCTCTCCTAGAGCCGTGACTTCTCTCGACTCCAGACCCCGCGGACCCCACTTTGCCTGTGGCGTGGCCGCGGCGGCAGGCGATTTGTCCGGTGTGCGGGGCCACCCCGCAGGCAAAGTCGCGGCTGCTGCGCGACGGGCAGCGCCGCTCTCGTGACCACAGAGAGCGGAATGTCCGACGGAATCCTGCGGCTGACGGTCAGCGAGCTGCTCGACGCCGTCGCCGCCCGCAGCCCAGCGCCCGGCGGCGGTGCAGTCGCTGCGGTAGTCACCGGGCTGGCCGCCGCGTTGACCGCGATGGCCGGCCGGTACGCCGACCCGGCCGCGATTCCCCCCGACCTGGTGGACCGGGCGGAGGGGCTGCGGGCCGCTGCACGGCCGCTCGCCGATGCCGACGCCGCGGCGTACGGCAGCTATCTCGCGGCTACCCAGCTGCCCAGGGAGTCCGGTAACCGTCGGACGGCCGTCGCGCAGGCGCTGTCCGAGGCGAGCGAGGTCCCGCTGCGGATCGCCGAGATCGCCGCCGAGGTCGCCGCTCTCGGGCAGCGCCTCGCCCACGACGGAAACCCGAACCTGCGCGGCGACGCGATAGCGGGCGTGCTGCTCGCCGCCGCGGCGGCAAGCACCGCGGCCCTGCTCGTCGCGGAGAACCTCCGCCGTACTCCTGACGATCCACGGCCCGATCAGGCGGCCCACGCAGCTCAGGCGGCACAGGACGCGGCACGCGACGTCGTCGGCGAGGGCTCGTGACCGCCCACGTCCTCGACGGTCGCCGGGTCGCCCATAGTTGTGGCTTCAGCTGGGGTCGACGCGGTGAAGCCAGGCCAGCAGGCTCGCCGGTGCCAACTGGGCTACCCGCTCGCGGTAGTGGGCCAGTTCCTCGTCGGTGAGGAGCTTGCTGCCTGAACCCGAGCTGCCGGATCGGAAGAACGCGGACCTGTCCTTGAGGACGCCCGACGGGTCCGGAGCGAGTCGGTCGGCCGCTGCTCGCATGTGCTCGAATGTGGCGGCCGCAACCAGCCTGGGCCAGGTCTGCTCGGGCACGGTGATCCCGAGCAGCGCCGCAAGGCGACGCATCTCCGTGTCAAGGTCGGCGGACAGGTCGTCGTAGTGCACGAGTACGACGTTCGGCTCGGCCCGGCGGGCCCATGCGTCGCTCAGGTGCCAAATGACCCCGGGCAGGGAGTCCAGCTCCTCCTGCGGGTCGACGGTCCGGTCGATCCAGGAGAGCAGCCACTGCGGCAGCGGCGGGCGTGGAGCCGGTGGCCGGTCAGGCTCGGGCCGACCCGTGAGTTGACGCATCCGCGCACGGTCGAGGTTCTCGCCCTGGTGGTAGAGCGACACCGCCATGTCCAGCGGCTGCCTGGCGACCACGATGAAGGTGGCCCGCGGGTGTAGGGGTAGTCCGTCCAGTGGCGTATGGGTCTTGATGAAGCGCCGATGCGGCTGGGCGTCAAGCGCGGCGAACACCTCGTCGACAGGAGTGATCAGCCAGTCCAGCCACGGGGACATTGTCGCCAGCGGCGCCGGCAGGTTCGGGGTCTGGAGGACGAGCAGCGCGCAGATCATCTGCATCCATGTGGTGCCGCACTTGGACCGGGTACTGATCACGATGTCACCCGGCCTGAACTCGAACCCCAGCCAACGAGCGCTGTCCTCGTCCTCGGAGCGGTACCGAACAGGTTGGGTCATGACACCTCGGACCAGTCGGCGAACCGCAGGCCGGTCAGCTGCTCGTAGGCCTGGACATAGCGCCTCCGGGTAGCCGTCACCACGTCGTCGGGAAGCTGTGGCGCCGGCGGCCGGCGATCCCAGCCGGACTCGTGCGTCAGCCAGTCGCGGACGAACTGCTTGTCGTACGACGGCTGCGCACCGCCGGGGCGCCACTCCTCGGCCGGCCAGAACCTCGAGGAGTCCGGCGTGAGCACCTCGTCGCCGAGCACCAGGGCACCACCCGAATCGGTCCCGAACTCGAACTTGGTGTCCGCCAACAGGATCCGGCTGCGCTCGGCCACCGCGGCCGCCTCGGCATATATCGCCAGCGTGCGGTCGCGCAGCCCCTCCGCAAGCTCGCCGCCGACCGCGGCCACGACCCGGTCGAAAGCCACGTTCTCGTCGTGCTCGCCGGCCGCCGCCTTTGTCGCCGGCGTGAAGATCGGCTCGGACAGCCGGTCCCCATCGCGCAGTCCGGCCTCCAACTGGACGCCGCACACGCCCCCGGTCTCGGCGTACTCGGCCACCGCCGAGCCGGCCAGGTACCCGCGCGCGACGCACTCCACCGGCAGCATCGACAGTCGGCGAACCAGCATCGCCCGGCCGCGGAACTCCTCCGGTACCCCGGCCACCGCGGAGACCAGATGATGCGGTTGCGCGGCCGCGAGCCGACCGAACCACCACCCTGACAGCGCCGTGAGCACCGCGCCCTTGTCCGGGATGGCGGTCGGGAGCACCACGTCGTACGCCGAGATCCGGTCGCTGGCAACCATGAGCAGGCGCTCGCCGTCCACCTCGTACAGCTCGCGGACCTTGCCCGAGGCGAGCAGCCTCACCTCAGTTGCGCCAGCCGGTCGAACACCGGACCGAGCCGTTCGAGGTAGCGCTCCGGCCGGAACAGCGCCGAGAGCCGGTCGTCGTCAACGTGATGCCCGTCCCGTTCCGCCGTGGCAAGGAGCGTCGCGCGGAACGGCTCGCCGGTCTGCCAGGTCACCATCGCAGCCTCCTGTACGACGGCGTACGCGTCCTCGCGGGACAGCCCGGACTCGACCAGGTCCAGCAGCACGGCGCCGCTGTAGACCAGGCCGCCGGTCCGGTCGAGGTTGGCCCGCATCCGGTCGCGGTCGACGATCAAGCCCTCGACCAACCGAATCGTCAGGTGCAGCAGGTAGTCCGTCGCCGTCGCAGCGTCCGGCAACGCCACCCGCTCGGTCGAGGAGTGCGAGATGTCCCGCTCGTGCCACAGCGGGATCCCCTCCATCACCGGCACCATCTGCGCTCGGACGATGCGGGCGAGGCCGGCGATCCGCTCCGACATGATCGGGTTCTTCTTGTGCGGCATCGCCGACGAACCCTTCTGCCCGCTGCGGAACGGCTCGGACAGCTCGCGCAGCTCCGTGCGTTGGCCGTGCCGGACCTCCAGCGCGACCGCCTCGCAGACCGTGGCAAGCACGGCCAGCGAGTTCACCCACTCACTGATCCCGTCGCGGATGACGACCTGTGTGGACACCGGGGCTGCCCGCAGCCCCAGCCGCTGGGCGACGTACGCCTCCACCGCCGGATCCACGTTGGAGTACGTCCCGACCGCGCCGGAGATGGCGACCACACCGGCGGCCTCGCGGGCGCGACGCAGCCGATCTCGGGAGCGGGCCATCGCAAAGGCGAGGTCTGCGACCCGGTGTCCCCACACGTCGGGCTCGGCGTGGATGCCGTGCGTGCGCCCGACTTTGACGGTGTCGCGGTGTTCCAGACCGTGGTCCCGGAGAACGCCGACCAGCCGGTCTGCCTTGACCAGCAGCACGTCGGAAGCCTCCGTCAGCTGCAGCGCCAGCGCGGTGTCCAGCAGATCGGAACTCGTGAGTCCGAAGTGGACGTACGCCGCCGCCTCCCGCGGGCTGGTGTTGTCCGCCCAGGCAGACAAGAAGGCGATCACGTCGTGCTCGGTGACCGCTTCGATGGCCGCGACCGCCTCAGCCGTCGGCGGGGCGGCCCGGCGTACCGGCTCGACCGCGTCGGCGGGGACCACGCCCGCAGCCGCTTGTGCCTCGAGAACCAAGACCTCGACCCGGCACCAAAGGGCGTACTTGTGGCCCTCGCTCCAGATCTCACCCATCTCGGGCAGCGTGTATCGCCCGATCAAGAATCGGCCTCCCGCCCGGCGGCCTGGTCTCGCGTTTCGCCGGCCTGTTCGCGGTCCCGGCCGGCCCGCTCCAGCGTGCGCTCGGCGTCATCGGCCTCGTCCGCAGCGTCAGCGGCCTCCTCGCCGACGTCCTCGGCGGTCTCCTCGCGGCGCAGGCGCAGGACGTACATCGCCAAGGCCAAGACGAGCACCAGCCCGCCGAGGACACCCACCTCGGTGATCCCTCGGGAGAACTCCGGACCGTCGGACAGCAGGCTGGCCGACTGCACGGACAGTACGACGATCTCCTTGATACACACGATGATGCCGACGATGAGGAACGGCTCGGCCACGATCTCGTGGGAGCGCAACGTCACTCGTACGGCGAAGAGCAACTCGACGAAGATGAAGACCAGCAGCAAGCCGTCCAGGATCTCCACCAGCACCGTCTCGGACGGCTCGCCGGTCAGCCTCGTGAACGCGTAGACCTGCACGCCGAGCAGAACCAGCGCCCCGGCGACGAGGACGACCGCGATACCCCAGTAGATGACGTCCTCGACGAAGCCGAGCACCTTGTCCGCCGTACGCTGGCGTTCCTCTTCCTGCTGCTCGTCGTCGGCCATCGCCACCTCCGGGGGACACGGTATCGGGCACCCTGTCGGCACCGACGTCAAAGCGCCGTGAACCGATCAAGGTCCGGTATCTTGGCCGCATGGGGGTCATGGAACGCGCGCGTCGTGGTTGGTCGGCAGCGAGTCGAAGCCAGCCGCTGTGGCGACCGCCCCCGTTGCCTCCGGTGCTGATCCGTGAGCCACGGGTCCGGCCGGTGGAGGAGAACGTCCCGGTCGGCGTGCGATCGGCGGCGGCCTGGTCCTGGCGGCTGCTCGTCATCCTCGGGGCGCTGGCAGTGCTGCTCTATCTCGTCGGCAAGCTCCAGCACGTGCTGATTCCGGTCGCCATCGCGTTGTTGTTCGCTGCAGTCCTCCAGCCGGCCGCGATGTGGCTCAGGCGGCGGGGCATGAACCGATCGCTGGCTGCCGGGATCGTGTTGCTCGGCGGGGTCGGCGCAGTGGCGGGCGTGCTCACCCTCGTCATCGATGCGATCTCCGGCGGCTTCGGCGACCTGTCCGACAGTGTGGAGGGCGGGGTCGACGAGGTCCGAGACTGGTTGGTGCAGGGCCCGTTGAGTCTCTCGCAGCAGCAGATCGACGACGCGACTGATGCGGCGACGCAGACCGTCCTGGACAACCGCGACACGTTCACCGCTGGGGCGCTGGCCACGGCGACGACGGTGACGCACATTGTCACCGGATTCCTGCTCATCCTGTTCGTGCTCTTCTTCTTTTTGCGCGATGGCCGGGACATCTGGCTCTGGCTGGTCGGGCTGTTCCCGAAGACCGTCCGCCAGGACATCGACGGAGCGGGCCTCAACGCCTGGAAGACGCTGATCAGCTACGTCCGCGGCACCGGAGTGGTCGCTTTCGTGGATGCCATGAGCATCGGCGTCGGCCTCCTGCTACTCGGTGTGCCGCTGGCCGTGCCGCTGACCGCGCTGATATTCCTCGGTGCGTTCATCCCGATCGTCGGATCGTTCCTGAGCGGGCTGATCGCCGTGCTGGTGGCGCTGGTCTCGAACGGCCCGATCAGCGCGCTGCTGGTGCTGGGGCTTTGCGTGCTCGTCATGCAGGTCGAGGGCCACATCCTGCAGCCCCTGCTATTGGGCCGGGCCGTGAAGGTGCATCCGGTCGCGGTCATCCTGGCGATTGCGGCCGGCTTGATCACGGCGGGCATCATCGGAGCGCTGGTGGCCGTGCCGCTCATCGCGTGCCTCAACGTCGCCGCGATCTATCTGTTGCGCGGCCGCTATGCGGTCGAGCAGGCGCCGGTGGCGGCCGACGTCGACCCCAGACCCCCCCAGCCACGGGAAGACGCTGTCAAAGGGACACACTGATTTCTCCGCGGACTGCGGCGGCCGCGATGTCGGTGCGGTAGCGCATACCCGGCCAGTCCACTGTGGACAATCGTGCGTACGCCTCCGCCCGCGCGGCCTCCAGCGTGGGGCCAGTCGCCGTGACCGACAGCACCCGGCCGCCCGCAACCAGCACCTGCCCATCCGCCCCGCGCCGGGTGCCGGCATGCAGGATCCCTTCACCAGTTGCCCCCAGCACCACCTCACCGACGTGCGGCGTTCCCGGGTAACCCTCCGCAGCGGCCACCACGGTGACCGCAGATCGATCGGTCCACCGCAGTGGCGGCTGCTCCGCCAGAGTGCCGGTGGCGGCGGCGTACAGCAGGCCGGCCAAAGGGCTTTCCAGCAAGGCGAGGACGACCTGGGTCTCCGGGTCACCGAACCGCGCGTTGAACTCGATCACCCGTGGGCCGGTGGCGGTCAGCACGAGACCCGCGTAGAGCAGCCCGATGTACGGCGTACCGCGGTGGGCCATCTCCTCGACCGTCGGCCGCAGCACCCGAGACAAGACGTCGTCGACGAAGCCCGGCGGTAGCCACGGCAGCGGGCAGTAGGCGCCCATCCCTCCGGTGTTCGGGCCGATGTCGCCGTCGCCGATCCGCTTGAAGTCCTGGGCCGGCAGCAAGGGCAGGACCGTTGCGCCGTCCGTCACCGCGAACAGCGACACCTCCGGCCCGGCCAGGAACTCCTCGACGACGACCACGCGCCCGGCCGCGACGAGCACCTCGCCGTGCGCGCTGGCGACTTCGCGGTCGGCGGTGACCACGACGCCTTTCCCGGCGGCCAGGCCGTCGTCCTTGACGACGTACGGCGGGCCGAACAGGTCGAGCGCGTCGCTGAGCTCGGCCCCGCTGCGGCAGCTGCGTGATTCGGCGGTCGGCACCCCGGCGGCCGCCATCACCGCCTTGGCGAAGTCCTTGGACCCCTCCAACCGCGCCGCGGCCGCGGATGGTCCGAAGCAGGCGATGCCCTTGCCGCGTACGGCGTCGGCGGCACCGGCCACCAGCGGTGCCTCGGGCCCGATCACCACCAGGTCGACCGCCACCGCAGCGGCGAGGTCGGCGATGGCGAGGGGATCGGATGTGTCGACGGGTCTGCTCTCGGCAACGGTGTCGGTGCCGGCATTGCCGGGCGCGCACATCAGGCCGTGCACAGTCGGGTCGGCCCGCAGGGCCTCGCACAGCGCGTGCTCCCGGGCACCGGAGCCGATCACGAGCACACGCACTCGAGAAGCGTAGCGAGCGAGTTCGGGAACCGATCACCCCGCCGCAGCCTGTCGTTGTCCGGCTGGTCGCCTTGACCGGCTTGCCTTGACAGATGTGACAGACGTGACAGACGTTACGCCCGCACCGTTCTCCGAGGAGGAGACTCCCCTATGCGAAGGCACCAGTTCAGCTATCGCCGAGCGGTCGCGGCCACGGTCGCCGCGGCATTGGCAGTCGGCCTGATGATCGGCCTTGCCGCCGCCGCCGGCCCGGCGTCAGCCGCGCCCGACGGGGGCATCACGTCCGAGCCGCTCGTGATCGCCCATCGGGGCGCCTCCGGGTACCGGCCCGAGCACACGTTGGCGGCGTACGAGCTGGCGATCCGTATGGGCACCGACTACATCGAGCCGGATCTGGTGTCCACAAAGGACGGCGTACTGGTGGCCCGGCACGAGAACGAGATCAGCACCACCACCGATGTCGCCGACCGTCCCGTGTTCGCCAATCGGCGTACCACGAAGATCGTTGACGGCGTGTCGTTCACCGGGTGGTTCACCGAGGACTTCACCCTCGCCGAGCTGAAGCAGTTGCGCGCCAAGGAGCGCCTCCCTGACATCCGGCCGAACAACACGATCTACGACGGCCGCTTCCGAATCCCCACGCTGCAGGAGATCATCGACCTCGCCGTCCGTTACCGAGTCGGCATCTACCCGGAAACCAAACACCCGACGTACTTCGACTCGATCGGGCTGTCCCTGGAGGAACCGCTCGTGGCCACCCTGCGGGCGAACGGACTCAACCGCCCCGACTCAGAGGTCTTCATCCAGTCCTTCGAGACCACCAACCTGCGGCAGCTGAACCGGGTCATCGACGTACCGCTGGTGCAGCTCATCGGCGGAACCGGTGCGCCGTACGACTTGGTGGCCGCCGGGAGCGCGCTGACGTACGACGATCTCGCGACGCCGGCGGGACTGCGCCGGATCGCCGGGTACGCCGACGGCATCGGCCCCGACAAGAACCGGATCGTCCCGCGGGACGCCGCCGGGTTCCTGCTCGAGCCCACCGCGCTCGTCGACAACGCGCACAGGGCCGGTCTGCTCGTCCATCCGTACACGTTCCGTGCCGAGAACACGTTCCTGCCGGCGGACTTCCGGATTGGCACCGATCCGGCCCGGTACGGCGACATCGCCGCGGAGTACGAGCTGTTCTTCTCACTCGGTGTTGACGGGGTGTTCGCCGACCAGCCCGACATCGCCGTCTACGCCCGTCGCCTCATCGACGACGCAGCCGCCTGAATCCCGCCGGCGTTTGCCGTTGCGTCCGTAGCTTTGGCTGGTACAGCGCTCAAAGCAACGGACGTAACGGTCAGCGAGTCAGCTGAGCAGGTCGTGGATGAGGACGTTCTGCTCCCGGCCGGGGCCGACGCCGAGGACGCTCATCCGGGCGCCGGAGAGTTCCTCCAGCCGCCGCACGTAGGCCTGCGCGTTCGCCGGCAGATCGGAGACCGCCCGGCAGTCGCTGATGTCCTCCCACCAGCCGGGCATCTGCTCGTACACCGGCCGGGCGTGGTGGAAGGCGGTCTGCGTCATCGGCATCTCGTCGTGCCGCGTTCCGTCGATGTCGTAGGCGACGCATATCGGGACGCAGTCCAGCCCGGTGAGCACGTCGAGCTTGGTGAGGAAGAAGTCGGTGATGCCGTTCACCCTGGTGGCATAGCGCGCGATCACGGCGTCGAACCAGCCGCACCGCCGGTCCCGGCCGGTGGTGACGCCGACCTCGCCGCCGTGCTTGCGCAGGAACTCCCCCCACTCGTCGTGCAGCTCGGTCGGGAACGGCCCCGAGCCGACCCGGGTGGTGTACGCCTTGAGAATCCCGACGACGCGGGAGATCCGCGTCGGACCGATCCCGCTGCCGGCGGCCGCACCACCCGCGGTCGGTGAGGAGGACGTGACGAACGGGTACGTGCCGTGGTCGACGTCCAGCAGCGTCCCCTGCGAACCCTCCAGCAACACCCACTCGCCCCGGTCCAGCGCCTCGGCCAGCAGCAGCCGGGTGTCGACGATCCGGTGCGCGAGCGTCTCGCCGTACCCGAGGTACTCCTCGACCACCTCGTCGACGTCCACCGCCTTGCGGTTGTAGACCTTCACGAGGACCTGGTTCTTCTCCTTGAGCGCCGCCTCGAGCTTGGCCCGGAAGATGCCGGGATCGAGCAGATCCTGGGCTCTGATACCGATCCGGGCGACCTTGTCGCCGTACGCCGGCCCGATCCCGCGCCCTGTCGTACCGATCCTGGCCTTGCCCAGGTGGCGCTCGGTGACCCGGTCCAACGCCCGATGGTGCGGCATGATCAGGTGCGCGTCCGCGGAGATGACCAGTCGCGTGGTGTCGACGCCACGCTCCTCCAAGGCGGCGAGCTCCGCCAGCAGAACGCCGGGGTCGACCACGACGCCGTTGCCGATCACCGGCGTGCAGCCGGGCGTGAGAATGCCCGACGGGATCAGGTGCAGCGCGTACTTCTCGCCGTCCGGAGTGACGACGGTGTGCCCGGCGTTGTTGCCGCCCTGGTAGCGGACGACGTACCCGACCCGGCCACCCAGGATGTCGGTCGCCTTGCCCTTGCCCTCGTCGCCCCACTGGGCGCCGATGAGCACGACTGCGGGCATGAGCAGACTCTCCTGAGTTGAGGGTTCGGCGAGCGCACGAAGGGTACGCCAGCAATCGTGACACTCCTGCGGATCGGGCCGGTCGACGACTGGGTCCGCACGATCGCGCACCACTTGAGGGCGGATCCGATTCTGCTCGGCACCGACCGCGACGACATCGACCGGACCCTCGACGCGCACTCAGACAGGCCGTTGGTGCTCAGCGCCGACATCGCAGGTCTCAGCGCGATCCTGCAGCGGTTGGTCCGCCGCGACCAGGTCACCGAGGTCCCCGTCGGGTGGGTGGCCGACACGGACAAGGCCTCACGCGAGCTGTCCTCGCGGCTCGGCCTTCCCCCGCGCCCGACGCTGGCCGCCGACGTGGCGACAGCCGACGAGGTCCGCAACGTGCGGTTGGTCCGCGACGACCATGGGGGCCTGCTGCTGCACCGCGGCCGGCTCTCCGGATGGGCTGGCGCGGCAATGTTCGGGGCGCAGACCTACCACGACGACGAACTCGTCGCGGACGGCACGGTGCGGCGCATCGACGTACGCCCCGACTACGACGTGGACTGCGGAGTCGTCGCGGAGGTGGCAGCAGGTTTGCTCCGGCGTACGACGAGGAGCACCGGCCGGTCCGTCCAGACCTCCTGCGGCGAAGCACTGTCCACAGTGGATGGAGTGCTGCATCCCCGGCCGGTCAGGAAGTGGACGTGGTACGCCGACCCGCGCCAATACTGGCTGCTTCGGGTGCCATCTGGTTGATGAGTCGCCGGCCGGGCAGACCGAGAATGCCGGTGATGACGAGGGCGCAGCCGCCGAGGGCCAGGATCGGTACGCCGGAGAACAACGAATCGCCGCTCACCAGCACGAGGATTGTCGGGACCAGGAAGCCGAAGTACACGACCAGGTAGAACACCGACACCAGACCGCCCCGGCGATGCGCCGGCGCGAGCAGGTCCGACACCGTTATCCCGGACGTCATCGCCAAGCCCTCCGACACCCCGATCGCGAGGCTGGCCGGCAGCGCCCAGGCCCACCCACCGGGCTGTACGGCGAAGTATCCGAACAGGCAGCCGACAGCGGCCAACACAGCGGCGACCGGCCCGCTCGGACCCGGCCTCAGCCGCTTCGCCCACGGCGTGGCAAGCGCAGCCGAGCCTTGGACGATCAGTGCCATGAGTCCGGCCAGGAACAACGTGGCCCCGAAGCCGGCCCGCGCGACGAGCAGCGGGAAGACCGTCAGGGACAGTACGGCGAACGTGTAGACGAGCAGGCCGATCGGCAGCAGGTAGACCAGGAAGCCGCGCGCGGCGCCGGGCGGTATCCCGATCTCCAGCCGCCCCGGCCGCCGTACCGTCATCGTCTCGGGCACGGTGCGGGCAAGCAGGTAGGCGAGGAGCACCAAGGTCAGCGGGAGGGCGAACGGCAACACCGTCGGCCACGGTGCCCATTGCACGAGCACTCCGGCGACGAAGGGACCCACGGCGAACCCGACGGCCATGGCGGCGGCCGCGCGCATCGCTGCGGAGGCGGCCCGATCCTGGCCGGCCAGCTCCCGCATCCAGACCGTTCCGACGGTGAACACCGCCCCGCTCGTCAGCCCCTGCAGGAAGCGACCGATCAACAGCGCCGGTTCCCCCGCCGTATCGGCGGAGATCAGGACGAGCAACGCGACGGCGCTGAGCAGGCTGACCGGGACGACCACGGTGCGGCGGCCGTAGCGGTCGGAATACGGACCGCCCAACAGAAGGGACGGCACCAGCCCGAGTGCGTATACGGAGAAGAAGACGGTCAGGTTGATGGCACCGAGCTCGAGGCGATCGGTGTAGAAGAGCAGGACCGGGGACGGCGATTGTGTACTCGCCGCGATGCCGAACAGGGCGAGCATGAGCCGCGGTTCGAAGCGAGCGAGATCGAGCTGCGCGGCCCTCACCCGAGACACGGTACGGCGTGCCGCCCGAGCCCCG
>JACCTY010000125.1 GCA_013812145.1 Geodermatophilaceae bacterium | reverse complement strand
CGGTAGGGCTGCTCGACGCGGACCACCGAGATGCCGGCCCGCGGGGCGGCAGCCGCCAACGCCGCGAGGTCGGGCGCGGTGACCGAGCCGCCGGCGCCGTGTCCCAGGATGAGCAAACCGTGCGGCTCGTCGGACCGGTCGATGTGCAACCGCGCCGGCCCCCGCACCGTGTCGATGAGGCGCTGCTCGGTCGGCGGATCCCGGTCGGCCACCTGGCTGAGTGTGACGCATGGCCGGGCCGACAGCGGCCGCTAGAACAGGGTCTGCGCAGCTGGCTCGTCGTACCGGTGCAGAAGTCCAGGGCCGGTGTTGGCGACGTTTCCGACCTCCGGTCCGACCGGGCGCACTTCCAGCCCCGCGACGAACTCAGCGGGCGGCGGCGCGAGTAGGGATTGCGGGTCGGGGTGCTCGGGATCGAGCCACTCGGCGTGTCGCTCCGCCGGCAGGACAAGTGGCATCCGGTCGTGCAGCGCGGTGAGCTGTCCGATCGCCTCGGTGGTGACGATCGTGCACGTGAGCAGCCGCCCTGCCCCGCTCGCCCAGACCTCCCAGAGGCCCGCGAAGGCCACGCCGGCGCCGTCGTACGGCGTCATGTAGTAGGCCTGCTTGCCCGGACGATCGACTCGGACGGTCCACTCGAACCAGCCGTCAGCCGGGACGAGGCAACGGCGGCGGGCGAACGCACTGCGGTACGCCGGCTTGGCGGTGAGGGTCTCGGCCCGGGCGTTGATGAACCGCGAACCGACCCTGGCATCCTCCGCCCATGACGGCACCAGCCCCCAGCGCAGCACGGACAACTCCCGGACGCCGTCGCGCACTCGGGTCCGCACCGCGTGAACCGGCACGGTGGGGGCGACGTTGAAGTCGGCCGGAAGCCGGGCACCGTCCGTGCCGTCGACCGCCTCGTACTCGACGATGAGGTCCTCGGGGCTGCGCGAGGCCGCGTACCTACCGCACACGCGCGGAACCCGTCAGTCCGTCACCTCGGTGAGCCGCTGCTGCAGCCGGTCGACCACCGCGGCGTCACCCTCGATCCGCACGGACTCGGTTGGCAACCGACCCCAGAGCCACAACAGCAGATCCGACGGCTCAGCCGTGACCACGGCATCCGCGCCGTCGTCGCCGAGCGGCTCGATCCTGACCTCTTCGGGCTCCAGGACCACGAGCCACGACCGGTCCGCCGCCCGCAGGCCGATCCGGCCGATGAGGTCCGGCTTCGGTAGGTCGGACCAGTCGCCGGAGAAGAACACGTCGAGCAGTTCGTCCACCCCGTCGAGCGCCAGTTCGCTGTCGACCGGGCCGGCCGCCCCGACCGCCAACTCGGCGTCGACCCGATGCACAGCCGTCTCCTGTGCCATCCGGCGATACCAGAAACCCACAGTCTGGTCGGGCTCGTGCCAGGTGTACGACGGGGCGTCCGGGCCGCGCTCGGTGAACTCGGTCAGCATCTCCCGGGTGGCGGCCTCGAGCCAGTCGATCGGGTGGCCGTCGAATGGCGGTGGCGGCCATGGCTCCGGGTTCTGCTGCTGCCGGATGGACTCGATCTTGTGCAGGTAGACGTGCCCGACATGGTCGACCAGGTCGGCCACCGTCCAGCCGGGACAGGACGGCACGGGCGCCTCGAGCCGGCCGCGGGCGGCAGCGGTCAACGCATCGGCGTCGGCGCGGATGAGGGCGAGATAGCGGTTCATGTCCACGCCGGGGAGGTTAACGGGTGGCACCGACCGACCCCACCCGGCGCGATCATGACGATTTGGGCACGCCAAGCCAGGCAAATGGGGCGATCCGGACCACGAGACGTCATGATCGCCGGCAACGGGACGCGCCGAGCCGGCAGGGCACACTGGTTGCGTGGAGAACGTATGGTCGGCGCCGGTCGCGACGGTGCCTGTCGATGCCACCGTGGTGCTGCCCGGCTCCAAGTCCATGACGAATCGCGCTCTCGTCCTGGCCGCGCTGGCCGACGGCCCCTCATCTCTGTGCCGCCCGCTCGAGGCCCGAGACACCGTGCTCATGGCCGACGGCCTGGCCGCCATGGGCTCGGCAACCGACCGCGCCGGTGACCTGTGGTCGGTGCGGCCAGGCAGGTTGAGTGGACCGTCCACTGTGGACGTTGGCAATGCCGGGACAGTGATGCGCTTTCTTCCCGCCGTCGCAGCTCTCGCCGACGGCCCGGTGCACTTCGACGGGGACGACCGGGCGCATGACCGTCCGCTCGGGGCGCTGATCGAGGCCCTGCGCGCTCTGGGAGCGCAGATCGACGACGGTGGCCGCGACGCCTTGCCGTTCACCGTCAACGGCCTTGGTGGACTGACTGGCGGCGATGTCACGATCGACTCCTCACAGTCCTCCCAGTTCCTCACTGCGCTGCTGCTCACCGCCCCGCTCTTCGACAAGGGTCTTCGGGTGCGGCATGCGGGGCCGCCGGTGCCGTCGGCACCGCACATCCGGATGACCGTGGAGATGCTGCGCGCAGCGGGTGTGTCAGTCGATGACTCCACCCGATCGGTGTGGGCAGTGGAACCAGGGCGACCCGCGGCCCGTGAGTGGGTCATCGAGCCGGACCTGTCCAACGCGGCGGCCTTTCTCGCCGCAGCCCTGGTGACGGGCGGACGCGTGCGGATACCGGCCTGGCCGGTGCGGACGACCCAAGCCGGTGCCGCGTTGCCGGAGCTGTTCACCCGGATGGGCGCCCACGTCTGCCTGGACGCCGGCGGGCTGGTGCTGCAGGGAACCGGCACCATCGGAGGCCTGGATGCCGACCTGCATGACGTGGGCGAGCTGGCGCCGGTCCTCGCCGCCGTCTGCGCCCTGGCCACCGCACCGTCGCGACTGCACGGCATCGCCCATCTGCGTCAGCACGAGACGGACCGGCTGGTCGCGCTGAGCACCGAACTGAACAAACTCGGCGGGCAGGTCCGCGAGACCGAGGACGGCCTGGTGATCTGGCCGAGTCCGCTGCACGGCGGGGTGTTCAACACCTACGACGACCACCGGCTCGCGACCGCCGCTACTGTGCTCGGCCTCGTGGTCGACGGCGTACAGGTTGTTGACATCGCGACGACGACGAAGACGCTGCCGGACTTTCCAGGGATGTGGGAGCGGATGCTCGCCGGAGGGACGCACTGAGTCCGCGACGTCGCGACCTCGACGAGGACGACGTCCGGGTCCGGCCGACCCGGCAGGGATCCCGTCCCAGGACCCGGACTCGGCCGGCCCACGAGCAGGCGGCGGACGGCTTCGTTGTCGCCGTGGACCGCGGCCGCTACACCTGCCGGGTCGGGGTCAACACCGTGACGGCCATGCGAGCGCGCGAACTAGGCCGCAAGTCCGTCGTGGTCGGCGACCGGGTATCCCTCGTGGGCGACACCAGCGGGGCAACGGATGCCCTGGCCCGGATTGTCCGGATAGCCGACCGGACGTCGGTGCTTCGGCGTACGGCGGACGACACCGACCCGTACGAGCGGGTGATCGTCGCCAACGCCGACCAGCTCGTCATCGTCACCGCACTGGCGAACCCGCCGCCGCGCACCGGCCTCATCGACCGCTGCCTCGTCGCCGCCTATGTCGGCGGGCTGGATCCGCTGCTGTGCCTGACCAAGTCCGACCTGGCCGATCCAGCGGAGCTGACTTCGCTGTACTCAGATCTGGGTCTGCGCACGGTGAACGTCCGCCGGGATCTGCCGTACGACACGTTGCGCGATCAGTTGCAGGGTCAGCTGAGCGTCCTGGTCGGGCACAGCGGCGTCGGGAAGTCAACGCTCGTCAACGCGTTGGTTCCCGACGCCGATCGGGCCATCGGGCGGGTCAGCGACGTCGGCAAGGGTCGGCACACCTCCAGCTCGGCGGTGATGCTGGCCCTGGACGACGACAGCTGGATCGTGGACACGCCAGGGATCCGGTCGTTCGGACTGGCGCATGTGCAGCCCTCCGACGTACTGGCGGCGTTCCCCGATCTCGCCGAAGGGGCGCTCGGCTGCCCGGCGAACTGCGAGCACCTTTCGGCGGCGGACGGCTGCGCGCTCGACGACTGGGTGGCTACCGGGCACGCCACACCCGGCCGGCTGGCATCCTTCCGCCGCCTGCTCACCGCCCGGTCGGCCTAGGCCGCCACCGACTCGGACCCGCTCACCCCGTGCTGAACGGTCATTCGGCGAGCACATCCACCCAGCCGCCGGTGCGCCAGTAGACGCCCGCCTCGCGGGTGAGCAGGCCCTCGTCGACCAGGTGGCGCCGCAGCGCCGCATAGTCCGGGTGTACGGCGGCCAGCACCGCGTTGACCTCGCGCTCCGGGTAGCGGACGCCCGGTTCGAACCTCGTAACGATGTGCCGCAGCACGATCGCCAGCTTTCCGTGCGCCGTCGGGAAGTGGGTCAGCCGCCCGGCCCGGATGAACGCCCGGAGGACCGACTCCTCCGCCGGATCGACGACACCGAGGTCCTCCGGTCCCGGCGCAGCCTCCCGCGCTGCCTGCTTGAACAGCTCGGCGCGCAGTTCATGCACACCGTCCACAATGGACACCAGTTCGGCGGCTTCCAGCCGGCGGACCGCCTTGGCAACGATGGGCGCCGGCAGACCGCTGACCCGGACGACCTCGTCGAACCTGGCAGCGCCCAATGCCAGCGCCGCCACAACACGCAGCCGCTCCGGTTCGGCCAGCAGCCCCACGAGTGCACTCGCCTGCATGGCTCCGACGGTAACGTGCGGCTAGTGGCGACGACGTACGAGGAGGACCTGCGGCTGGCGCACGTCATGGCCGACCAGGCGGACTCGCTGACGATGAGCCGTTTCACCGCCACGGATCTGACCGTCACGACGAAACCGGATCTGACGCCGGTGACGGACGCCGACAGCGCAGCCGAGGAGCTGCTGCGGTCCACGCTGGCCCGGGCCCGCAGCCGCGACGCGGTCCTGGGCGAGGAGACCGGCGGCACCGGGCACGGGCCGCGACGATGGGTCCTCGACCCGATCGACGGGACCAGGAACTTCGTCCGCGGAGTGCCGGTGTGGGCCACGCTGATCGCGCTGATGGATGGCTCGGAGCCAGTCGTGGGCATGGTCTCGGCGCCGGCGCTCGGACGGCGATGGTGGGCTGCGACCGGCACCGGCGCCTGGACCGGCCGCAGCCTCAGCGCCGCCAGCCGCTGTCGGGTCTCTGCAGTGGACCGGCTCGCCGCCGCGAGCTTGTCCTACTCCAGCCTGTCCGGCTGGGAGCAGCAGGGCCGCCTCGACGGGTTCCTGAACCTCACCCGGCAGGTTTCGAGGACCCGCGGGTACGGCGATTTCTGGTCGCACATGCTCGTCGCCGAGGGTGCGGTGGACGTCTCCTGCGAGCCCGAGGTCTCACTGTGGGATCTGGCCGCCGTCGCGGTGATCGTCAGGGAGGCGGGCGGCACGTTCACCGACCTCGCCGGCCGCTCCGGGCCCGATGGTGGCAGCGCGGTGTGCAGCAACGGCCGGCTGCACGCAGAGGTGCTGCGCCTGCTCAGAACCGGTGACGCCACCGGGTAGACGCCGGCGGTCCTCAGCGTCGCCTAGCCGTTACATGCGCGCGAGTGGACGTTGGTTCTAGCACCAGTCCCGCGTGCAACGATTCCGTCGTGTCGAGTGACGTCGGTCCGGTTCTCAGTCGGCGCGCGCTCAACCGATCCACGCTCGCCCGCCAGCTCCTGCTCCACCGGGTCCGGATGCCCGTACTGGAGGCGGTGCACCACGTAGTGGGCCTCCAGGCGCAGGTCCCGGCGGTTCCCTACACAGCGCTGTGGAACCGGCTCGAAGCGTTCGACCCCGACGAACTCTCCCGCCACACCGACGACCGGGCCGTCGTGCGGATACCGCTGATGCGCTCGACCATCCATCTGGTCACCGCCGAGGATGCGCTGACGATGCGACCACTCCTGCACCCTGTCCTCGCTCGAACGTTCGGCGGCACCGTCTGGTCGAAGCAGCTCGGCGGGTACGACGTACAGGACATCCTCGACCACGGTCGCGCGCTCCTGGCCGAGCGGCCCCGAACCCGCGCGGAACTCGGCCGGCTGCAGGCCGAGCGCTTTCCTGGCGTGAACGCCGAACCGATCGGCATGGCCACGACGTACCTGCTTCCGGTGCTGCAGCCGACACCGCGCGGGCTGTGGGGCCGCAGCGGCCAGGCGGCCTGGGCGCTGGTGGAGTCCTGGCTCGGTGCCGAACTCCACCACGATCGGCCGGTCGAGGAATTCGTGCTGCGCTACCTGACCGCGTTCGGGCCGGCCAGCGTGATGGACATTCAGGCCTGGTGCGGGCTGACCAAGCTCCGCGAGGTGACCGACCGGCTCGGCAGCCGGCTACGCCGCTTTAGCACCGAGGACGGCGCCCAGCTGCTCGACGTCCCGGACGGGCCGTTGCCCGACCCCGAGACCCCCGCACCGGTCCGGTTCCTGCCGGAGTACGACAACAGCACCCTCGGGTACGCCGACCGCTCGCGGGTCATCCCCGACACCGCGGGCTTCGAACTCCTGCAGGGCGGCCCCGGCGGGCACGTCGGCAGCCTGCTCGTCGACGGCTTCGTCAGCGCCCTGTGGGCGTTACGCCGCCAGGGAGACCGGGTGAGCCTGCAGATCAAACCGGCAGTGCGGATACCGGATGAGTACACGGCAGCGATCCACGCCGAGGGCACGGAACTTGCGGGTTTCCTGGCACCAGGCAGGGAGACCGTCATCCAGCTCGACCACGACTGATCTTCAGACAAGTCCGCGCAACACGCGCAACGGCAGCCGCTCCCCCTTGATCGCGCCCACCATGTGAAGCAGTTGGCGGGCTGGTGCCACCTGGTGCACCCGGAAGATCCGGGCTCCGTGCCAGGCGCAGATGGCGGTGGCGGCAAGCGTCCCGGTCAGCCGCTGGTCGACCGGCAGGTCGAGGGTCTCGCCGACGAAGTCCTTGTTGGATAGCGCCACGAGCACCGGCCAGCCGGTGTCCACGAGCTCGCTCAGCCGGCGGGTGATCTCCAGGGAATGCCAGGTGTTCTTGCCCAAGTCGTGACCGGGGTCGACGATGATGCCGTCGCGTCGTACCCCCGCTCGGGCGGCCCGTTCGGCCAGCCCGGTCGTCACGGTGAGGACGTCGGCCACCACGTCGTCGTACCCGATCCGGTGCGGCTTGGTGCGCGGCGGCAGGCCACCGGCATGCGTGCACACCAGGCCGGCGCCGAACTCGGCGGCCACGTCGGCTAGGCCTGCGTCGAAGCCGCCCCACGCGTCGTTGATCAGGTTCGCGCCCGCCGCGCAGGCCGCTCGACCGACCGCGGAGCGCCAGGTGTCGATGCTGATGACCAGATCCGGGTACGCCGACCGCACCACCGCCACGAAGTCCACGACCCGGCGGATCTCCTCCGCCGTCGACACCTCGTCGCCCGGTCCGGCCCTGACCCCGCCGATGTCGACGATGTCCGCGCCCTCGGCGACGACCTCGTGCACCCGTGCCAGCGCCCGAGCGGCGTCGTACGTCGCGCCGACGTCGTAGAACGAGTCCGGCGTGCGGTTGACGATCGCCATGAGCACCGGCTCGCCGGGTTCGAACCGCCGCCGACCCAGCACCAAGGTCCCCGTGACGTCCGTCGATCTGAGCGCCATACCGACCAAACCTACGGACGCAACGGCGGGGGCACCGGCAGTTGCGGACAGCCGCTGACCGGGGGACGTGGCACGGTCGAGGCATGGATCTGGAGACACGGCCGATCGGGCCGCACAGCTGGGACGACGTGGCGGCGGTGTTCGCCGCGTCGTCGGGCAGTCGCGACTGCTGGTGCATGCAGTGGCGGACGGCCGCGGCGGCGTACCAGCGCAACGGCGCGGACGGAAACCGGGCGGCGTTGCGTGAGCTGGTCGAGTCCGGCGCACCCGTCGGAGTGCTCGGCTATGACCACGGCGTGCCGGTGGGCTGGTGTTCGGTCTCGCCGCGAGCGGACTATCCACGGATCGTCCGCTCCCCCGCCCTGAAGCTGACCGAACTCGACCGGGACGACGTGTGGTCGGTGGTCTGCTTCTTCACCGCAGCCGGGCTCGATCACGCCGAGGTGGTGCCGGCCCTGTTGGACGGAGCCATGGTGTACGCCGCTCGAGCGGGTGCGACCGTGCTGGAGGCCTATCCCGGTGACCCGACCCGCCGGCACGGCTCGGTGCACGGCGGGTCGGTGGAACTGCTCGGGGCGGCCGGCTGCGAGCTGGTCGCAGAGCCCGGCGGCGCGCGCGTGGTGATGCGCCGGGAGCTGTCGGCCTAGCCTGGCTGCGGCTTCGGCGTCCAGCGCGGCACCAGGAACGCCGCCAGGACCAGCGGAATGGCGAGCACGCCCACGAGGGCGGAGACGGACAGCACCGTCGAGCCGGCGGCGTACACGGCGAACGTGCCGAGCGCGACGAACTCGGTGAGCAGGCCGCCGACCGAGGTCACCGTAGCCCTAGCCGGTCCCTCGATGGTGTCCTGCACGCGGGCCTCGGTGACGACGATGAGGTTGTTGTGGATGCCGCTGGCCACGGCGAGCCCCAGAAAGCCGAGCAGACCGCCGAGCGCCGAACCACCGGCGAAGAGGGCGCCGGCCGAGACGAGCAGTGCCGCCATGGTGCTGTTGCGCATCCTGGCGGTGCGGCCGGCCAGGGCCGTGCCGATGGCCTCGCCGACGGCGGTGATGCCGACGAGCAGCGCGATCACCGTGGTCGCGGTGCCCTTCTCCTCGGCGACCAGCGCGAAGTACTCGTCGTGGGTGTTGAGGCCGTAGATCAGCGAGCTGATGAGGACGGCGTTGCGGACGACGTGGACCCGAGTCACCTCGCCAAGCCCGGCCTTGAGCATGAGGACGTAGCGCCGGCCGATCGAGGCCTGGGGTGGCGGGTCACCGCCGGTCTCGATCTCGTCGGCCTCGGCGATCCGCGGTGCGGCGGGCAGGCTGAGCGCGACGAGCGCCTGCAGGAGCGCGACGCCGACGCTGGACCAGGCGACCAGCGGGTAGCCGCCGAGGGCGAAGAGCGGCGCGGCCAGGAAGGTTGCGACCAGGATGCCGGTCGTCGAGGCCGAACCGGCCCAGCCCATCAGGCCGGCGTACGACGACGTGGCGTCGACGGCGGCGAGTTCGTCGTACACGAAGGCTTCGAGCGTTCCGGAGATGAGCGCACTGCCCGCACCCCACAGCACGAAACCGAGGGCGAAGCCGAGGTAGTTCGGGACGAGGATCCAGGTGGCGAACCCGGTCGCGTGCAGAACCGGCCCGGCGCACAGGAGCAGCCGGCGGGACACGATGTCGGCCCACGCACCGGACGGGACCTCAAGCACCAGCGCGGTGACCGACCAGATGGCGAGCAGCGAGGAGATCTCGGCCAGCGACAGCCCGGCGTCGGCGAAGAGCAGCGCGTAGACGGCGTAGAACGGGATGAAGTCCCCGAGCCCGGAGAAGGCGATGATCCGGACGGCCAGCGGCCGTGGCACGCCGGTCACCGCCGTGCCACCAGGGTCACGCTCTCAGCAGGGCGTCAAGGCTGGGCTGCGGGGTAACTCACTGCGCCACTGTGGAACGGCTCTCAGCGGCTGTCAACGACATTGCGGGGCCTCGATGGTGGCTGACAACGGGCTCATCTCCGCCTCAGCTGCCTCCCATGTAGCGCTGTCACTATGCCGGTGACAACGCATCACTGCTGCCCCTCCCGAAAGGCGGTTCCCGCCCCATGACCGCCCGCACCACGTTCATCGGGGACACCCTGCTCGGCAGCAGGGCCCAGGCCACGCTGGATCGTGAGGGCTACGGTCATGCCCTCTCCGGTCTCGCCCCGCTGCTCGCGGATGCCGACCTGGTGATCGCCAACCACGAGGGTCCGGTCAGCGCCGATGCCCCGCCGGCCGAGAAGTCCTACGGGGCAAGACGCCCGTCCTGGCGGTGCGCCGATCCCGCCTCGTTGCAGGCCCTGCTCGACGTCGGCCTCCGGCTGGTCGGGCTGGGCAACAACCACATGCTGGATCACGGCGTCCAGGGCCTCGCCGACACGGTCGAGGCGCTCGACGCTTCCGGCATCGCGCATTGCGGCGCCGGCGCGGACGACGTCCTCGCGTGCCGAGCGGTCAAGCTGGCGGTCGACGGGGAAGCGGTTGTGGTGGCCTCCGGGATGGCACCGCGGGCCAAGTACGTTGAAGCCGGCTACTACGCAGCACCAGGCAGCCCTGGTCCGTTGTTGCTCGACGCCGGGGCCGTTCCCCCGCCGGCAGGGACGCTGCGGATCGTTCTGGCGCACTGGGGTCCGGGCTACGGGCCGGTCGACGAGCAACAGCGGGCCCTCGCCGCCGAGCTGCGTGGTGCCGGTGCCGACCTGGTGGTCGGAACGCATCCCCACACCGCTCAGTCGGTCGACGTCACGAGCGGCGCGCCGGTGCTGTTCAGCGTCGGGAACGGCGCATACCCAGTAGACATGGCTCGTTCCGCCCCGTGTCGTGCTATCCCCCGGTCAAGCCACGGTCAAATGATCAAGGGCTCCAGCGCCGAAGCGTTGGAGCCCTCGTCTGACCTGCACATTCTTGTAGCGGGGGCAGGATTTGAACCTGCGACCTCTGGGTTATGAG
>JACCTY010000084.1 GCA_013812145.1 Geodermatophilaceae bacterium | reverse complement strand
TTAGGAAACCGATGCTCTATCCCCTGAGCTACGAGGGCTGACCTGCACTTGTCGCATCTGGCGAAAACGCCTGTGCCAGAGCGTACGGGCGGTTCCGGCCAACAACGGCATGCTAGGGGCGCGTGATGGCACGTTCCCGACGGCCCTGGGGGCGGCGGTTCGCCAGGTGCGCAAGGGCGGACGCTGCTAGGCCAGCTATATGGCCAGCCGGCGTCGGCACAAGCCGAGGCGTAGCAGGACGCAGTCGGGCAGCCGGGTCGGCTGTATACGGTTATCGGGGCCTGGACCTGCCCGACAGTGGCGGTCACTTGTGCGTTCCGTCCGCGGGACGAGTGGCGGCGCCGCAAACGTGTGGGGCGGCGGGGCTGGGTGGGCCCGTCTGAGGAACCGGAAACGTTGCAGTTCGTTCAGGACGAAACCGGCCGCGCCGATCGCGGTTACGGTGTCGCGACCGGTACGGCAGCCGGCGAATAGCCGCGGCCACACGGTGCCATCAGCCGGCCGTGGTACCCGACGAATCGCGCCGAGTCGCTCGGCCGCGACGTGTTCGAAGAAGCGCAGCTGCCCGTCCCCGCGTTACCACGCGAGGATCTCCTCGAAGACGGCGACCCGGTCGACCACCGAGCACAGCACCAGCGCTACCACCGCCGCGTCGAACTCACCGTCTCCGCCCGGCAGCGCCTCGCCCACGCCGTCAACCACCCGGACCGCACCGGCGCGGGCCGGGCCGCGGCGATAGCGGCGGCCCGCAGCCGCGGTTCGGGCTCGACGGCTACCACCTCAATGACCTCGGCCGGGTAGTGCGCGAACATCCGGCCGTTTCCGCCGCCGATCTCGATGACCCGGCCTTGCAGTCCGTCGACCAGGGCGCCGCCACGCGAGTAACTGAGCAAGTGATGGTCCCACGTCCTGCGAAAGCACACCCGAGCTCGTTCTGCGGTTGATGACCCGCCCACGATGCCGGAGAACCGTGGGCAGGTCACCAAGTTGCTGCGTCGGGTTGTGAGGCAACGCGCCCCAAAGTTGCGGCGCCAGGGTCGAAGACGTCCGCGGCCGGACGGTTGACTTCAGTGCTGCTGGTGATCGGCGCCGTTCAGCTATCTACGGTCAAGAGGGTCGCGTACCGAGCCAGGTACAACGGCCATCCGGCGTCCTCGCCCACGCCTTGGCTGAGGGCCTGCCAGCCGGGTCCGTGCCGGTCGAGGTGGCGGTGTTCCAGCTCCAGGCGGGTGCGCCGAGGGGTCTCGGCGATGAACACGACCTCGACCTCGCTGGTGTGGTCCGGGTCCGTTTCGATCTGCCATTGCGGGCTGATGTCCCAGCTGAACACGACCCGATTCGGTGGCTCATAGGTGAGGACGCGCGCCCAGCGGCATTCGGTGCCATCGACTGCCCGGTCGTAGATGTGGCCGCCGACCCGCGGCTCGAACACGGTCTCGGCGATCTCCACGCCGAGCAGGTTGTGCTCCGGCGGCTTGAAGTCGCCGAACCGCTCGGTGAACACGGCGAAGGCCTGCGTGATCGGCGCGTCGACGACCACCTGATCGCGGACCACCGCGGCCTCGGCCTGAGTCATGAACTCTCCGCCGTTGGTTGCTCGACAACGTGCTTGTAGCCAGCCAGCGCCCGGTTCCAGAACGTGTCGAGCTGGTCGCGCAGCGCAGCCACCCCCGCTGGGTTGAGCCGGTAGATCCGGCGAGTCCCGTCCGCCCGTTCCGCGACCAGCCCCGCGTCCTTGAGCACCTTCAGGTGCTGTGACACCGCGGGTCGGCTGACCGGCAGCTCGTCGGCCAGCTCACCGACGGCCCGCGGCCCGTCGGCCAGGGCCACCACAATGGCGCGCCTGGTGCGATCCGCCAGTGCCCCCCACACGTCATCTTGGTAAGTGGGCACGAACGGTAACTCTAGACGTACGGATGCGCTGGAATCAAGGACACCCAGCTGAGCGGACGGTCATCGGCATGAAAGCGATCGCTGATCGGCGGAGACCAACGGTCGGGTTTCGACGCGGGCAGCCCAGCCCCCGAATGCCTGCCGACCTCGCCCGGAGGACCACCTCCAGCCACATTCCCGGCGCGACATCGATCCCCTTCGACGAACTGCCCGCACGACCGGCCGAACTGCCGGCAGATGCTGAGGTGGTGGCCTAGCCCTGACCAGCCGTCACGATCACGGCGGCGGAGACTGAATCGCCGCCTGCGCCGGGTATGGGGTGAGTCATGTGTCAGCTGCCTCCGACGAGCGTGAGCGCCCATGTGAGGCAGCCGAACGCGGCGGTGGATGATGCTGCACGGGCGATGTTCCAGCGGACCCACTTCGACTCGAAGTTCTCACGTACGGCGGCAAGGTCGGCGATGTGGTCGGGCTCACCGGCGGCCTGGATCTGGTTGTTCAATGGGAGGTGGACGCGGAACGTGAGCGCGAGCATCACCCCGTACAGCACGAGTGCGGCCACGATCCAGACGAGTGACGAGCGATCGTCCGCTCCGAGATGCAGCACCGCGGCCATAGCCGTGAACACCGGGCATGGCTCAGCGCTTGGGCATCGCCGCTGCATTGCTCGGCGACCCGGGGGTACTGATCTTCGACGGCCGGTCAACGGCCTGGACCCCGAAGGCGTCTTGTGGATCCGCACCCTGCTGAAGTCACTCGCCGGCGAGGGCCGCACGGTGTTCTTGTCCAGCCATCTCATGAGCGAAATGGCGGTCACCGCCGACCGGCTGATCATCATCGGCCGCGGGCGGTTGATCGCCGAAACGACGGTCGAGGACTTCCTCAACGACAGCCCGGGCAATTTCGTGCGGGCTCGGTCACCCGAGGCCGGTGCGCTCGCATCGGTCCTCGAGGCGCGGGGAGCCGCGGTCGTGCGCCTGGCCGAGGACACCCTCCACATCACCGGCGTTACTACCGACGCTGTCGGCGAAGCGGTCAATGCGAACGGGTGGACTGTGCAGGAGCTGTCCGCGCACCACACCTCGCTCGAGCAGCGATACATGCAACTCACCCGAGGGGCCGCTGAGTTCCACACCGCCGAACCCGATCAGCTCGCTCCGGCAGGGAACTGAGGACAGCCATGACCGCCGTCGCGATCACCAAGCCCACACGCAACCCGGTGTCGGGGTTCATCGACATCCTGCGCTCGGAGCAGTGCAAGCTGGTGTCAGTCAGCTCGACGTTTTGGACGCTGTTCGCGGCTGTGGTCTCCAACGTCGGCCTGGCGGTGCTGCTCGCCGTCGTGCTGCCCGGCCAGATCAGCCCCAGCGACCTGGCGGGCGTCGACCCGGTGCGGGTCAGCCTCGGCGGCATCCACTTGTCACAGCTCGCGTTCGGTGTTCTGGGTGTTCTCGTCATCACCAGCGAATACGGCACCGGAATGATCCGGGCAACCCTCGCCGCTGTGCCGCAGCGCCGCCTCATGCTGGCGGCGAAGATGATCGTGTTCGCCGTCACCGCCCTCATTGTCGGGATACTCTCCAGCTTCGCCGCCTACTTCGCCTCCCAGAGGTTCCTCTCCGGCGACACCCTGAGTTCCTCGATCGGCGATCCCGGTGTGCTCCGCGCGGTGACTGGTGGCGGCTTGTTCCTGACCGTCCTCGGGCTGCTCGGGTTCGGCCTCGGCGCGATCACCCGTTCCAGCGCCGGGGCGATCGCCGCAGTCCTCGGCCTGTTGTTCGTGCCGCCCGCTGTCGTCTCCAGAAGATGCCGGTCGAGTTCTGCGAGCAGATCGTCGATGGTCGCATTGCCAGCTTTGACGTAGCGCCGCCGTCACCGACCCGTAGCGGTCAATTGACCCCGATGCTGTCCACCAACGAGGAGGCCTTGACCCACACCGTCGTCGGCCCGTTCTGCACGTACAGGGGTCCTGGGAAACGGCGTGCCCGTCCACCCCAGCTGCACCGCCCTTCGAGCCAGGCCCGTACGGTGTATCTGGCCGTAAGAGAGTCAGTCGCCGTTGTGGCGGCCTCGGACCGGTCACCGCCGAATCAGTTCGGGCCACTTGCAGGCCTGGCTGAACCGGGGACCCAGGAAGTCTTGGGGTGAATCGGCGTGCGGGCCTTCGCGGTCGCGCTCGCCGTAGGGCAGCTTCCACAGCCCGAATCCGTCAGCTAACTCGGTAGGCGGTCCAGTGGAAGAAGGAGTACCGCCGCCCCATGGCGACTTTGCGCGTGTCCTGCCGATTTGCCCGGGCGAATCGCAAGCGAGCGAACCTCCCACCGCCGTCAACCCTCGGGCTGGCCGTAGTCGTGCTGGCGCTCACTTGTACGGCGATGCTTCCCCGGGCGGCCGCCGCCGCCCCACCGCCACCGACCGTCCACAGTGAAGCGCAAGAGGCCGAGCAGCGGGCCACGACCGAGCTGCAGCGGCTGACCGAACTGGTTGCTGAAACCGAGGACCGCATCGCCCGGCTGGCGGACGAGGCGCTGGTCGCGGCCGGGGCGTACGAGGATGCGGCGTTCGCTGCAGAGCAGGCCCGCCGGGCCGAGGCCGAGGCCGCGGCCGCGCTCGAGGCTGCCGACACCGAAGTCGCCGACGCCGAAGATGCCGTGGGAGCGCTGGCGCGCAGCAGCTACATCACCGGCGGCCTGCTGAGCCAAGATCTCATGCTGCTGGACTCCGAAAGCCCGGTTCAGCTGGTTGAGCGAGCCGGCCTGGTGGATGCGTTGTCGGACTTCCAGGTCAAAGTCTTGGACGATGTCGAGTCCGTCCAACGGTCACGGACCGTTGCGGCCGAGCAGTCGGTCGCCGCTGCGGTGACGCGGGAGCGGGCCGAGGCCGACGCCGCCAGCCTGCTGGCGCAGAGCACTCGGCAGCTGGAGCAGGCACGGGCTGAGGTGGACGCTCTCGCGCAGCAGCTGGCCGATCAGGAGGAGCAGCTGGCGGCCGCACAGGTCGCCGTCTTGGGCGTCGACGGTGCGGAGCATGCCCGGCAACAGGCCGCTGAGGAGGCGCTGGCGGAGCAGTCCGCCGCGGCCGCGGGGCGTGCAGCAGCCGGGGGGCCGATCACTACGGGCGACTGGGCGGTTCCCCTCGACGGACAGATCACCAGCGACTACGGCCCTCGCGGCGGCTCCATGCACTACGGCGTGGACATTGCCGCGCCGATGTATACGCCGATCTACTCCGCTGGTGACGGCGTGGTTCTGCAGGCCGGCTCCGCCTCCGGCTTCGGCCAGGCCGTCTACATCCAGCACAACAACGGCGACGTGACTGTCTACGGCCACATCGAAACGATCTACGTCAGCGCCGGCCAGCAGGTAGCGGCCGGCCAGGAGATCGCCGGAGTCGGCAGCCGCGGATTCTCCACCGGCCCGCACCTGCACTTCGAGGTGCAGCAAGGCGGAATGGGCGGCACCCGGGTCGACCCGCTCGACTGGCTCGCCGCGCGGGGCGTCTACCTCTGACCACGCGTCGGGTAGTACCGGGCGGACCGAGTTCACCGGACATTGCACCCCACGGAAGGCTGAGTAGTTCGGAAGCCCGGTAGGGCGGCGTCGAGCAGCGCCGGCGGTTAGGACCCAGTACACGGAGAGCAGCGCAGAAGCCGGAATGCCTCTCCCTCGTCACCAGGCCACGGCCCCGGCCGAGGAAAGCCGACTCGCGATGCGTTAGGAGGCATCGCGGAACGCCTTCGCAATCACGGTAGTTCGCGTATCGGCCCCTCATACGGCAGTACCCCGCCATGACCGGTTTCCCCGGCAATCTGACAGTCCGTAGTGCAGTCAGGGGATGGGTTTTGCTGGCGGACAGCTCGGCGGTCGCTTCGATTGGGTTAGGGCAAGACGCTGGCGATCAGGTCGTCGAGCGATTCCGTGTCCAGCTGTCCGACATGGGTGTCTACGACAGCGCATCCTTGCTCACTTGCGTCAAGACACCGAGCAACACAGCTGACGCGCCGCGCCGCTGGGAGGCACAGCTCGCCGCGGCGTCGAGGTGACCTGGGACGGATCACGAGGATTCAAGCTCTCTCGCGACAGGGGGGACGGCCGCCCATCGACGCGCGCGGCGCACCGGCAGGCGACGGCCCGTGAGATGCCATCCGGCCCCTGCCCGGGCACGGGGACCTCCGGGCGGTGAAGACAGCCATCTCCACCCAGCCCGGAGGTCCCCCCCTACTTCAACTACTGACCCGGCGGTCGCCAATATCCTCGCTGGGCGCACCTGGAAGGGCCGCCGGCTCAGCCTCGAGATCCGGTTGCTGCCCGCGGAGGGTGAGCGCGGCCACCACCGCGCCTGCCAGTGCGATCACACCGGCGCCGAGGAAGGCTGCGGAGAACCCATCGGTGAGGGCCGGCAGGTCGCCGAGCTGGTCGGCGCCGTGGGCGGCGGCGACAGCGGTCATGGCGGCCAGGCCGAGGGCCGAGCCGATCTGGTAGCTGGTGTTGACGATGCCCGCGGCCAGGCCGCCTTCCTCGGGGCGAGCGGAGGAGATCGCGGTGCCCAGGGAGGGGATGAACGCCAGCGACATGCCCAGTGCGGCCACCAGCGACGCGGGTAGGACGTCGACCCAGAAGGTGCCGCCGGGGCGGATCAGCGACAGCCAGCCCATGCCGCCGGCGAGGACGGTCAGTCCGGCCACGATCATCGCCTTCGGCCCGAAGCGGTTGATGGCTGCGGGCGCTAGAGCGATCATCCCGATCATGATGAGGATGGTCATCGGTAGCAGCGCGGCACCGGAGGGGAAGGCGTTATAGCCGAGTACCTGCTGCAGGTGCAGGTTCAGGAAGAACCACATCGGGATCCACGAGGCACCGAGCAGCAGCTGGGCCAGGTTAGCCGCGCCGAGGTTCGGAGTGCGGAGGATCGACAGCCGCATCAGCGGCTCGGGCCTCGAACCCTGCACGGCCAGGAAGACACCGAGCAGCGCGACGGCGGCGGCAAGCACCCCCCAGGTCTGCGCCGATCCCCAGCCGACCCCGGGGGCGCGCACGATGGCGTACACGGCGGCGCCGAGCCCGGCGGTGACGGTGACGGCTCCGACGACATCGATGGAGCCGCGGGCGCCGGCGCCATCGGCGGGCATCAGCTTCGGCGCCGCTATCAGCGCCAACAAGGCGATCGGCACGTTGACGTAGAAGACCCACGGCCAGGACAGGTACTCGGTGAGTACCCCGCCCAGGAACACTCCGGCGGTACCGCCGGCTGGTGCCGCGGCGCCGTAGAGGGCCAGCGCCTTGGTGAGCTGCTTCGGGTCGGAGCCGAACAGCATGAACAGCAGGGTCAGGGCCGACGGGGCGATCAGCGCGGCACCGACGCCTTGCAACGCGCGGCCGGTCAGCTCGACGCCGACGGTGCCGGCGACTCCGGCGATCACCGAGCCGATCAACAGGACCAGCCAACCGGTGCTGAACACCCTGCGGGCACCGAACAGGTCCGACAGCCGCCCGCCGAGCAGCAGGAGCCCGCCGAAGGCGACGACGTAGGCGTTGAAGACCCAGGACAGGTTCTCCTGGGA
>JACCTY010000073.1 GCA_013812145.1 Geodermatophilaceae bacterium | reverse complement strand
GCCGGCCTTTTCGTACGACGCGCCGCGGTGCACCAGCATCGTCGCATCCCCGCCGTCGTCGAGGATCATGTTCGGGCCGGTATGGCCGCCGTCGGCCTCCGGCCAGAGCAGCGCCTGCCTGGTGCACCACCAGTACTCCGGCAGCGTCTCGCCCTTCCACGCGAAGACCGGTACGCCGCTGGGGTTCTCCGGCGTCCCCTCCGGCCCCACGGCCACTGCGGCGGCGGCGTGGTCCTGGGTGGAGAAGATGTTGCAGCTGGCCCATCGCACCTCTGCGCCCAGCGACGTCAGCGTCTCGATGAGTACGGCGGTCTGCACGGTCATGTGCAGTGATCCGGTGATTCGCGCACCGGACAGCGGCTGCGCGTCGGCGTACTCCTCCCGGATCGACATCAGACCCGGCATCTCGTGCTCGGCCAGCTGAATCTCCTTGCGACCGAAGGCCGCGAGTGACACGTCGGCGACTTTGTAGTCGGTCCCGATCGGTTGGGTCATTCCGTCTCCTACCTCGTGCGGTGGGTGAGCAGGCGCTCGTGTTTTTCTTGCTCGAACCGGAGCCAGTCGGTTTCCGGGGTTTCCTCCGGCCGGGCCGGACGGGCGGTGAACCATTCGTTGACGGCGGCGCCGAGGCCCGGCTCGGATTGCAGCCGGGCGACAAAGCCGAGTTCGGCCAGGCCGATGTCGTGCGTCGTCACCAGGTCGCGCAGGGTGCGCAGCCGCTGCACCTGCGCCGGGCCGTAGAGCCGATACCCGCCCTCGGACCGACGGGGGACAACGAGCCCGGTTTGCTCGATGTATCGGAGCATTCGGGCCGACCAGCCCGTGGTCTGCGCAGCCTCAGCGATCGTCAGCACGTCCATCACGAACAACGCTAGCATGTTCATGTCAATGATACGCCACTGGTCTGGCCAACCTTGACAACTCTATGTCAACTCGGGCGCAGCGCTACCAATCCTGCTGGCTCAGACCACGCCCTGGTGCTCCGATGGCAGCCGTGGATACCGACGCTCGGCTTCCACCGTGTTCAGGCTCAGGTGGTTGCGCATGTACTGATTGCTGCTGTCCGGCAGCGGGACGTGATCCCACGGCTCGTACCGGCCGGTGCGCAGCGCCCGGTCGACCACGCGCCGCGCCCGCTGGCTGTCCACGACCTCGGTGAAGACGCGCTCGGGGTCCCAGTGTTGGCTGATCTCCGCGCGAAACTCCCGTGCCGTTGACGCCGTAGCGGCGTCGGCGGCCGGGTTGGCGGCCAAGTTGTGCAACTCGTCCGGATCTGCGTTCAGATCGAACAGCTGCGGCCCGTCCGGTGCCGACCACACGTACTTGTACTGCTGCCGGCGGATCATGAAGATCGGTGATACCGCGCCCTCCCCGAGGTACTCCCCCAGCACGGTCCGGTCCGGGTCGCTGTCGCCATGGAGCTGGGGCAGCAGGCTCGAGCCGTCGACGACATGTCCGAGGTCGCCGGTCGCGTCACCCCCGCCTAGGTCGACAAGCGTCGGCAGTACGTCGTACAGGGAGACCGGGTCGGACACCGCCGCCCCCCGGCGGGTTCCTGGTGCGGAGATGATCAGCGGAATGCGGCTTGCCGGCTCGAAGAAGGACATCTTGTACCAGAGGCCCCTCTCACCGAGAAAGTCTCCGTGGTCGGCGGTGAAGAGCACGGCGGTGTTGTCAGCCATCCCGGTGGCGTCGAGCGTCTCGAGGAGCAGTCCGAGCCAGTCGTCGACGTAGGAAATGCATGCGTAGTAGGCGTGGCGGGCGTTGCGGACCATCTCGTCGGTGATCTCGACGGCATCCATCGCCGACACGTGACGTAACCGGGTGCTGTGCGGATCACCCTCGACGTCCGCCAATCCGATCCTCGGCAACTCGATGTCCTCGTGGCGATAGCGATCCCAGTACCGCTGTCGCATTGCGTACGGATCATGAGGGTGCGAAAAGGAGACGGTGAGGAACCACGGCTGGTCCGGCGAGCGGCGCGCCACGTCGCGCAGCTCCCGCACTGCCTGGAAGCCCACCTCGTCGTCGAAGTCCAGCTGGTTGGTGGCTTCCGCGACACCCGCGTTGACCACGCTGTCCATGTTGTGGAACCACCAGTCGAAGCGACCCTCGGGATCCTCCCAGTTGGGAGTCCAGCCGAAATCGGCCGGATAGATGTCGGTGGTCAGTCGCCGCTCGAAACCGTGCAGCTGATCCGGCCCGATGAAGTGCATCTTTCCGCACAGCGTCGTCCGATAGCCCAGCGATCGCAGATGATGCGCGAAGGTCGGCACCGATGCCCGCAGTTCCGAGGCGTTGTCGTAGGCGCCGATCCGACTGTTGCGTTGACCGCTCATCATCGCGAATCGGGCCGGTGCGCACAGCGGGCTGTTGGAGTACGCCGAGTTGAAGACGACCCCGTTGTCGGCAAGTCGATCGATGGCCGGCGCCTGCACTACCGGGTGCCCGTGGATGGGCAGGAACGACGGTGCCAGCTGGTCTGCCATGACCAACAGGATGTTCGGTTGCGCGGACACTGTGCTGACCATCACCGGCTTCAGGCTGCGGAGCTGAGTTTCGGTATGTGAAACATTGTTGCGGACCGCGGGACAGAGCGTACTACCGCAACCGGCGGACTCGTCCCTATACTCAGCCTGCATGCGCCGCGGGCGGTCCAACGACAGGTGGCAGCGGGCGGACAGGGGGACCTGGTGACCGTCTCCAGCTACCTCGAGCGACGGTGGGACGTCGTACTCGGGCTGACTCTCGAGCACCTGCTCGCGGTGGGCATCGCGGTTGGTTTCGCGACGCTGATCGGGATTGCGCTCGCGATCCTCAGCTACCGCAATGACCGTGCTGTCGCGGTACTGCTCGTCGTCATCAACACCTTGTTCACGGTGCCGGCACTTGCCTACTTCGGTGCGTTGATCCTGATCGTCGGCCTGGGCTGGACGGCAGCGATCACGGTGCTGGCCATCTACGCCCTGCTGCCGATCGTGCGCAACACCGTCACCGGCCTGCGCGAGGTCGACCCCGCGATCGTCCGCGCAGCGACCGGCATGGGGATGTCCAAATCTCAACGGCTCCTGCGGGTGGAACTACCCCTGGCCTACCCCGTGATCCTGTCCGGCCTGCGGGTCGCCACTGTTCTGATCGTCGGCATCGCGGCGATCGGGGCGTACGTCGCCGGACCCGGCCTCGGAACGCTGATCTTCAGCGGGCTGGGAGCTATCGGATCGGTGCGGGCAATGCCAGAGATCATCATCGGAACGGTGGCCATCGTGCTCGTCGCGCTGGTGCTCGACGCCGTGCTCGCGCTGCTGGGCCGACTGACCACACCCCGAGGACTGCGATGAGCACCGCCCGCGCGGCCAGCGAGCCGATGATCCGCCTGGACCAGTTGACCAAGCACTATCCGGGTCAAGAGGCACCGGCGGTCGACGGAATCGACCTGGCCGTGCCGCAAGGCGAGATAGTCATCCTGGTCGGCCCGTCGGGCTGCGGCAAGACGACGACGCTGGAGATGATCAATCGGCTGATCGAGCCGTCATCGGGGCGGATCTTCCTCGAGGGTGAGGACGTCACCCACGTCAATCCCGACCATTTGCGCCGTCGGATGGGCTACGTCATCCAGCAGATCGGGTTGTTCCCGCACCAGACCATCGCGCAGAACATCGCCACCGTCCCACGCATGCTCGGCTGGGACGACAAGCGCGTCAACGACCGAGTGGAGGAGCTGCTGCATCTGGTCGGGTTGGACCCGGCCCGGTACCGGGATCGCTACCCCAAGGAGATGTCGGGCGGTCAGCGCCAGCGCGTCGGTGTCGCACGGGCGATGGCGGCCGACCCTCCGGTCATGCTCATGGACGAACCGTTCGGCGCGACCGACCCGATCACCCGCGAACGCCTGCAGAACGAGTTCCTGCGCATCCAGGAGGACATTCGAAAGACCATCGTGTTCGTCACCCACGACATCGACGAAGCCATCAAGATGGGCGACCGGATCGTCATCCTGGCCGAGGGCTCACGGATCGCTCAGTACGACACACCGGAGGCGATTCTCACCAATCCGGCCAGTGAGTTCGTCGAGCAGTTCCTCGGCTCGGGCATCCTGCTGAAGCGGCTGAATCTCAGTCGGGTCGAGGACGTCCACGTGGCCACCAGCGAGTGGATGACGATCGGGCCGGACAGCACGGCCGAACATGCCCGCCAACTGCTCCAGCAGTCCGGCCGCACCCACCTGCTGCTGCTGGACGATCAGCGACGGCCGGCCCGGTGGATCGCTGAGATCGACCTCGACCGGCAGGGTGGCTTCCCTGCTGAGCTGTCAGAAGCCGGAACGCGGGTGCAGGCCTGCGTCGACAGCCGTGCCACGCTGAATGACGCGCTGCAGGAGATGCTGCTCAACGCCAATGGTGTGGCCGCTGTGGTCGACCGCGACGGCGCCTACGCCGGCACACTGGACCTCGAGACGATCATCGCCGCGATCCGCGAGATGCGGGCGAAGGCGCTTGACGAGGCCTCGAGCACGGCGGCGCGGGGGGTCACGTGACGGCGGTCGCCGTCGGCGGCCTCGACAGCCGTGTGGTCGGTCGCGAGCGCTCGCTGCTGCGGCGCCTACGCTACGTCGGGGTGCCGGCGGCGGTTGCGATCGCCTGTGCGGCCATGTACCTCTACGTGCAGAGCCAGGAACTCGACAACATCGAGAGCCGTATCATCAACGCCCGGGTCATCCGGACGGCGGCGTTCGAGCAGATCGAAATCGCCCTGTGGGCGACCGCTTTGACCCTTGTCGTCGCCGTGCCGCTGGGCATCGCGCTCACCCGCCCGTGGGCGCGACGGGTGACGCCGATCATCATCGCCCTTGCCAACATCGGCCAGGGCGTACCGGCCATCGGCCTGCTCTTCTTCATCTACATCGTTCTCATCCGCAACGGCTCCACGGCCGCGATCTTGGGGATGGCCATCTATGCGGTGCTGCCCGTGCTGCGCGGCACCATGGTCGGCCTGCAGCAGGTGGACCGCGGCGTGGTCAAGGCCGCGCGTGGCATGGGGATGAGCAAGCGCAGCGTGCTCTTCCGCGTCGAGATGCCGCTGGCCGTGCCGATCCTGCTCACCGGCGTGCGGACCGCGCTCGTGCTCACCGTGGCGACCGCGGTGCTGGCCGCGTTCATCGGCGGCGGCACCTTCGGTGAGTTGATCATCGGCGGACAGGCACAAGGGCGGCCACTCGCCGTGGCCGTCGGAAGCCTCGGTGCCGCCACCCTCGCCATCCTGGCCGACTGGATCGGTGGCATCGCAGAAGACCTGCTGCGGCCGAAGGGCTTGTAGCCGGACCCAAGTCAACAAGACCTCGACCCCGAAGGGACCACAATGCAACGCACATCGAACCGGCTTCCGTGGGTGGCGCTCGTGGCTGTGCTCACGCTCGGCGTGAGCGCCTGCGGCGGCGACGAGACGAGCCCGGGCGGAGGTGGGGGTGGACCCACGGGTGGTGGCGGTGGCGGCGACCTGCTCAGCGACCAGTTCGATCTGTCCGACGTCGAGATCCGGATAGGCTCGAAGGACTTCACTGAGCAGCTGATCCTCGGTCAGCTGGCCAAGCAGGCACTCGAGGCCGCTGGCGCAACGGTCGAACTCACCGAGAACCTGCCCAGCCCGGCGGGCGCCCGAGACGCCCTGTTGGCCGGCGAGGTCGACGCCGCCTGGGAGTACACCGGTACGGCGTACATCAACTACCTCCAGCACGACACGCCGATCGACGACCCGACGGAGCAGTACGAGGCGGTCAGGGACGAGGACCTGGAGCAGAACAACATCTTCTGGACCGAACCGGCACCGTTCGACGACACCTACGGCCTGGCCACCCGCCGGGACTTCGCTGACGAGAACGGCCTGGAGACCCTCGCCGATGTCGCCAGCTTCGTCGAGGAGAACCCCGATCAGGCAACGCTGTGCCTGGACAGCACCTTCGGTTCGCGTGACGACGGGCTCGTCCGTTTCGAGGACGCCTACGGCGTTACCTGGCCGGATGACCAACAGACCGTCCAGGAGTTCGCCATCATCTACCAGGCGACCGCGGACGGGGACCCCTGCAACTTCGGTGAGGTGTTCACCACCGATGGGCGCATCCAGTCGCTGGACCTGGCCCTGATGGAGGACGTGGAGAGCGCCTTCATCAGCTACCTGTCAGCGGTGCAGATCAACAACGACTTCAACGAAGCGAACCCGGACGTGGCAAGCGTGCTCGAAGCCATCTCCGCCCCCATCGATGAGGCGCTGATGACGGCCCTGAACGCTCAGGTCGACGTCGACGGTGAGTTCCCCGAGGACGTTGCGGCCCAATACCTGGAAGACCAGGGCTTCGTCGGGTAGGCAGCCGGCTCGACCCACTGTCTCACGCGTGATACAGTGGGGTTGTGCCCGAAGTGACGATTCGTGATCTGCGCAACCGGGGAGCAATGGTCATCGACCGGGTTCTCCGTGGCGAAACTCTGACTGTCACCCGAGCTGGGACGCCGGTGGCAGAGCTGGCGCCGATCGCCAGGCGCCCTTTGTCGGCCGACATCATCCTGACGAGATGGCGGCAGCTGCCCAAAGTCGACCCGGCTCGGCTGCGTGCCGACCTCGACGCTGTTCTGGACCCTTACCTGTGACGGTTCTGCACAGCGTCGGCCTGCTGGACACCAGCACCGTCATCCTCCTGTCACGTCTGCCCGACACAACTGGCCTCCCCGACGAGCCGCGGATCTCCGCCGTGACGCTGGCCGAGCTGTCGGTGGGTCCCTTGGTGACCGACGACCACGACGAGCGCGCGGTACGGCAGGCACACGTGCAGCAGGCCGAAGCCGACTTCGACGCGTTGCCGTTCGACAACCTGGCCGCCAGGGCCTTCGGTGCCGTCGCGGCGTCGCTGCGACGAGCAGGGCGAAAACCTCAGGCCCGGGCGTTCGATGCGATGATCGCGGCTATCGCTGTGGCCAACGGCCTCCCGCTGCACACCTGTAACCCGAGCGACTTCACTGGCATCGACGGGCTCGATGTGGTCGCCGTTCCACATCCTGACCGCGATTAGTTCTGCGCGGGCTCGCCGTCGCGACCCTCGAACCGGCGCCGGCCGCCAGCTGGCCCAAGCCGGTGGTAGCGCGGAAGACAGTGCCCGTGCCGGTGAGGTCCACCCCCTCGCCGGCCGGGACGAAGACCGACTGACCTCGGGCAAACGGCTGGCCGCTGACCGCCAGCGGGCCGTCGACGCAGAGCAGTATCTGCGGCCCCTCGGCAGCGCTCGTGACAGAGCTGTCTTTCAGGCAGGCCCGAGTGAGGGCGAAGTCCACAATGGGCGTCGGATAGCCGCACCAGCCCGATCCGTCCGGGGTCCCGTCGAGCACTTCCGGTACACCGCAGCTCACTTCGAGCAGCGACAGGAGTCCGGGAACGTCCACGCGCTTGGCTGTCAAGCCACCGCGTAGGACGTTGTCCGAGGTGGCCATGATCTCCACGCCCATACCCCGGAGGTAGGCGTGCAGCCGGCCCGGGGGCACATACATCGCCTGTCCGGGCTGCAGCTGAATCACGTTGAGCAGCAGCGAGATGACGACGCCGGGGTCATCCGGGTGGCGCTCGGCCAATTTCAGGGCGCTCCGGTACGACGCCGCGAACGGGCTGTCCGGGGCTGCGCCCCGGACCCGGTCGAGCACCGTCCCGACGAGGCGCCGTGGGTCGTCACCCTGCAGGATTCGGCTGATAATCGTGGAAATCTCATTACGCTCGCCGAGTTCGCCAAGACCGAGTTCGGTGAGTATGGCCGGGATCTCCTCGGCCGGACGCAGGCCGCACAAGGCTTCGAACGGAGTGAGTGCGCAAATCAGCTCCGGCTTGTGGTTGGGGTCGCGGTAGTTGCGCCGCTGGTCGTCCAACCGGATGCCTCGCGCCTCCTCGTCGGCGAAGCCGTCCCGTGCCTGGTCGCTATTTGGATGCACCTGCAGGGACAGCGGCTGATCGACGGCGAGCAGCTTGAGCAGGAACGGCAGCCGGGCACCGAAGCGCGCGACGGTCGCGTCGCCGAGCAGCGCAAGCGGCGCGCTCTCAATTGCCGCGGCCAGCGACTCCTCCGCTCCCTCTCGCACCAGGCGCGACGGGGCCGACGGGTGGGCGCCCATCCAGAGCTCGGCCTCCGGCTCGGCGGTCGGAGCCGGATTACCGAGCAGTTCCGCCAGCACCGACCGGGATCCCCAGGCGTAGTTCTGGACGGGGTTGGCGAGCCGATACATGTCGGGGACAGTAATCGCCATGGGCTCGCGGCCATTTCACCAAAGGACGATAGGGCCATCGGCCGCGGTTGCTGCCGCACTCATCATCGTCGGCTGTTCCAACACAATCATTACCTCCGCACCGCTGCGCGACAACGGTCCGGATCGTCCCACCGCTGGCGGCGACGAGCTGGTCGTCGATGCGCAGCAACTGGATGCACCGCTGGTTCTGGACCCGCTGCCGGCCGGGCTGTCGGTGCTGGAATCGGCCTACAACCCGCCCGACGACGGCTACCCGCCCAGCCAGGCAACGTTGTACGGCGATCCCACTTTCACTGACACCCTCGATGGCCCGGTCCTGCTGGTCGGCAGCAGCAGCGGCTCGGCGGTCATCGGCGGCCCTCCGGGTAGTGCTGAGGACGGCCGGCCGGTCGAATTCGGTCTGGCAGACGGCTTCCTGCTCAAGGAGGGCGACCGCACCTGGGTCAGCATCCCTACAGAAGGCCAGGACTACACCCAGTTCGTGGTCGCCCGGGGAGGCCCGAGGACCAGTTGGTGCGCGCTGCCCAACGGCGGACTTCAGCACCCAGACGGCGACTATTGCTGTCGACGCGGTTCCGCCGGGGCTGGAGCCGCTGATCGTGGGCAGCCCGCAGGACGGTCCCTTTACCTACAACGTCGGTGAGCGGGTCCGGCACGGCGACTCGACCACTGTCTACCTTTCCGCCGTCCGCGCGGACCCCCGGCTGAGCGCACTGTGGGGATTCTGGGCCGACGATCCCAGTGGAACTATGGTTCGCGGCCCAGCCCGGTTCCGTCGGCGACATGGACGGCATCGGGCTCGGCCAAGACGCCCGTGGCTGGGTCTGGGCGGAGGACGGCATGGTCCTGTCGGTCATCACCTACGGGGGCTCCGACGAGTTGGTTGACCAGGTCGTGGCCAGCCTGCGGGTCGGAACGGACGCCGAACTAGAGGCGATGCGGCTCGGGCCCGTCGCGCGTGAGCCGACAGCCGAGGACGCCGGCTGCCCGCCCGGAACCCCGATAGTTAGCGCACGGAGGGTGACGTGCGCTGGGCGTTCGGACTCGGCGTCCACCCGGAGTATCCCGACGCCGGGCTCAATTCGTGTATGGCGCTGATCAGCGCGGAGCTGTTCCCCAACTCGGGCAGCGGTAGCTTCGAGTTGCGGGCGCTCGGACACGTGTCCGGATCGACCTTCGGTTTCGGCGGCGTCGAGCCCGCCCCCGAAGGGACCATCGTGGGCGGCGTCGCTCCGCCTGGGACTGATCGGGTCAGCATCCTCGGACCCGGCGGCGCGACACGCGACGCAGTACTGCTGCCGGAGGGGCCCTCGACCGGGCGAACGGATATTCGGTCAGTTCTTCCCCGGTCCGCTGCCGGTGTCCGGCGGCCAGTTCGAGATCACGGCGGTCGATGCCGCCGGGGCGGCGCTGGGAACGCTCACGCTCTAGGCGCCGGCGCGGACGTCGGGAGCGCCGAGGCGGGCGGCGTCGGCGGTGCGGTCGTCGGGCATCAGCTGGGACTCCCGCTCGGCGGCGACCCGGGTGCGGTAGTGCTCGATCTCCCGTTCACGCACCGCGGGCGGCCACCGCAACACCTCGCCCATCAGTTCGCAGACCCGATCGGCGGATTCCAGGCCGCGGTGCGGCGTCTGCACCGAGATGCGGGTGCGCCGGGTCAGCACGTCGTCCAGGTGCAGCGCGCCCTCAGCCAGCGCGGCATACCAGACCTCGACGGCCAAGTGGTCCGGGGCGCCGGGCAGTGGCCGAGCCAACTCGGGTCGGTCGGCGATGAGCTCGAGCAGCTCCACCACCCGGTCGCCGTACCGGCGCAGCAGACTCTCCACAGTGGACAGTGGAATCTCGTGACGCTGGGCCAGCAGGCTTCGGCCAGAGCACACGCGGGCGTAACTGCGGGCACCGACCAGCGGCAGCCTGGCAGTGCGGCTGGCGGGTGTGCCGACGAGGCCGGCCGTGGCCGCGTCGACGGCGTCCGCGGCCATGACGCGGTACGTCGTGTACTTGCCGCCGGCAACAGTCACCAGTCCCGCGCGCGGCTCACGGACGACGTGTTCACGCGACACCGCTGCCGTGTCGCCCGCCTCGTCGTCGACCAGTGGCCGCAGGCCGGCGAACACGCCGGTGACGTCGGCCCGCGTCAGCGGCGCTCGCAGCAGCACGTTCACCTGGTCGAGCAGATAGTCGATGTCCGCCCCGGAGGCGACCGGGTGGTCGCGGTCCAGCGTCCACGGTGTGTCGGTCGTACCGATGAGCCAGTGCTCGCCCCAGGGGATCACGAGTAGCACAC
>JACCTY010000072.1 GCA_013812145.1 Geodermatophilaceae bacterium | reverse complement strand
GAGGCGTGCATCCGGGCGTACGGCCCGGGAACGCTGAGGAGTTCGGTGTGCGAACCGCGCTGCACGACGCGACCGGCGTCGACGACGATGATCTCGTCGGCGGCCTCCGCCGTCGACAACCGGTGCGCGATTGTCAGCGTCGTCCGACCGCGGGTCAGCGAGTCCAGCGCCCGGGTCAGCCGGACCTCGGTGGCCGGGTCCACCGCCGAGGTCGCCTCGTCGAGGACGAGCAGATCCGGGTCGGCGACGTACGCCCGAGCCACGGCGACGAGCTGCCGTTCGCCGACGGACAGGGACTCACCACGCTCCCCGGCGAGGGTGTGGATTCCGCGGGGCAGGCCGTACACCCAGTCGTCGAGCCCGAGCGCGACGAAGGCCGCCTCGATATCGGCGTCGCCGAGCCCGCTCTGGCCGTATCGCACGTTCTCGGCGATCGACGTGGCGAACAGGAACCCGTCCTGCGGCACCATGACCACCCGATCGCGCAGCGATGAGAAGCGGACCTCGGACAGCGGTACGCCGCCGAGCAGCACCCGGCCCCGCGTCGGATCCATCAGGCGGGTCAGCAGCTTGGCGAAGGTCGTCTTCCCGGAGCCGGTCTCCCCGACGACGGCCACCCGGCGGCGCGGGGCGATGCTCAGGTCGACGTCGGTGAGCACTTCCGGGCCGGTCGGGTAGCTGAAGTGCACGTGCTCGAAGCGGACCCCGAGCGGTCCGGCCGGCAGCACCCTCCCGGCGGCACCGGGATCGGCGACGTCCGGGGCGGTGTCGAGCACGTCGAGGACACGGCGGAAGCTGGCGAGCGCGTTCTGCGCCTCGTTGAGCACCTCGGTGGCGATCTGCACCGGTCCGATGAACAGCGTCACCAGGAACAGGAACGCGATGAGCGTTCCCGGGCTCAGTCCGCCGGCCAGCCCGAGCAGGACGCCCACCACGATCACGCCGGTGTTGGCCAGCGCGGCGACGAACTCGCCGGTGCCGAAGAACAGGGCGCTCTGCCGTTGCGCCTTGACCGCGGTGCGGTAGTGCCGGTCGATGGCAGCGTCGATCCGTCGCCCCGTGCGACCCGCGATGCCGTACGCCCGGACCGTCTGCGCGCCGACCACGGACTCCGAGATCGCGCCGAGCATGTCCCCAACCCGCTCCCGAACCTGCCCGTAGGTCGTGGCCAGCCGACGCTGGAAGAAGCGCATGGACGCGATCATCGGTACGAAGCACAGGTACACGAGCAGGGTCAGCTGCCAGCTGTAGACCGCCATGATGACGCTGGCGACGACGAGCTGGCCCAGGCTGAGTACGCCGAGGATGCCGCCCCACTGCATGAAGATCGACAACTGGTCGACGTCGCTCGTCACGCGGGACACCAGCGATCCGCGACGCTCCGATTGCTGGTGCAGCATCGAGAGGTCGTGCACGTGGCGGAACGCCCGCACCCGCAGGGACGACAGCGCAGTCTCGGTCGACCGGAACAGCCGGTAGTTCATCGCGTACGCCGACACCGCCGTTACCGCGATCGCGACCAGGCACAACAGCACGACGAGGCGGACCAGCCCGTAGTCCGGGCCGCCGTCGGCGAGCAGGCCGCGGTCGATGGTCTGCTGCACGGCAATGGGTACGACGACCCGCCCGGCGGTGGCCAGCAGGGCCAGGAGGATCGTCAGCCGCAGGCCGTCGCGGAACTCCGGGACCATCCGGGCGCCGCGCACCAGCGTCTTGATGGCACCGGTGGATGAATCGGATTGGAGCCCGGCGCGCTCGCTCATGGTTGTCATGCGGCACCCTCCTCGCGGCCGGCCGCGGCCACCTCGAGCCGACGCTGTTCAGCGGCGTCGGCGTACGCCCGGATCAGCGCGGCGTACCCCTCGGTTGAGGCCAGCAGCTCGTCGTGCGTCCCGCGGGCGACGATCCGGCCGTGTTCGACGTACACGACCTCGTCGGCCAGCATGATCGTGGCCCGGCGGTAGGCGACGACCAGCACCGAGGCGGCAAGGTCGGCGGCGCGCAGGCCGCCCAGGATGGCCGCCTCGACGGCCGGGTCCACGCTGCTCGTGGCGTCGTCCAGGATCAGCAGCCGCGGCCGGCGGACCAGCGCCCGGGCGAGTGCGAGGCGCTGCTGCTGGCCGCCGGACAACGTCGTACCGCGTTCGCCGATGCGGGTGTCGAGGCCGTCCGGCAGCGCCCGGACGAACCGGTCGGCCTGGGCCAGCGTCAGCGCCCGCCAGATCTCGTCGTCGTCGTACGCCGGATCGCTCTCGTCGCCGAGCGACACGTTCTGCCGCACCGTGTCGTCGAACAGGAACGTGGCCTGGGCGACGACGGCAGCCGCAGTGCTCAGCTCGCCCTCGCGCAGCCGGCCGATATCTGTGCCGTCGACCAGAACCTGGCCGCTGTCCGGATCGACCAGCCGGATGAACAGGCTGACCAGGGTCGACTTGCCGGACCCGGTCGGCCCGACCAGGGCGACCGTGCGCCCAGGCGGGATGTCGAGGCTGATCCGTTGGACCACCGGCTCGTCGGCGTCGGCATGCGTGAAGGTGACGTCGGCGGCGCGGAGGTGGGCCGGCGCGGACGACGGGCCGAGCCGGTCCTGGCCGTGTTTCTGCTGGCCGGTCGCGGTGAGGACGGCGCTGACCCGGTCCCAGCCCGCGACCGCTCGCGGCAGGTCGCCGAGCACCCAGCCGATCGCGCGAATGGGCAGGGCAAGCACGGTGAACAGGTAGGCGACGGACACCAGCTGGCCGGCGTCGATCGCCCCGGACTGCAGCCGGGCCGTCCCGATCAACAGCACCGCAAGCGTCCCGAGGGCCGGCAGCGCCTCCATCATCGGGTCGAACGTCCCGCGGACCTGGCCGACCGCGATCAGGCTGTCACGCAGTTCCTCGGCGTGCTGGCGGAAGCGTGCGGTCTCCGCCGCCTCGCGACCCAGGGTCTTGACCACGAGCGCACCGTCGAAGCTCTCGTGCGCGATGCCGCTGACCTCGGCGCGCAGCTGCTGCGCACGACTGACCCGCGGCGACATCACCCGGCTGTAGACCAGGTTGATGGCGAAGATCAACGGGAACACCACCAGCCCGACGAGAGCCAGCACCGGGTCGGTCACCACCAGCGCCACCGCCGTGATGAGCAGCATCACGACGGTGCCGCACGCGAACGGCAGCGGCGCGATGGGGTTCCAGGACGCCTCGACGTCGCTGTTGGCGTTGGAGAGCAGTTCGCCGGTGGGGTGCCGGTGGTGCCACGACAGAGGCAGCCGCAGGTACTGCCGGCTCACCTGCCGCCGGTACGACGCCTGCAGCCGGTACTGCATGATCCCCGCGCCGATCCGGCGGCCGAGGATTCCGATGATCTTGAGGCCTGCCACACCGAGGATGACCAGCGCCGCCGCCGTGAGTGCGCCGGCCGCCACGGCACCTTCGCGTAGCGACGGCAGGACGACCCGGCCGGTGACCTCCCCGAGGACGAACGCGTTGGCGACGGTCATGGCGCCGAACAGGGCGCTGCACGAGAGCGCGATCGCAAAGATGCCCCGCTGCTCGCTGATCGCCCGGCCGAGCAGCCGCAGTCCCCGGCGCAGCACGGCGCCGGACGAGGGCGACGGACGGGACACAGTGACTCCAGCGAGGACCAGCGGGGGATTGACTCCAATGCTACCAGCGCTCGTTAGTCCCGCTAATCATTCATCGCCAGCGGCTCTGGCACATTGCCCCCTGAACGCGGCGACACGCCGGCCCGGCGTCGGCGTGTCGGCGCCTGCCGGGGGCAAAGCTGTGTTGGGGGTCAGCGGACGGGAATGCCGGCCCCGGCCAGGTGGGACTTGACGTCGGCGATCCGCAGCGACCCGAAGTGGAAGACACTCGCCGCGAGTACGGCGTCCGCTCCGGCCTGGACCGCCGCGGCGAAGTGCGGCAGCGCGCCGGCTCCCCCGCTCGCGACCACCGGTACGCCGACCGCTGCACGCACCAACCGGATCGAGTCCAGGTCGTACCCGTCCCGGGTGCCGTCGGCGTCCATGGCGTTGACGACGATCTCCCCGGCGCCCAACTCCTCGCCGCGGCGCACCCAGTCGAGCAGGTCCCACTCCGTCCGACGGCGTCCGCCGTGCGTGGTGACCTCGAAGCCGCTCGGCCGACCCGCGCACCGGCGGGTGTCCACCGACAGCACCACACACTGCGATCCGAATCGTTGCGCCGCCTCGGCGAGCAGCTCGGGGCGCTCGACGGCTGCGGTGTTCAGCGACACCTTGTCCGCGCCGGCCCGCAGCAGCCGGTTCACGTCCTCGGCGCTGCGCACGCCCCCGCCGACCGTCAGCGGGATGAACACCTGCTCCGCGGTCCGCCGTACGACGTCGTACGTTGTTTCCCGAGCGGAGCTGGACGCGGTGATGTCGTAGAAGACGAGCTCGTCGGCACCCTCGGCGTCGTAGGCCCGCGCGAGCGCGACCGGGTCGCCGACGTCGACGTTGTCCAGGAACCGCACGCCTTTGGTGACCCGGCCGGCGTCGACGTCGAGGCACGGAATCACCCGGACCGCCACACTCACAGCGGCTCGCGGTACGCCGTGAGCTCCACCTCGACAAGGTGGTCTGGGTGCGCCAGCCCGGCGACGGCGACCATGGTCGCCACCGGGCGGACGTCACCGAACAGCTCGCGGTGCGCCCGACCGACGTCCTCCTGCAGCGCCATGTCCGTGACATACATCCGGGTCTGTACGACGTCGGCTGGACCACCGCCGCAGCGTCCCAGCGCGTCGAGCGCGATGCCGAATGCTGTCAACGTCTGCCCACGGGCATCGCCTACGTGTGTGACCACACCGTCCACTGTGGACGTCGTACCGGCGACGAGCACCCAGGGACCTGCGGTAACCGCCCTGGAGTAGCCGACCGTCTCCTCCCACGGTCCGCCGGAGGAGAGTCTCATTGGCGGCCCGCCTCGTGCGCTACGCGCACCGCTCGCTCCGCTCCTCGCTCGCTGACGCTCGCTGCGATGCTCACTCGCTCTCGGCTCATCGGACCGCGGCGAGCGCTTCAGGGAGGGAAAAGGCCCCGGAGTACAGCGCCTTGCCGACGATCGCGCCCTCGACGCCCAGCGGTGCGAGTTCCGCGAGAGCCCGCAGATCGTCCACTGTGGATACTCCACCGCTGGCCACGACGGGACGGTCGGTGGCCGTGCACACCGCTCGGAGCAGATCGAGGTTCGGGCCGGTCAACGTCCCGTCCTTGGTGACATCGGTGACGACGTAGCGACAGCAGCCGTCGGCGTCGAGGCGTTTCATGACCTCGAACAGGTCGCCGCCGTCCTGGGTCCAGCCCCGCGCGGCTAGCGTCGTCCCGCGCACGTCCAGGCCGACCGCGATCCGCTCGCCGTGGGTGCTGAGCGCCACCGCGCACCAGTCCGGCCGCTCCAGCGCTGCTGTACCGAGATTGATCCGAGCGCATCCCGTGGCCAGGGCCGCGTCCAGCGACTCGTCGTCACGGATGCCGCCGGACAACTCCACCTGGACGTCGAGGGTGCCGACGACCTCGGCCAGCAGTTCGCGATTGGAGCCGCGACCGAATGCGGCGTCGAGGTCCACGAGGTGGATCCACTCCGCGCCGGCCCGCTGCCACTCCAGCGCCGCCAGCAACGGATCGCCGTACGACGTCTCGCTTCCCGCCGCGCCCTGGACGAGCCGAACCGCCTGACCGGCTGCGACATCGACGGCAGGCAGCAGGACAAAGCTCACTGGTGGCTGCGCCACGTGCTCATTTGGTGGCTGCGCCACGTGGTCAACGGTGGCTCCGCCCCAGTGCCATCGTGACCAAGGCAGGAGTCGCCACGACGGCGACCAGGCTCAGCCCGATCCGCACGCTCCAGTCGTCCACGAGCAACCAGATCAATCCGAGCACGGCCACGACGGTGAAGACGACCATCGCCCGCTGCGCCCGGGTACGCCGGCTGAACCGCCTTCTTCCGTGGCGGGGCTGGAACATCCGGCGCCACCACGGCTGCGCGACCCCCTTGTGGTGCGGGTGCGAGTGCGGGCGTGACGGGGTCGGCGCCGAGCGCTGCTCGCGCCGCGCCGGCCCGCCGGGACGGGCGGCGAGTACCGCCTCAGCCTGCTCCCGCGTCTGTTCGGCGTCTCCGGCAGCAGCGGCAATCTCCCGCTCGGCGCGGCGCTTGGCACGTTCCTTGCTCATTTCCTACCCGCCCTCATCTCAGCCCACAGACCCAGTTGGCCAGCAGCTCAGCCCCCACGTCGCCGGACTTTTCCGGGTGAAATTGCACAGCACTGAGCGGACCCCGCTCGACCGCCGCCACGAACCTCTCACCGTGCCATCCGGTGGAAACGAGCCCGTCGCTGCCCGTTGCCGCGTAGGAGTGCACGAAGTAGAACCGCGTGGCCGGGTCGATGCCGGCGAACAGGGTGCTGCCCTCGGCTGGGACGACGGTGTTCCATCCCATGTGCGGCAGCACGTCGGCGCGCAGCCGACGTACCTCCCCCGGCAACAAGCCGAGCCCCTTGGCCGGTACGCCGTGCTCCTCGCCGCTGTCGAACAGGACCTGCATCCCGACGCAGATTCCGAGCACGGGACGGCTTTCGCCCAGCCGGTCACGGATCGTGCTCGTCGCGCCGAGGTCCTCCAATGCCTGCATGCAGGCCGCGAACGCGCCGACGCCGGGTACCACGAGTCCGTCGCAACGCCTCGCCGCCGCCAGGTCGGACGTGACCTCGACAGCGGCTCCGACCCGCTGCAGAGCGCGCTCCGCCGAACGCAGATTCCCCGACCCGTAGTCCAGGACCACGACGGACGGGGTGTTCACGGATACCTCAAGAACGCCGCCACGACGGCCAGTACGGCGCACAGCCCGATTGCCACGGCCAGCACGATGCTGCGGGTCCGCATTGCCCATGCACCCCCGAGCAAGAACCCGCCGAGGGCGAACAGCAGGACCGGCACAGTCACTTACAGGAGGCCCTTCGTGCTGGGCACGCCGGCGGTCCGGGGATCCAGCGCACAGGCCATCCGCAACGCGCGGGCCAGCGCCTTGAACTGCGCCTCGACGATGTGGTGCGCGTCGCGACCCGCTGCGAGCACCCGTAGGTGCAGCGCGATCCGCGCGTTGAACGCGAACGTCTCCATCACGTGCCGCGTCAGGCTCGTCGGGTAGTCGGGGCCGATCATCGGAGTCATGCCGTCGGGCTCGACGTGCACGCAGTACGGGCGGCCGGACAGGTCCACAGCGGCCTGCACGAGCACCTCGTCCATCGGGATGAGCGCGTCGCCGTACCGGTGGATGCCGCTCTTGTCGCCGAGCGCCTGCGCGAAGGCCTCGCCGAGCGCGATCGTGGTGTCCTCCACCGTGTGGTGCGCGTCGATCTGCAGGTCGCCCTCGGTCTGCACGGTGAGCCCGAAACCGCCGTGCTTGCCGAGTTGGCCGAGCATGTGATCGAAGAACGCAATCCCGGTCGCCACCTCGACGATCCCGTTGTGGCCGTCCAGGTCAACGACGACGTGCACCTTGGACTCACTGGTCTGCCGCTGCACCCGACCGATCCTGCTCATGGCCTGATCGTATTCGGCATCGCCGCCGCTTCAGCACCTACCGCAGCATGATCATGAGTTCTGAGACGCGTGTGGCGGCAAGGTGCCGACGTGTGGCACGGTCCGGGGGTGACCCAGGCAGAACCGGATCGAGGGCTCGGCAGGGACAACGCCGATGTCGCAGCGCCGCTGGACAGCTTGTTCATCGACGCCGCGCTCGGCCCACTGCGCCGGCTCGTCCCAGGCCGCGCCGGCCTGCGGATGGCGCGTCGGCTGGCGGCCCGGCCCGGCGTGGTCGCCCGGCGGGCAGCGACCACCACCGGCGAGCTGGCGAAGATCGTGGTCGGCACATCCGAGCTTGCACCGGACCAGAAGGACCGCCGGTTCACCGATCCGGCCTGGGCGGGCAACCCGCTGCTGCGCCGGCTGCTGCAGGCCTATCTTGCGGCCTCCGCGACGACCCGCGAGTTGCTCGACGACGCCGATCTGGAATGGCGGGACCGCGAGCGGATGAAGTTCGTGACGGACAACGTGATCGAGGCGCTGTCGCCGAGCAACGCACCGCTGGCCAACCCGGCCGCCCTCAAGGCGGCCCTGGACACCGGTGGGCGCAGCTACCTGCGGGGTGCTGCCAATTTCGTGAGGGACATGTCGGTGCCACCGCGCGTCCCGAGCATGGTCGACCGTGAAGCGTTCAATGTCGGGCTGGACCTGGCGATCACACCCGGCGAGGTGGTGTTGCGTACTGAGGTCTTCGAGCTGATCCAGTACTCGCCGCAGACCGAGCGGGTCCGGAAAATACCCATGCTGCTCGTGCCGCCGACGATCAACAAGTACTACATCGCCGACCTCGGACCCGGACGCAGCATGGTCGAGTACTTCGTCCGATCCGGCCAGCAGGTCTTCCTGGTGTCCTGGCGAAACCCCGGCGCGGAGCACGCCGACTGGGGACTGGACACCTACGTCGCTGCGGTTCTCGAAGCGATGAGCGCCGTCGAGAACATCTGCCAGGTCGACCAGACCGTCCTGTTCTCGCTGTGCGCCGGCGGCATCATCTCCTCGCTCCTGCTGGGCCATCTCGTCGACACCGGGCAGGAGGACCGGCTGGCCGGTTTCGCGTTGGGCGTGACGCTGCTGGACCAGTCGCGCGCCGGGCTGATGTCCGCGGTGACTAGCCCGGAACTCGTCAAGGTGGCCACCGCGAAATCACGGCGGGCCGGCTACCTGGACGGTCGGTCGCTGGCCGAGGTGTTCGCCTGGCTGCGGCCGGGCGACCTGATCTGGAACTACTGGGTAAACAACTACCTGCTCGGCAGGTCCCCGCCCGCCTTTGACGTCCTCTATTGGAACGCCGACACCACCCGGCTGGCCGCGGCCCTGCACGCGGACTTCCTGAAGCTCGCGATCGACAATGCCCTCGTCGAGGGAACGGCGAGGGCTCTCGGCAGTCAGGTCACCCTGGACAAGGCCACCGTCGACTCCTACGTCGTGGCCGGGATCGCCGACCACATCTGCCCCTGGGTGAGTTGCTACCGCAGTGCGCAGCTGCTCGGCGGGCGCACCCGGTTCGTGCTGTCCACGAGCGGGCACATCGCCGCCCTCGTGAACCCGCCGGGCAACGAGAAGAGCAACTACCGGGTGAGCGAGGACAACCCCGACGACCCGGAGACCTTCCTCGCCGAGGCGACTCGGGAGCAGGGCAGCTGGTGGCAGGATTTCGTGCCATGGCTGGCCGCACACTCCGGGAGCGACAAAGCCGCGCCCACCGCCCGGGGTGACGCCGACCATCCGCCGCTCGCCGCGGCACCCGGCACGTACGTCTTCGCCACCTGAACCCGAGGAGCCGTAATGCGCATCGGCATGAACGTCGGCGGAGATGTCCTCGGGACCCCCAACTCTGCGCTGGCTATGGTCGAGGAGATCGAGCTGGCCGAAGCCGAGGGCTACGCCTCGGCGTGGTCGGTGCACCTTTCCCGCGGTTACGACGCCCTCACCGTCTTCGCCGCCGCCGGCAATCGGACCAGCACGGTCGAGCTCGGGGTGGGCGTCGTGCCCACCTACCCCAGGCATCCTCTCGCGCTGGCGCAGCAGGCGGCCACCGCACAGGTCCTGTGCGGTGGCCGGCTGACGCTCGGCGTCGGAGTGTCACACCGGCCGGTCATCGAGGGGCTGCACGGACTGAATTACACCAGCCCAGCTGCCCACATGCGCGACTACCTGTCGGTACTCGTGCCGCTGCTGCGCGCGGGTTCGGTGACCCATCGCGGGGAGTACTACCAGGTCGATGGCGGCTTCGTGGTTGTGGACACAGCGCCGGTGCCGGTCGTGGTCGGCTCGCTGTCCCCGCAGATGGTGCGGGTGGCCGGGGAGCTGGCCGACGGCATCGTGACGTGGCTGGCCGGGCCGCGCAGCC
>JACCTY010000068.1 GCA_013812145.1 Geodermatophilaceae bacterium | reverse complement strand
CATGCCGCTGTCGGGGCCGGACACCCGATCATGGCGCGACGCGCATGCGGGCGTGGATGCACATCAGCGGCGGCTGGCCCCGGACTGGCGGGTGGTCCGCCAGCGCGGCCACGAGCCGGGACGGCCCGCGGAGGCAGAAGCCGTTCGCGCTATCAGCGGTCCTGGCTCTGCGAGTGCTCCACCGACGCATCCGGCCCAGGGAACACGAGCGCTTCCTGTCCGTCATCACGGCGGACGAGGTACGGCGGCGCTCCGTCTCGTCCTCGAATCTCGATGATCTCCGAGCTCCGGTCGGGCGTACCGACGACCCGGCCGTGCACGTGCAACCGGTCCCCCACTGCTGCGCGCATGGCAACTCCTCTCACGGCTGCTCACCGGCAGCCTCTACCTTTCTGGTCAGCAGCGGAAGGGAACTGCGCACATGGGCGGCAGCCATCGATGCTCCGTCCCACAACACCTTGAGCGCACTGTGACGGCCGAAGGTCCGTCGCCCGTCCGGTCCGCTCACTCGGTGACTTCGCGACCGGTCGAACATCCGGACGGCCGCGACCCGCACGGCCGTTTCGGAACACTCGCACCGGGAGTGGTCGATCCGACCGCTGCCAGCGCAGCGGGTGCGCTTTGGCCCGTTTTCTGGACTTCTCGGCGGTTCGGGGTTAGACCGGCACCATGAGCGGGAGCCGTCGTGTGCAGGCGTGGTCATGCCTCTGATCGACGTAGACGGCCATCGGATCGCCTACGCACAGGCGGGCACGGGCCCAGCGGTCGTGCTCCTGCACGGCTACGTTGGCGACGGAGAGGCCACCTGGCACCCGCAGCTACGGGACTTGCGAGACGACTTCACGCTGGTGGCCTGGGATGTCCCAGGCGCCGGTCGGTCGTCGGACCCTCTCGAGTCGCTGGGCCTTTCCGGCTACGCGGACGCCCTGGCCTTGTTCCTGACCGGGCTGGGCCTAACGCGTCCTCACCTCGTGGGCCTGTCGTTCGGCGGAATACTTGCCCTCGAGTTCTGCACCCGACATCCAGGACGCGTGCAGACCGTCAGCCTCGTCTCGGCCTACGCCGGATGGGCAGGATCCCTGGGCGAGGACCTCGCCAACACGCGACTGGTCCAAGCGATGCGCCTGTCAGAACTGCCGTCGGCGGAGTTCGTGGACTCACTACTCCCGACGATGTTCCGGACAGGCACACCGCAGCCGGTGATGCAGCGTTTCGCGGACAGTATGCGGTCCTTCCACCCCGTCGGCTTCCGAGCGATGGCGCGGGCCTCTGCAGGGGACCTTCGTGCAGTGTTGCCCCAGGTGCGGGTGCCCACCCTGGTGATTTCTGGCGCGGACGATGCGCGCGCGCCGCTGAAGGTAGCCATGAACATCCAGGGAGCCATCGCCGGTTCGACGCTGGTGGTCATCCCCGACTCCGGCCACCTGTGCAACCTCGAACAGGCGGATCCGTTCAACGAGACCGTGCGCGCCTTTCTGTCCAAGCACCTCCTGGGCGGATGAGATGCGACGTCACCACCCGTGCCGCCGCACGACCATCGACACGTTCGCGAGCGACACAGAACAGCACCGCGTCGTTTACCTGCAAATCAAGACGAAGACGCGGACGATTGGCAGACAGCAACCTATGCGAAGGCGACGCTGCCTGAGTACGGATTGATGGCGCAGGAATGGGACGCGTCGGGGGAGTACCTGGCGTGGGAACGCGTAACCGGCGACGGGCTCATCCGTGTGCAGCCGTAAGGTCCGATTCGTCGAGTCGGGTCGGGTGCAGTCGAACGCCCGGGCCGAGCACGTCCGATTCGCATCCGTCGAGCGGCTAAGCGAAGTTATGTGGCGCGTTGTCGGCCGCGACGGTCGCAACCAGCGAGCCGTACGGCTGCACCTTGAACCTGCTGAACGGCGCGTTCGCGGGCCGGAGCCGTCCACCGGCGCTAGCAACACGGACGAGCCATCGCGCGATGGTGGGTGCGAAGTGCACTCGTTCCCACGGTGCTGATGACTCCGAGGAGCCCGAGCTCGGCGGCTTAAGGCCAGTTAGTTGGCCGCCGTCGTACGTCGACCTGCCCTAGCGGCGAAGGCGTCGAGGGCGGCCAGGACCTCTGTCGCGCGCCAGGTCCGATTGCGGCGTCGCAAGGTGAACTCGGTCAGCACCCCCACGTCCTCCAGCGGCTTGATGTACCGGTAGACGTTGGCCGGCGCGATTCCCAGCTCGGTGGTCACCAGGCTCGAGTCGATGACTGGATGCCGGAGCAACAGATCCGCGACACGCCAGGCTGCCGAGTCCCGCCGCGCGGTCACCCGAGCTGTCCAGCTCTGCCGCACCGCTCGCAACTCTTGGATAAGTTCCCGGGCGTTGGCGATAGCAGCGAAGGACGCCTCAGCCAGACGCGCGACCATCTCAGCGGGGTAACCCGTGCGGTAGGCGCCCAGCGCTCCGAAGTAGGCCTCGGTATCAACGAGGAGGCCCGCCGACACTGGGACAGTGACCCGCCGGGTCAGCCCCTTGTTGCGCAGCATGGAGTGGATCAGGGCTCGTCCGGTGCGGCCGTTTCCGTCAAGGAAAGGGTGGATCGTCTCGAACTGGGCGTGCGCAACAGCCGCTTGTGCCAGGACCGGAACGTCGTCCCGTGCCACGAAGGCCAAGAGATCCTTGATGTCTGCCTGCACCCGTGAGTGGTGCGGCGGCACGAACACCGCGTGATGTGGCCCGAGGCTGCCGCCGCCGATCCAGACCTGCTGCTGCCGCCAACGACCCGCGGTGCCGGGTTCAGAAGTCCCCATCAACGCTCGGTGCATCGCCAGGATGGCCTCTTCGTCGATGCGAGCCGACAGGTGAATGGCAGCCCGCATGGCGTTCGTGTTGGCCACGATGAGGGCAGCGTTGTGCCGGGACGTGTCCCCTATCTCGGCCTCGGCGATGGCGCACGCCGACGCGGTGAGGTCTTCAATCTGGGAGCTCGCCGCCGACTCGGAGCGGAGCAGGACCGCACTGAACGGCGCCATCTCATCGCCCATCTCCAGGTCGAATCTTGCGATCTCCTGCGAAGCCTCGTCTGCCAACGCCAGCACATCGCCGGTCAGCTCCACCGACGCGCCAGCAACATGCGGCACGACCGCGGCCTGGTAGGGACCGGCGTGCCGACGCGTCTGCGCACGAGAGGCGGCGCCGGGCGGGAGGTTGCTAGTCCATGGCAGGCTCTCGTAGCGGACTGCAGGCCAGCCCTTGCCTGGTCCCGGCGGGACGGGCCCTTGAGTAGCGGCCCTGTACTCGTCGGGGTCTGCATGTGGCGGCACTCGGCCATCGTACCTTCACTTGCTCTCTCAACTGACAATAAGGCGCCTACCCAATGCCTGCCGAGCCAGCTGGAAAGGCGCAGCGTGGTGGCACGAGCCTTGCTACCTGAGTAGCATGGCGGAAGTGAAGCTCAGCGTCAGCCTGTCGGAGGACGATGTAGCAGTACTCGACGAGTACACCCGAGCGGCCGGCTTGGGATCGCGATCCGCGGCGGTGCAGCACGCCATCCATCTACTTCGGCACGTTGATCTCGAGGCGGACTACACGACGGCTTGGGACGAATGGGATGCGTCAGGGGAGCGAACGGCCTGGGAGAGCGTGACGGGCGACGGGCTGGTCGATGCGCCGAGGTGAGGTCCGGCTGGTCGACCTCGAACCGGCTCGCGGCGCCGAGGTAAACAAGCGCCGGCCCGCGATCGTGATAAGCAACAACCACGCAAACGCTGCTGCCGCCCGGCTGGGACGAGGCGTTGTGACGGTGGTCCCCGTCACGAGCAACATCACTCGGGTGTTGCCTTTCCAGGTCCTCTTGAGCGCACGGCATACCGGACTTCGGGGGGACTCCAAGGCGCAGGCCGAGCAGGTTCGGTCGGTGTCCGTCGAGCGGCTCGGACCCATAGTAGGGCGGCTGTCGCCCTCGACGGTCGCCGCCGTGGACGACGCCCTGCGGTTGCACCTGGACCTGTAGATCGAAACCGCCCGCGAGCCCGTGAGTGTCCACTTGCGACGCTCAAAGGGTCCACATAGGACAGTCGAAGACGGTCCGCACAGCGAGCCAAACTGTCCACTTAGGACGGTCAAGCAAACCGTCCACTTAGGACGGTAGAGAACTGTTCCACTTAGGACTTCCAGACATGGTCGCGGCGAGAGTAGGGCACAGAAAGGGCACGCCGAGCCCAAAGTTGATCTTCCAGCAAGATCAACTTTGCTTTGACCTGCGGTTATACGCCGCCAAGCCGCCAAACGGTCCACCTTTGCAAGGCGGGGGTTGAGGGGTGCAGTCCCGTCGTCTCCAACACAGAGGCCATCCTCGCTTGGCCTGGCGCGGTGCACCGGTCGGGCGAGAGTCTGCCGCGGTGACCTGGCGAATGTCACACCCTGTCACGAGACAACCCGGGATAGACCAGTCTCTACCGAACAGTGAAGATGTGGTTGGCGGGTTTCGGTCGGCGTGACTTGCTACTGAACTGACCCCGTGAGGGTGTCTTGCCTAGGACTGGTCGGCCGGCCGGAGCCGCTGCCGGCTCTCACCCTTTTGCGGCCGGTCCGGGCAGACGTGACTTCATAGGAACTTGAGCCACCAAGCGTCCCGTCACTGTTGTGTCCGCCTGGCCCGGGCCGGTCGCGCCTCGACTGAGGAGGTACGACATGTCCAGCATGACCCAGAGCGGGATGGACGTCGAACGCGCCGTGATCGGCGGTGTGGACTGTCATGACCAGACGCACCGGTTCGCCGCCCTCGACGCGCTCGGGCGGCGCCTTGGCGACGCGGAGTTTCCGGCCACCGCGGCTGGCTACGTCCGAGCCGAGCAGTGGCTGCGGGGCTGGGGAACGGTGCGGATGGTCGGCGTGGAGTCCACCGGCTCCTACGGCGCCGGGCTGACCCGGCACCTGCAAGCCGCCGGCCTGACCGTCGTGGAAGTCAACCAGCCGCACCCGCATGCTCGGTCTCGGCGCGGCAAGAGCGACGCCATCGACGCCGAAATGGCCGCCCGGAAGGTGCTGTCCGGGGAGGTCACCACAGTTCCTAAGGACACCACCGGCGTGGTCGAGTCGATCCGCCAGCTCACCGTTGCCCGCGCTGGCGCGGTGAAAGCCCGCACCGCTGCCCTGGTTCAGCTCGGACAACTGCTGGTGACCGCCCCCGCGCCGTTGCGCGAGCAGGTCGACGCCAAGACTCTGCTCGGGCGGGCGGCGCAATGCACCCGGCTGCGGCCGGACCTGACCCGCCTGGGCGACCCCGTGCAGGCATCCAAGCTCGCCCTACGCAGCGTGGCCCGTCGCATCACCGATCTGAACCACTCCATCGACGAACTCGACGAAGGCCTGTCGCCGCTGGTGGCCAAGACCGCGCCACGGACCCTGCAGCGCCTCGGGGTCGGGACCCAGCACGCCGCCCAACTGCTCATCACCGCCGGTGCGAACATCTCCCGGCTACGCAACGAAGCTGCCTTCGCCCATCTCTGCGGAGTGGACCCAATCCCGGCGTCGTCAGGTAAGACCGTCCGGCACCGGCTCAACCACGGCGGCGACCGAGCGGCGAACAGCAGCCTGCACATGATCACCGTCGTGCGACTGCGCTACTGCGAGCAGACCCCGCACCTACCTGCAACGCCGCATGAACGAAGGCAAGACGAAACGGGAAGCCATGCGCTGCCTCAAGCGCTACCTGGCTCGCGAGCTCTTCCGCACCATCACAGCCGACCTAAAGATCATGTCCGGACCCCTTGACGGTCTATAGGAACGTCCCAGGACGCTGGCTGCCGTGCCGCGTCTGCCTGTTCGATGCCGATCTTGAGCTATGGAGCCTTGCTGGTCTTGACGACCTTCCGCCTCAAGCCACTGGCTCGCAGTACCTGGCGCTCGACCCCCGCCCGCACGGATTCCGCTGTGCCGATCACCCGCACACGCTCCCGTGCTCGCGTGACCGCGGTGTAGAGCAGTTCCCGCGTCAGCAGCGCGGACGGCCCACCAGGTAGCACGACCGAGACACGCCGGTACTGGCTGCCCTGCGACCGGTGGATTGTCATCGCATACACCGTCTGTACGGCAGCTAACCGCGACGGGTGCAGGCGAATGGGCTCGCCGGCGCGCGGGAACACCGCCACGAGGCCATCTCCAGAAGCAATGACGACGCCCGTGTCGCCGTTGTAGACCTTGGCGTCGTAGTCGTTCGCAGCCACCAGCAGCGGCTGGCCCGCGTACCAGGTCCAGGGATCCAGGCGCTCGCCAGTCGCCGCTTGCACCCAGTCCCGGGCCCGGCGGTCCCACTCGGTCACGCCGTACGGACCCTCTCGGTGCGCACACAGCAACCGGTGTTCCCCCAGCGCCGCCAGTGCGCCGGCCTCATCACCAACGGCAGCCGCCGACGTCATCGCCAGCGATGACCTGACGACGTCCTGCTGCAACCCCCACAGGTCGTCCGGCGCGTGGAACGAGACCTCGTCCACGCCGCTGGTCAGCAGCTCCATCGCCAGATCCGCATCCCCGTTGCGAATCGCCACTGCGAGGGAAGCGATGGCCCCGCCGAAGCGGCGGCCGCGGGAAAGTCGGACCACACCATTGCCCAACCCCGCCACCTCCCGCGGCGACAGTCGAGCCTCCGCAGGGTCGTCGGCTGCCTCCAGATCCCTACGAACCACCTGTGCCAGCGCCGGATCGACGACCCCACCACCTGGGCGCGCGACCAGGTCGGCCAGTACTGCACCCGCGTCGATGGACGCCAGCTGGTCCGCATCCCCGACCAGCACCAGTCGGGCATCGGGACGAACCGCCTCCATCAGCCTGGCCATCATCGTCAGTGACACCATCGAGCACTCGTCGACCACCACCACGTCGTACGGCAACCGGTTCGTCGCGTCGTGCCGGAACCGGCTTGAGCTTCCCGGCAACCATCCCAGCAGCCGGTGCACCGTCATCGCGCGCAGGTCGAGCCCCTGTGCCCCGACCTCCTCCTGTAACCGGGCCGCCGCCTTGCCCGTTGGCGCGGCCAGCGCCACCCGCACAAACGGGTCTTGCGCCTGCAACAGCGAGATGATCCGGGCGATCGTGTGCGTCTTGCCCGTGCCCGGCCCGCCGGTGATCACGCTCGTCCACCGCGAGACGGCCAGCGCCGCCGCCACCCGCTGGCGGTCTGGCGCAGCACCGGGGAACGCCGAAGGCAGTCCCGCAGCCAGCAACGACGCGTCGTACGCCGGCACGTAACCCGAGCGAGCGTCCAACGCCCGGCGGATCGTCTCTTCCTGCCGGAAGTAGCGATCCAGGTACAGCAGCGGGCCCTCGTCGGTGTCCACCAGCCGCAACGGGTGCAATGCATCGCCGACCACCAGCGGGCTCACCCGCAGCGCCGCAACCACCTCGGAGAAAAAGGGCCACGGCAGCGACCCGACGTCGAGATCCTCGACGTTCACCTCGCGCAACCGGTGCAGGTCGACGCACACCGACCCCAGCCGCACCGCCCGAACGGTCAGGGCCGCCGCCAGCAGCACCGCCTCATCCTTCTCGCCGACGAGCCGGCCCAGCCGCAGCGCCACATGTACGTCGGCGGCCTCCAGCACCCCGGCATCGTTGAACGCCGCAAGCACGCCCCGCGCGGCCATCACCTTCATGAACGGCCCGCCAGCAAGTCCGAGAGCGCCACCACCAGCGCGGCTGGCGGCTGCCAGTCGAAGACGCCGCACCCCACGGGCGTCGACGGGCCCACCATGCCGCGCACGAACAGGTACTGCACCCCGCCCAGATGTACGGCGGGGTCGTACCCCGGCTGTCGCCACCGCAGATAGCGGTGCAGGGCCACGCAATAGAGCAGCGCCTGCAGCGGGTAATGCGCGCGGTGCATCTCCGCCGCCATCGCTGCCCGCGTGTAGTGCAGGGCGGTCAAATCCCCATGCGCGAGCCTGTTGGTCTTGTAGTCCACGACGACGTACCGCGGACCGTCCAGGCGCACCACCATGTCGATCGAGCCCGACAAGTAGCCGCGCAACGCCGGCGCGTCCACCGATGCCAGCAGGTCGGCGTACGGCGCGAGCACGTCGTCGGCCGGCAATCCCTGACGCAGCAACTCCGCAAACCGAACCAGCGTGACGTCACCAGAGACCGGCTCGTCGCCTCCGCCGAGCGGCAGCTCGAAGTGCAGCTCGGCGAGCTTGTCGGCGGGCGAGATGTCGGCGAGCGTCCCGAACCCCGCCGGCGTCAGCAGCACCGGCAGCAGCGCGTCGGCCAACACGACCGGATCCACCACGGCCAGCTGCCCCGCGACCGCCTCACGGCAGCGCCGCGACAGCTCGCCCGGAAGGGACGCCGCGGAGGTGTCGACCGTCTCCAGCACCTCGTGCACGAGCGTTCCGAAGGCTGCACCGCTCGGCAGTTCGTTCATCGTCGAGGGCGGACCGTAGACAGCGACGTCCACCGCCGGCACCTCGTCGGGTTCGTCGGTCTTGCCCGGCTGCTCCGCCTCGCTTCCGACGCCGGGGGAGTCGTGCACCTCAGACGTCAGGGCCGAGTACGACGTGCGCCGCCAGTCGGTGTCCAGTGAGCGGTCGAAGCGGGCAGCCGCCAGCCTCGCAACGACTGGTTTCGCCGGCTGCCACCGCAGCCCGACCGCCGGTCCCGCCAGCTCGTGCACGACCTCAGGTCCGACCGCCCACGCCGCCAGTCGCGCGGTCGCGACATCGTCCTCCGGGACGGGCACCCGCGCCGCGGGTGCGGGAGACCCTGCGGTGCGGCCCATCAGCAGGCGATGCAGCGGTGAGCCCGACGTCTGCGTGCTCGGCGCCCACCAGGCCACGACCTGGGACTGCGCGCGGGTGAGCGCGACGTACAGCAGCCGCAGCTCCTCCCCGGCCTCCTCCGCATCGTGGATCCGCCGGCGTTCCCGATGACCGGGGTCGGCGTCGCCGCCGATGTCACGCACCCGCCCGCCGTCCTCGTCGTGCAGCAGCAGTGTGGCGAGGTGCGGGTTTCGGGCGCCGTCCCAGCCGAAGGGCACATAGACGACCGGGAACTCCAGACCCTTGCTCCCGTGCACCGTGACGATCTGGATCGCCGCGGCATCGCTTTCCAGCCGGCGGCTGCGATCGGCTGTGCTGGCCAGCGCCGGTACGGCGATCCGCTCGGCCAGCCAGCCGGTGATTGCGGTGAGGCCGAGGGCGTCGTCGACGGCAGCGCGGTTGAGCGTCTGCGCGAGGTGCCGCAGATCGGTCAGCGTCCGTTCCCCGGACGACAGGTGCAGCAGCCGTTCCTCCAGCCGGGTTTGGGTGGCCATCCGCTCGAACACCGCCGCGAAGCCGGCTGCCCCGAACAACGCCGCCCACGCGCGCAGCCGGGCCCCCACGACCGCGACCTGGTCGTCGGAGGCGTTCGCCAGCTCGGTCGCAGTCCAGCCAAGCAGCGGGGTGAGCGCCGCCAGCCGGACCAGGCCGGCGCGATGCGGCTGCTCGATCGCCCGCAGCACCCGCAGCCAGTCCCGCGCGCTCGGAGTATCGAACACGCTCGTGCTGCTGCCCAGAACCCAGGGGAGCCCGGCCCGGTCCAAAGCACGCTGTGCGAAGGGAATCTGCCTCCACGTGCGCACGAGCACGGCGAGGTCGCCCGGCGCCACCGGCCGCCCCTCCAGCGTCGTACCGCTCTCGAGCAGCCGGACCACCTCGTCGGCGAGGTCGTCGGCGACGGCCGCGCGCACCGCCGGCAGGGCGGCGAAGCCGGTGCGCAACGGAGGCCGGCGCGGGAGCTGCCGGAGCCGGAACGGCGGCTGGCCGAGTAGCCGGCTGCCCTCGTGCGCGGCCTCGACCGGGTGGACGACGATGCCCGGGTGGCCCAGGGCGGCCCCGCCGTACAGCCGGTCCAAACCCCGTAACAGCCCGGGATCGCTGCGCCGGTTGACCGACAGCGTCTCGTGCGTGTCGGCCAGCTGTACCGCGTCGAGGTAGCTGCGGACCTCCGCGCCGCGGAACGCGTACACGGCCTGCTTGGGGTCGCCGATCAGGATGAGCGTGGTGCTGCCGTGGAAGGCGCGGCGTAGCACCTCCCACTGCACCGGGTCGGTGTCCTGGAACTCGTCGACCAGCACGACGCGGTACCGCTCGCGGATCCGTGCGGCCGCCGCCGGACCTCGTTCGGGGTCGGCCAGGACGTCGCGCAGCAGCACCAGCAGGTCGTCGAAGTCACGGATGCCGCGCTGTCGCTTGCGCCGCTCGACCTCCACGCGGGTGGCCGTCGCCAGCGCCACCCGCTGACCAGCCTCGGTGTCGCCTGCGCCCTGCGGCTCAAGGCGAGCCTGCCCGTCGCGGACCGCCTCGCGCGCCACGGCGCGGGCCGTCGCCGGCGTGAGCCTCGGGATCGGGGCGTCGTAACCGGCGTACTGCTGCAGGTAGAGATCGCCGACCACCTCGTCGACCAGGTCGTCGACCGCCTCGACGAGGGTCGTGCCGGGGTCGCGCTCGCCGGCGATGCCGAGGCCATCGAGCATCCGCTGGCAGAAGCTGTGCGTCGTCGCGATGGTCGCGCCGTCGAAGTCCGACAACGCCCGGACCAGGCGCATCCGGCGCCCCTCGCGGTCGGTCGACGCCAGGTAGGCGACCAACGGATCGTCGCTGCGATCAGCGTCGGTGTCCGCCAGCCCGCGGGCGACGCTGGTGAGCCGTTCCCGGGTGCGCTCGCGCAACTCCTCAGTCGCGGCCCGACCGAACGTCACCAGCATGAGTTCCGACAGATCGGCAACGCCCTCGGCGACGTAGCGGGTGGCCAGCGCCGCGATGGTCCACGTCTTGCCGGTCCCCGCGCTGGCCTCCAGGACGGTGGTGCCCGTCGGCAGCGGGCCGTACAGGTCGAAGCTCACGGTGGCCCCAGCTGCTCGGCGCGCAGCAGCGGCTCCCACAGCCGCCGGGCCAGTCCGCCGAACCGGGTCGGCTCGGGGCTGTCGCCGGCCCCGGCGAGGAGCTGAGACAGCGCCGGCTCCTCTCCGTACACGTAGGCCAGGTGCCGGTCGGTCCAGTCGCCGAACCTGCCGTCCCAAGCCTTTCCCGCGCCCTCCAATGCCTCCTCCAGCGAGTTGCCCTGATGGCGCCGTTCGGCGTAGACCGCGCTGGCGCCGGTGACGATCGGCAGCGGGGAGGTCAGCCCCTCGTCGCGAAGCTCGACCAGCGCTCGCAGCAGCGTCGGGGCTTCGGCGGGCGCGGGCAGGGTGGATCGCCACGCCGGCCGGCTGTAGGACCCCCGGCCGGTGGTGATCGCCTGCCACGGCCCGGGGTGTGTCGCCGCGACCGCCAGCAGCTTCACCCAGGCGGTGAGCCGGTGCTTCGGCGCAAGCCGGGAGTACGACGTACTGACCAGCTCGTGACCATGGATCCCCGTCACCGTTCCGGTGAGTCGCCGGCCGCCACCGAGATCGAGCGCGACGTCCACGGTCTCCGGTGGTCCGGCACGCAGGGGATGCGTGACGGCGACAAGCGCCTCGACGCCCTGCGCCAGGTCACTCAACAGATCGCGGCCTTGGCGCAGCGGCGGCAGCGTCCCGCGCCGCCACTCGGCCTGCCGGAAGTCGGCCGCCGGTACGCCGTTCAGCCGCGCCGCGAGCATCCGTTCGCCGATGTCCCACTTCGCCAGGCCGTCCAGCTCGGCGCCGAGCGCGTCGAGGATCTCGTCCTCGCCGTCGGATATGCGTACGCCCAACCGCTGGCGCAGGAACGCCTGTGTCGGGTGCACGACAAAGGCGATGAGTTCGGTGAGGTCGACGTCCGTGTGAACTCTGGGCAACGGAGTCTGTAGGAACGGCGGATCAGGGACTCGGTCGCGCTGTCCCGCGCGGGCGCCCGCGAGCGAGCCGCGGTTGTGGCTGAACGGTTGATCGGCGTCGAAGTTCCTGGGATCGAAGGGCTGCAACGGCTGCCGCTGCACGATGTCCTTGCCGGCGGTCACGGCGATGACGTCGAGCAACTCGCCGAGCGGTACGGCGGGCGGGCGGGTCTGGCCGGTCACCGGGTCGGCACCGGTGTAGAGCACGAGCAGCCGGTCGCCCGCGCTCATGACCGCGTCCAGCAATAACTGCCGGTCCTCGCTTCGACGGTCCCGCTCGCCGAGGCACGGATCGCGGGCCAGTACGTCGTCACCGTCGACCGCTGCGCCACGCGGGAACACCTCGTCGTCCAGGCCCAGCAGGGCGACCACCCGATGCGGCACCGACCTCATGGGGACCAGGGTGGCGACGGTGAGTTCCCCGGTGCGGAAGTTCGCCCGGGTCGGCCGGCCGGCGAGGCGCCCGGCCAGCATTGCTCGTACGTCGGGCAGCCTCAGCTCGGTGGCACCGGCGTGCTCGGTTGCGGTCGCCAGTTCCCGCCGGGCCTCCGCCCCCTGCCACGCGTCGCTTTCGGGGACGTTGGTGAGCAGGTCGAGCGCCCACCCGATCGTGCCCGTCCACGACGTGGCCGGCTGGGGTCCGCGCAGGCGGGACAGCACGGCGTCCAGTCGGTCGATCAGCTCGGCCAGTCGGCCGGCCAGGTCGATGTCGCCGGAGTCCACGTCATCCAGCGGCAGCGCGTTACCCAGCCAGGCCAGCTCGGTCTCGTCGGCGGTGACGCCCAGCAGGATCCGGTCCAGGCCGGTGGTCCAGGTGTTCTGCGGGACGTCCGAGAGGCCGAACGCCTCCCGCTGGCGTCGCCTGATTCCCCAGCGGATTCCGCTGGTCGTCACCCATGTCCGCAGCTGTTCGAGATCGTCGTCGTTGAAGGCGAACATCCGGCGTACCGGCGCGTGTGCGGCCAGATCCAGGACCTGGCTGGCCGTGACCCGTCCGTCGGCGAGGTCGAGCAGCCCTGCGACGGTGTCGAGGAGCGGGTTGGTCTGCCGGAGGGAGCGGTCGGCGAGGCGGACCCGCAGCCGGTGTCCCGGGTGGCCACCCGCGCCGCCCTGACCGAACGCGGCATGGACGAGCGGGGCGTAGGCCTCGACGTCCGGGCACATCACCAGGACGTCGCGCGGCTCGAGCGTGGTGTCCTGCTGGAACAGGTGCAGCAACGCCTCGCGCAACACCTCGACCTGCCGCGGGGGGCCGTGGCAGGCATGCACCTGAACCGTGCCGTCATCGGCGGCGGTGTGTCTCGGTGGCCGGTCGGCGCGCAGATCCGCCTGCAGGTGCTGCAGCAGCGTGGTCGCTACCGGCTCGGCACCGTGGTGGACGTCCGCGCTGGCGAACGGAGACAGCCGTTGCTGCAGCTCGCGGGTGTCCCGCGCCAGGCTGGCCAGCAACGGGTGCTCCACGGCGACGGCGCTTTCGTCGTCACGCCGCCGTACCGTGGCGACGCGGCCGGTGAGCGCGGTCCACATCGCCGGGCTCGGGTGCGGGAGCCACAGGTGTACGTCTCGGTGCGCCCCGAGAGCGTCGAGGACTGACAGCTGCTCGACGGTCAATTGGGTGGGACCGAACAGCGAGAATCGCTCGGGTAGCCCGCTGAGAGCTGGCTGTGTGCGCAGGTGCTCGCAGGCGGCGTCGAGTCGCTCGGCCGGGCTTGCCGTCGCAAGTTGGTAGCGCAGCCGACGCCACAGCGCCGCCTGCCAGCCGAGGTCGGGAGCCAGTACGCCGCCGGCCCCGTCGGTGTCACGGCCAGCGGCCCAGTCGACGAACAGCTGCGGGCGCTCCGCGCCGTACATCCGCCACAGGTCGGTCAGGTGAGCCGCCGTCGCGTACCGCCGGGTGATGCGGTGCTCGCCGGTGAGGTGCGCCTTGAGTACGGCGCACCAGGGCTCGTCGAGGCTGGCGTCGATGACGTCGAGCAGCGTCCAGAGCTGACGTTGGGCAGCCCACGGATCGTCGTCCGCATCGATCCCGCCGGCCGCCGCGATCGCCTCGTCGACGAGCCGGGTGGGGCTGGGGAAATCGATGTTCG
>JACCTY010000060.1 GCA_013812145.1 Geodermatophilaceae bacterium | reverse complement strand
ACGCGGCTGCCGGTTCGCTCACTGATCGGCGCTCGACGGCGCTCAGCCCTGTCGACGGTCGGCACGCCCCGGGCGACCGCCGAGTCTCGCAGAACTCATGCCGGACATCGAAGCGTCAAGCGAGCAGCGCGATGACCCGGCGGCACCACAGGTGCATCGGCAGTCCTTCAACCACCGACACGACAAGGGTGCACCAGTGAGCATCAGGGCACATCAGACGGTGACCTACCCTGCTTCAAGGTCGGAGACTTTCGCGCGTAGGGGAAGTGAGCGCTATCTCATGTTCTGCGAGAACTGGGCCTCGGCAGCGACAGCCTACGCGTTGCGTGCGGTTTCCGTCCCAGCCGGAAGCGTGTTGTTACCCAAGCTCGGTGCCGCGCTGCTCAACAACGCCAGGCGACTGACGACACGGCGATCTGTTTTCGACAACAATGTCCTCGCCGTCGTCCCTAACTTCCAATTGCGCCTCACGCAGCTGCTGATCAGCGCGGTCGGTGAGACGGTGGCGAGCACGCTGCCCCTGCAGCTGCGCACCGTCGACGAGGCAGATCTCTGCCGGGTGCACGTCCCGCCGAGCGACATCCCGGTCGAGGCGACCGTCGCTGCCGACAAGGGCGGGCAGACGACGAAGCGGTCGGCGTTCTACGTCCGTATCGGTAATGGCACCCGCGAGATCGTGGATGATGCCGAGCGAGCGAAGTACGTCGCCGGCAGGTTCGGATTGGACGGACGGGCCGCCTGAGGTTGGCCGTGGGCGGATTCACCTCGAGCGGTTCGCCGCGCTACTCGTGAGCAGCACGACTCGGGCGGCCTGCTCCTCAGGGGTGATCGTCGGCGGTTGCTTCATCGCGCTCAGCCGCTCCAGCACTGGCCCGTCGCCGGTCGGCGGTCGATGGCCGTCCAGGTAGTCGATGGCAAGGTCGAGCAGCTCAGTATCGTCACGGAACTGCCCGAGTCCGCCGTTGCAGTTGAAACACAGCAGTCCTCTTACGGCACCCGTCGCGTGGTCATGGTCGATGTGTTCGGCCGGGCGCTCCCGACAGATTGCGCAGAGCCCACCGTGCGTTACCAGCATCTTGTCTGCATCGTCGGCGGTGATCCCGTATCGCCGCTTCAAATGATACGTGCGAGCGCCACCTACCTTTTCCAAAGACGCCCTCCCGCGAGCGTTGTGGCACGGCTTGCAATAGCTATGACGTCCCCCGCGTTTGGCTCGTGTGACCGGGAAGTCGTCCAATGCCTTGACAGTGGCGCAGTCAGGGCACCACTTGTAGCCAGCCGGTACGTCAATGTCACGTGGGTAACGATGCGTCGGTGGCCCGCCTCGTTTGGCGTCCTGACTCCGGCGTAGTCGCAGTCTGGCACAGATCTTACAATAGAAGGACAACCCGTCGCGACGCCGCTTGTCGTGGGTGAATTCTGACAGCAAGAGTTCCTGACCGCAACCTGGGCAGTGCTTTCTCATTGCGATATCGCTTTTTCAGCGTGATATCAAGACTGATTTTCACTCCCCCCCTTTTTGTATATATCCTCGGACGAACTCCTCGGCGTTCTCCTCCAATACCCCGTCGATTTCGTCGAGCATTGCATCGACATCTTCGGACAATTTCTCGTGCCGTTCCGCGACATCGGAGTCGACGGTTTCCTCGACCTCCGGCGCGTCCTCCTCGCGGCGAGACGGGCGCTGCTGCCCGCCGGAATCTCTCGTTGCCATTGCTTGCACTCCCGTCACTGCCTGATCCTTGACGCCGGTCCGCTGGCCGACCTCGTTGCAGGCGACACTACCCGCGGGCACCGACAAACCGAGGGACTCACCTCACCGGAACGCAGCCCGGCCACGGCCGGCTAGCCGGCGGTGATGGTGTCGACAAGCTCCGCGGCGGTGTCGCATTTCTCCAGCAGTGCTCCGACGTGCTCGCGGGTTCCGCGCAGCGGTTCCATCGTCGGGATACGGACGAGTGACTCCCGCCCGACATCGAAGATCACCGAATCCCAGGACGCCGCAGCGACATGACCCGGATATCGCCGCAGGCACTCGCCGCGAAAAAAGGCCCGCGTGTCCACCGGCGGCGCAGTCATGGCCCGCTCGACGTCGGCCTCGGTGACCAGCGTCTCCATCGAGCCGCGAGCGACCAGCCGCTGAAACAGGCCGCGGTCGGGGCGCACGTCGGAGTACTGCAAGTCCACCAGTGCCAGCCGCGGGCTGGCCCATCCCAGCCCGTCCCGGGCGCGAAATCCCTCCAGCAACCGGAGTTTGGCCACCCAGTCGAGCTCCTGCACACAAAGCATCGGGTCGCGTTCGAGCCGGTCCAGCACCGACTCCCAGCGGTTCATGACGTCCGCCGTCTGATCGTCCACATCCGAGCCGAGCCGACTGTTCATATAGGACCGGGCAAGCGAGAGGTACTCCATCTGCAGCTGCACGGCGGTCATCCGTCGACCGTCGCGCAGCCGAAGCAGGCAGCGCAGTGACGGATCATGTGAGATGGCCCGCAGCGTCCGCACCGGCTCCTCGACGGTCAGATCCGCCCCGATCGCCTCGTCCTCGATCATGGCGAGCACCAGCGACGTCGTACCGGCCTTGAGATAGGTGGCGACCTCGGACAGATTCGCGTCGCCGATGATGACGTGCAGCCGCCGGTACTTCTCGGCGTCGGCGTGCGGCTCGTCGCGGGTGTTGATGATCGGGCGCTTGAGCGTCGTCTCCAGACCGACCTCGACCTCGAAGAAGTCCGCCCGTTGAGAGATCTGGAAGCCATCGTCCCGGCCGTCCTGACCGATACCGACGCGCCCCTGCCCGCAGAACACCTGCCGGGTGACAAAAAAGGGCGTCAAGTGCTTGACGATGTCGGCGAACGGCGTCTGCCGGCGCATCAGGTAGTTCTCGTGCGACCCGTACGACGCTCCCTTGTTGTCGGTGTTGTTCTTGTACAGCTGGATCAGGGGCTGACCCGGGATGGTGGCCGCGCGGCGGGCTGCCTCAGCCATCACCCGCTCCCCCGCTTTGTCCCACAGCACCAGGTCGAGCGGCGTGGTGACCTCCGGCGTGGAGTACTCGGGATGCGCGTGATCGACGTACAGGCGCGCGCCATTCGTGAGGATCACGTTGGCGAGGCCGGCATCATCATCGAGGTCGGTGTGGTCCATCGCGTGCGACGGGGACAGGTCGAAGCCCCGCGCATCGCGCAGCGGTGACTCCTCCTCGAAGTCCCACCGCGTACGCCGAAGCCGCGGTGCATCCGCAACCGCCCAGGCGTTGACGACCTGCGAGGACAGCAGCATCGGGTTCGCGGTCGGCTGGCCGGGGACGGAGATGCCGTATTCGACCTCCGTGCCCATGACCCGGCGAACCGTCACGATCGTGTCCGCGTCGTCAGCAGACCGGACCGGTGCTCGCGGCGGTGTCTCGCAGCATCCCGCGCACCAGGTCGAGGTCGACCTGTTCCGGCCGCCGGTACCGGATGCACCCCTTGCCCACGCTGAGCCCGGTCAACTGCTCCCGATGAGCCGCCATCACATCCGTGCGCAGAACAAAGAGCGAGATGTACTGCTTCTGGCTGGTGAAGGCCACCTCCACGACGCCGTCGCGTGAGTACGACGGCATTCGGTAGTCCATCGACTCGGTGAACCCCGCCAACTCCGTGCGGCAGAGTTCGCGGACAGCTGTCAGGCAGGCTCGTCGGTGCTCCGGAACCCCGCTGAGGTAGCCGTCGACATCGGCCGCCTGGCTCTGCATCGCGGCGGCAGATCAGAGGTACTGGCCGGTGTTCGTGGCCGTGTCGATGGCCCGGCCGGCCTCGCTGCCCTTGCCGGAGACCAGGGTGCGGATGTAGACGATCCGCTCGCCCTTCTTTCCCGAGATTCGAGCCCAGTCGTCCGGGTTTGTCGTGTTCGGCAGATCCTCGTTCTCTTTGAACTCGTCGATGCAGGCGGTCAGCAGGTGCTGCACCCGCAGCCCCCGCTGGCCGGACTCGAGCAGATCCTTGATGGCCATCTTCTTCGCGCGGTCGACAATATTCTGGATCATGGCGCCGGAGTTGAAATCCTTGAAGTACAGGATCTCCTTGTCCCCGTTGGCGTAGGTGACTTCGAGGAAGCGGTTCTCCTCCATCTCGGTGTACATCCGCTCCACCGTGCTCTGGATCATCGCCGAAGTCGTCGCCTCGGCGCTGCCAGCGTGCTCGCCGAGATCGTCAATGTGGATCGGCAGGTCGGAGGTCAGGTACTTGCTGAAGATGTCCCGGGCGGCCTCGGCGTCGGGCCGCTCGATCTTGATCTTCACGTCCAACCGGCCCGGCCGCAGGATCGCCGGGTCGATCATGTCCTCGCGGTTGGAGGCGCCGATGACGATGACGTTCTCCAGCCCCTCGACGCCGTCGATCTCACTGAGCAACTGAGGGACAATGGTGTTTTCAACATCAGAAGACACCCCACTACCCCGAGTTCTAAAGATCGAATCCATCTCGTCGAAGAAGACGATGACCGGCGTACCCTCACTGGCCTTTTCCCGAGCGCGCTGGAAGACCAGCCGAATATGCCGCTCGGTCTCGCCGACGTACTTGTTCAGTAGTTCTGGGCCCTTGATGTTGAGGAAGTAGCTCTTGGCCTCGCCCTCCCCACGCTCCTTGGCCATCTGCTTGGACAGCGAGTTGGCGACCGCCTTGGCGATCAGCGTCTTCCCGCATCCCGGCGGGCCATAGAGCAGGATTCCCTTCGGCGGGCGTAACTTGTGCTCGCGGAACAGGTCGGCGTGCAGGAACGGCAGCTCCACCGCATCGCGGATCGCCTCGATCTGAGCGCTTAACCCGCCGATGTCGGTGTAGTCGATGTTCGGGACTTCCTCCAGGACGAGCTCTTCGACCTCGCTCTTGGGGATCCGCTCGAACACGTACGCCGACCGCGGTTCCATCAGCAGCGAATCCCCGATCCGCAGCGGCGCGTCCAGCAAGATGTCGGCGAGGTAGACGATCCGCTCCTCGTCGGTGTGGCCGACCACGAGCGCCCGGTCGCCCCCGTCGAGGATCTCCTTGAGCGTGACGACGTCGCCGGCGCGCTCGAAACCCTTGGCGGCGACGACGTTCAGTGCCTCGTTGAGCATGACCTCCTGGCCGCGCTGGAGGTCGGTGACCATCACGTTCGGGGATACCGACACCCGGAGCTTGCGTCCCCCCGTGAACACATCCACGGAGTCGTCGTCGTAGCTGCGCAGAAAGACGCCGTAGCCGCTCGGAGGTTGTGCGAGCCGGTCGACCTCCTCCTTGAGGCTGATCAGTTGGTCGCGGGCGTCTCGCAGCGTTCCGGACAGCTTGTCGTTGCGCTCGGTGAGATAGGCCACCCGTCCCTGCGCTTCGGCGAACCGCTCCTCGAGGAGGCGTACCTGGCGCGGTGAATCGGCAACCTTCCGTCGCAGCAGGGCAACTTCCTCCTCCAAGAAGGAGACCTGCGCCAACAACGCCTCGGCGTCCCGGCCGCGCCTGCTCCGGGCGGAAGCGCGCTCTGCATCGTGTCCACCGCTCGACATGCTCGCCACCTCCCGCCGTTCGGCATGCAGTCAGCTCACCATATACACGGGGTTCGGGTGCTGCCCCCGAGGCGGATGCCCGACACACCGCACCTCACGGTCGTGCGTCATCCCGAATCGCCCCCAGGAATGCGGAGGAATCAGACGGCGGACTTCGCCGACCGGCGCTGCCGGGCCGGCGCGGCCACCCCGTCGGCCAGCCGTCGAGCGGTGACGAGGAACGCCGTGTGGGCGACCATGCGGTGGTCGGGCCGAACCGCCAGCCCGACCACATGCCACGGACGGACCAGGGTTTCGAACGCCGCCGGTTCGGTGAAGCTGCCGTGCTCCCGAAGGCCTTCGACCAGCCGGGACAGTTGGGTAACAGTCGCCACGTAGCCGATGAGCACGCCCCCTGGACGCAGCGCCACGGCGGCCACGCCGATCACCGTCCACGGGTCCAGCATGTCCAGCACGACACGGTCCACGTCGGTCACGTCGTTGTCGGCGAACTCGCCCAACCGCAGATCCCAGTTGGCGGGCGGCGTACCGGTGAACCGTTCGACGTTCGCCCGCGCCGTCTCGGCGAAGTCCGCACGCCGTTCGTACGACGTGACCGTGCCCTCCGGCCCGACGGCTCGCAGCAGTGAGCAGGTCAGCGCACCGGACCCGGCGCCCGCCTCGACCACCCGCGCGCCCGGGAAGATGTCACCCATCATCACGATCTGAGCGGCGTCCTTGGGGTAGATGACGGCGGCACCGCGCGGCATCGACAGCACGTAGTCGGCGAGAAGGGGTCGTACGGCGAGGTACGCCGTACCGCTGGTCGACGTGACCACGATGCCCTCCGGCCGGCCGAGCAGGTCGTCGTGGGCGATCGCGCCGCGGTGGGTGTGGAACGCCTTGCCCGGCGCCAGCGTGACGGTGTGCAGGCGGCCCTTGGGGTCGGTGAGCTGAACCCGGTCGCCGGCTTCGAAGGTCGGGGTCGGCCGGCTCACGGGCCGATGCTACGCATCCCCGGGGCGGCCCCTCCCCCGCCGATGGTGGGCTGGGGTGCCGGGAAATGTCGGTGGTCTGACCTACGGTGGCCTTCGTGAGATGCGCCGACGTACTTCCCGCCGCGGAGGCGCCAGGGCATGTGACGGAGTTGCCAAGCCCGGTGATCGGTTCGCTGTCGCCCTCGCGAGCGGCAGATTTCAAGAGCTGTCCCCTGCTGTATCGCTTCCGCAGCATCGATCGGTTGCCTGAGCAACCCAGTCCGGCGGCGACCCGCGGGACGCTGGTGCACAGTGTGCTCGAGCGGCTGTTCGATTTGCCCGCCGCTGCCCGGACGCTCACCGCCGCCCACGCCCTGCTGATGCCGGAGTGGGACCGGCTGCGCGAGATCGCTCCTGAACTGGATCTGCTCTTCGACGACACCGCCGAGCTGGCCGGGTGGCTTTCCTCGGCGAGTGATCTGGTCGAGGCCTATTTCGCGCTGGAGAACCCCGCCTGGGTCGAGCCGACCGAGCGTGAGCAGCTGGTCGAGGTTCTGCTCGACAGTGGCCTGCTCCTGCGCGGCGTCATCGACCGCCTGGACGTTGCGCGCACCGGTGAGATCCGGGTGGTGGATTACAAGACCGGAGCCAGCCCCCGGGATGCCTTCGAGGGCAGGGCGCTGTTCCAGCTGAAGTTCTACGCGCTGGTCGTGTGGCGGATCCGCGGAGTGGTGCCCCGGCAGCTGCGGCTGATGTATCTCGGGGATCGCGACACCCTCACCTACTCACCCGACGAACTGGAGCTGGTCCGCTTCGAACGAAACCTGCTCGCGCTCTGGGAGGCGATTGCCCGGGCCACCGAGACCGGAGACTTCCGGCCGAACCCCAGCCGGCTCTGCGACTGGTGCGACCACCAGGCGCTCTGCCCGGCGTGGGGCGGGACCCCTCCACCCTTCCCGTCTCCCCCGAGCCAGCCCGCCGACTAGCGCCGGCCGGCGCGGTCGTGGCCGCCCGTGAGCACATGTCGCCCGAACTCTCATCCCCAGCTCATGCGCGTCTCACGCAGAATCGCGACGGTTACCCTGGCGCATCGCGGTGAACCGATACCCAGGCCCACCCCGTCGATCCGACCTACTCACCGAACGGCACGAAGATCGCCTTTTCGTACGGCGGTCCGGAGTTGGGCGACGACATCTGGGTGATGAACGCCGACGGGACGGGGGAGCGCAAGGTCACGAACCGGATCTAGCATCCGTATCACGCGACCCAGCCCGCGTAGTCACCCAGCGGGTCGAGGATCCTCTTCGTCGACGACGACATCTTCGTGATCAATACTGACGTGACGGTCGCAACCAACAGCCTGATGTACCCGACCGTCGGTGTGAACGCCGACGGTGAAGGTGCCATCGTGATGAGCCTGGCCGGACCGACCGTTTTCCCCAGCCCGTCGTTCATCGCGATCGACGGATCGGGCGTGCAGGGCCCGGTCCGGGTGCCTCAGTACGGGACGGGACCCAGCGACGGCTTGAGTTGCTACGCCGCCTTCGGCGACCGAGAGCGAGGCTGCCGGTGGGGTGACTACTCCGAGGCGGTTGCCGATGAGAACGGCGATATCTGGATGGCCACCGAGTGGATCCCGAGCTCCCCGCGGACCGAGTTCGCGAACTGGGGCACCTACGTCATGAAGGTGAATCGCTAGCGATGCACCGAGGTCACCGCTGACCCTCCCGGTGCACTGTCCGGAGGTCCTCGACGGTGAGCCCGGACAATGACTCGAATAGGAACACGCCCGGCTGTTCCGGCAACCGGGCGGCACAGGGAACCGCCAACACGGTGCAGCCGGCCGCCACCCCGGCGGCCACCCCGGTCGGTGAGTCCTCGATGACGAGTGCTTCGTGGGCGTCCATACGGAGCTGTGACAGGGCCTGGCGGTAGGGCGCCGGGTCCGGCTTGTCAGCGGTCTCACCGCCGCAGACGACGGCGTCGAAGTGCGCAGCGCCCATCGTCTGCAGTGCCTGTTCTACGAGTGGCCGGCTCGTCGCGGTCACCAGCGCGGTGCGCAGACCCGCCCGGCGGACGGCGATCAGCAGCTCCCGAGCGCCCGGCCGCCAGATCAGACCCTCGGCGAAGAGGTCGCCGGTCAGGTCGTCGAGCCACTGCGCGTCCGCGTCGCTGTCCCGGCCGGTGATCCCGAGGTCGGCGTAGAAGACGTCCATGGACTTCGCCATGTTCGTCCCCACCATCGCCTCGCGGGCGTCCGCCGACAACACCCCGCCGAGCATCGTGGCGAACTGCTCCAGCGAGACGTCCCACACCTTCTCCGAGTCCAGCAACGTACCGTCCATGTCCCACAGGACAGCCCGCAGCGTGCTCATCGGGCGTTGAAGTACTTCGCCTCTGGGTGATGCACGATGATCGCCGACGTGGACTGCTCCGGGTGCAGCTGGAACTCCTCGGACAGCTCCACCCCGATCCGGCCGGGCTCGAGCAGTTGGATGACCTGTCGCTGGTCCTCCAGATCCGGACAGGCCGGATAACCAAAGGAGTAGCGCGAGCCGCGGTAACCCTGTTGGAAGACGTCCTGGAGGTCGGCGGAGTCCTCGCCGGCGGCCGTCGTACCGTCGGGGAAGGCCAACTCCTCGCGGGTCCGCCGGTGCCAGTACTCGGCCAGCGCCTCGGTGAGCTGGACGGACAGCCCGTGCACCTCCAGGTAGTCCCGGTAGGAGTCCGCCGCGAACAGCGTGTTCGCGAACTCGCTGATCCGCTGACCCATGGTCACAACATGGAACGCCACGACGTCGACCTCGCCGGAGTCCTTGGCGCGGAAGAAGTCGGCCAGGCAGAGCCTGCGCTCCCGGCGCTGGCGCGGGAACGTGAAGCGCACCCACTCCCCGCCCGGGTCCTCGTGGGTGCCGTGCAGGACGATGAGGTCCTCGCCCTCGCTGACGCAGGGGAAGTAGCCGTAGGCCACGGCCGCCTCCAAGACGTTCTCGGTGTGGAACCGGTCCAGCCAGTACCGCAGCCGTGGCCGACCCTCGGTCTCCACGAGCTCGTCGTAGGACGGCCCGCGGCTGTCGTCGGAACCTCGGGCGCCGCGAAGGCCCCACTGACCCATGAACGTCGCGCGCTCGTCGAGCATGGCGGCGTACTCGGCCAGCGCCAGGCCGCGAACCACCCGGGCACCCCAGAACGGCGGTGTCGGTACTGCATTGTCCGCGGCCACATCGGACCGGCCGATCGGCTGCTCCTCGGCATCCTCGGCCGACCGTCGCTCGGCGGCGATCCGCTGGGAGCGTTCACGACGTGCCTTGCGCTCGGCTACCCGGGTGTCGTCGATGCGGTTCGGTGCGGCACCGCCGCGGCTTGCCGACATCATTGAATCCATGAGGCGCAGGCCCTCGAAGGCATCCCGCGCGTACCTCACGTCACCGTCGTAGGTCTCGGTGAGATCGCCCTCTACGTAGGACCGCGTGAGCGCGGCGCCGCCGAGCAGGACCGGGAACTTTGCGGCCAGCCCGCGCGAGTTCAGCTCCTGCAGGTTCTCTTTCATGATCACTGTCGACTTCACGAGCAGACCGGACATGCCGATCACGTCGACGCGCTGCTCCTCGGCCGCCTCGATGATCGCGCCGATCGGCTGCTTGATACCGAGGTTGACCACGTCGTAGCCGTTGTTCGTCAGGATGATGTCGACCAGGTTCTTGCCGATGTCGTGTACGTCCCCTCGGACGGTGGCCAGCACGATCTTGCCCTTGCCGGCGTCATCGGACTTGTCCATGTGCGGCTCGAGATATCCGACCGCTGCCTTCATCACCTCCGCGGACTGCAGCACGAAGGGCAGTTGCATCTCCCCGGCGCCGAACAGCTCACCGACGGTCTTCATCCCCGCCAGGAGCGTGTCGTTGACGATTTCCAGCGGCGGACGGCTGCCCAGCGCCTGGTCGAGGTCGGCCTCCAGGCCGTTGCGCTCCCCGTCGATGATCCGCCGTTCCAACCGCTCGGACAGCGGCAGCGCGGCGAGTTCCTGCGCCCGGGTCTCCCGGTTGGATTGGGCGTCGACGCCCTCGAACAGCTGCAGGAATCGCTGCAGCGGGTCGTAAGGGTCAGCGCCCTCCCGCCGCCGGTCGTAGACCATGTCCAGCGCGACCTCGCGCTGCTCATCCGGGATCTTGGTCATCGGCAGGATCTTCGAGGCGTGCACGATCGCGGAGTCCAGTCCGGCGCGCACCGCCTCGTGCAGGAACACCGAGTTGAGGACCTGCCTTGCAGCCGGGTTCAGACCGAAGGAGACGTTCGACAAACCCAGGGTCGTCTGTACCTCGGGGTGGCGGCGCTTGATCTCACCGATCGCCTCGATCGTCTCCAGGGCGTCTCGGCGGGTCTCCTCCTGCCCGGTGCCGATCGGGAAGGTCAGGGTGTCCACCACGATGTCACCGGTCCGCATCCCCCAGACCCCGGTCAGGTCGCGAATGAGGCGCTCGGCGACCTCGACCTTCCACTGCGCCGTCCGGGCCTGGCCGGCCTCGTCAATGGTGAGGGCGACGACGGCTGCCCCGTGCTCTCGCACGATCGGCATGATCCGGGCGAATCGCGATCCCGGTCCGTCGCCGTCCTCATAGTTGACCGAGTTCACGATGCTTCGCCCGCCGAGGCATTCCAGGCCGGCCTCGATCACCGGCGGCTCGGTCGAGTCCAGCATCAGCGGCAGCGTCGATGCCGTGGCGAAGCGGCGGGCGATCTCACGCATATCCGCCACACCGTCGCGGCCGACGTAGTCGATACAGACGTCGAGCATGTGCGAGCCGTCCCGGGTCTGCGAGCGGGCGATCTGCACGCAATCGTCGTAGCGGGCCTGCAGCATCGCGTCCCGAAAGGCCTTGGAGCCGTTGGCATTCGTTCGCTCGCCGACCATCAGCACCGAGGTGTCCTGCCGGAACGACACCGACTGGTAGAGCGACGCCGCCGCGGCCTCGCTGCGCGGCCGGCGAGCCAACGGTTCGATGTCGCGCAACGCCTCGACCACCTGCCGGATGTGCTCCGGCGTCGTGCCGCAGCACCCACCGACCAGCCTGGTCCCGAACTCCCGGACGAACTGTGCCAGCGCGGTCGCCAACGCTGGTGGCCCGAGCGGGTAGACGGCGCCGCGCGGGCCGAGCTCCGGCAGCCCGGCGTTCGGCATCACCGAGACGCCGACCCGGGCGTTCTTGGACAGGTACCGCAGATGCTCGCTCATCTCGGCCGGTCCGGTGGCGCAGTTCAATCCGATCATGTCGATGCCGAGCGGCTCCAGGGCCGTCAGCGCCGCCCCGATCTCCGACCCGAGCAGCATGGTCCCCGTCGTCTCCACGGTCACCTGCGCGAACAGCGGGACCCGGCGGCCGGCCGCGGTCATCGCGCGCCGCGCCCCGATCAGCGCCGCCTTGGCCTGCAGCAGATCCTGCGCGGTTTCCACCAGTACGGCGTCGACGCCACCACTGAGCATGCCGGCGACCTGCAGCTGGTAGGCATCCCGAAGATCGGCGTACGCGGCATGCCCCAAGGTGGGCAGCTTCGTGCCGGGGCCGACCGCTCCGATCACCCAGCGCGGGCGGTCCGGCGTACCGAAGCCGTCCGCAACGCCCCGGGCGATCCGCGCGCCGGCCTCGGCCAGCTCACCGATCCGATCGGCGATGTCGTACTCGGCCAGATTCGCCAGGTTAGCGCCGAATGTATTCGTCTCGATCGCGTCGGAGCCGGCCACGAGGTAGGACTCGTGAATGGCCCGCACGACATCCGGGCGCGTCACGTTGAGGATCTCGTTGCAACCCTCGTAGCCTTGGAAGTCGTCGAGAGACAGGTCCTGGCCCTGCAGCATCGTGCCCATCGCGCCGTCGGCGACCACTACCCGTTCACGGACGGCGGCCAGGAGCGGCGACGAGAAATCGGGCATGGGCACGAGGGTACCGAGGCCGCACGCCGTTCAACCGGAGCGGCGCGAGCGCCCGACGTAGGGTGCATGACATGAGCCAGTTCGAGACCCTGCCCGAACTCACCGAGCCGATCCTGGTCGGTGCGTTCGAGGGCTGGAACGACGCCGGGGACGCGGCCAGCAGTGCCGTGGAGCACCTGGAACTGATCTGGGACGCCCGGCCGCTGGCCGCGCTCGACCCGGACGACTACTACGACTTTCAGGTCAACCGGCCGATCGTGTCCCTTGTGGACGGTGTCAGCCGGCGAATCGAATGGCCGACGACTCGGCTGTCGGTGTGCCGCCCTCCGAACTCCAAACGGGACATCGTGCTGTTGCGCGGCATCGAGCCGAACATGCGCTGGCGCAGTTTCTGCGACGAACTGCTGGAGCTCTGCCGCGAGTTGGGCGTCGAGAGCGCCGTCGTACTGGGCGCCCTGTTGGCCGACACGCCGCACACCCGTCCCGTTCCCGTCACCGGTTCGTCGTACGACGCCGCGTCCGCCGAGCGGTACGGCCTGGAGGCCTCGCGCTACGAAGGCCCGACCGGGATCACCGGCGTCTTTCAGGATGCCTGCGTGCAGATGGGGCTGCCCGCGATCTCGTTCTGGGCCGCAGTCCCGCACTACGTGTCGCAGCCACCGTCGCCGAAGGCGACCCTGGCGTTGCTCCACCGCGTCGAGGAGGTGCTCGATGTCCCGGTGCCGTTGGGCGCGCTGCCGGAGCAGGCCGAGGAATGGCAGTCGCTCGTCGACGAGATGGCCAACGAGGACGACGAGGTGACCGAGTACGTCCGGGCGCTGGAGGAACGTGACCACTCCGGCCAGCTGAAGCAGACCAGTGGCGAGGTCATCGCCCGGGAGTTCGAGCGCTACCTGCGCCGGCGGCGACCGTCCGGCCCCGGCCCCGCCCCGTCCTGACACCGAGGCATCGACAAGAACGAGGTGGGTCATGCGGGCGATGCGGGTGCTGCGGCTGGTGGTTCATGCACCGACCCGACAGCCGGTGCTCCTCCTCGGAGAGGTCGATGGCGAGCGCTGCGTGCCGGTGTTCCTCCGGCAGCCCCAGGCGGACGTGATCGCGGCCGGCCCGCGCAGCGAGGAAGATCCGCTGCTGACTCAGGACCTCTTCGGGCCGATCGTGCGAGGTCTGGGCCGAAGCCTCGACGGGGTGGAGATCATCGAGCTGCGCGACGGCGTTTTCTACGCCGATCTTGTGTTCGACGCAGGCACGCGGATCGCCGCAAGGCCAAGCGACGCCTTGGCCGTGGCTGTGCGCGACGGAGTGCCCATCTCGGTTGCCGACGCGATCCTCGACGACGTTGGTCAACCGATTGCCGAGCTGTTCCCGCACGGCGGCGCCGCCCCGCCCGAGGAACAGCTGCGCGAGTTTCGGCAGTTTGTCGACGACGTCTCCCCCGAGGACTTCCGGGACCCGTCACCCTGACCGGATTCCGTCAAGCAACTACAGCGGATCGAACAGCGCGAGCTCCTCCGGCGTGGGGCGCTGAAAAAGCGCGGCGGTCGCCTCGAGTTCGGCCCAAGTGATGGGCAGGTACGAGTCGTCAGGCAGGCCGACGTTCCGCAGGGACAGCCGCTCCCACCTCTCATCGATGGGCGGGTCCAGGACACACAGGACGACTCGAGCCCCAAGCGCCCTTGCCTTCGACCGGTAGTGATCACGCTCCTGCCGGGACCAGAGTCCCCAGTCGAGCACGACGTTGCAGCCGAGGTCCAGCGCGCGAATCGCAGTGCCCCACTGCACCCGCTCCACGGGGTCACGCAGTGGTTCCAGCTCGGCGCCAGCCAGCGCTGGGTGAAGCTCGCGCAGCCACTCGTCCGCGGTCAGCCTCAGCGCCGACTGTTCTTGCTCCAAGCGCTTGGCGAGGGTCGTCTTGCCTGCGGCCTGTAATCCGCAGGTGATGAAGAGGGTCGCCACGACAGGAAACGCTACGGGCACGTCTGGGAAGGATGCTGTCCCCGCAGAGAAGCCCTCAGAGCGCGATCCCGAGAAGGGCGTCGACGGTGTCACTGACGAGTTGCGAGGCGCCGGTGTCACGACCGCTGTGCTGGAGCGCTTCGGCCGCCCATCGGTCCACAGTGGACAGAGCGTTCACCGTATCGAGGTCGTCGGCGAGCTGTCGGCGTACGGAGTCCAGCAGTGGACCGGCGTCCGGACCGACGCCGAGTGAGACGGCCTCCCGCCACCGCGCCAGCCGGGCCTGCGCCTGGTCGAGCAACGACGGTGTCCACGGCCGGTCCTCGCGGTAATGCCCGGCGAGCAGCGCGGTCCGGATGGCCATCGGATCGACCTTCTCGCCGCGCAGCCGCGATACGAACACCAGGTTTCCGCGGCTCTTGGACATCTTGGCGCCATGCAGTCCGATCATCCCGGCGTGCACGTAGTGCCGGGCGAACGGCCACCGCCCCGTCACGGACTCGGCGTGCGCCGCGGACATCTCGTGATGGGGGAACATCAGATCCGAACCGCCGCCCTGAACGTCGAAGGCCATCCCCAGGCGGTTGAGCGCGATCGCAGTGCACTCGATGTGCCAGCCCGGCCTTCCTGGGCCGACCGCGGACGCCCAGGACGGCTCGCCGGCGCGGGCTCCCCGCCACAAGTGCGGATCGAGTCGGTTCCGCTTGCCGCCGCGGTCGGGGTCGCCGCCGCGTTCGGCGAAGAATCCGAGCATCGCCTCGCCGGACAGACCGGACTCGTAGCCGAAGCGCTCGGATCGGGCGACGTCGTAGTAGACATCGCCGGTGCCGTCCTCAAGCCGGTACGCCGCACCGTCGTCGAGCAGAGCCACGATCAGCGCCACGGTCTCGTCGATGGATTCGACGGCGCCGACGTAGTCCGTCGGCGGGACGATGCGCAGTGCCGTCATGTCCTCGCGGAACAGCGCCGTCTCGCGCATTCCGAGGACCATCCAGTCCTCGTGGTCGCGCTCGGCCCGCTCCAGCAGCGGGTCGTCGATGTCGGTCACGTTCTGCACGAGGTGGACGTCGTGTCCACCGTCGCGCCACACCCGGTTGACCAGATCGAAGGCGAGGTACGTCGCCGCGTGCCCCAGATGCGTGGCGTCGTACGGCGTGATCCCGCAGACGTACATGCCGGCGGTGGCGCCCGGGGAGGTCGGACGGATTTGGCTGGTCGCTGAGTCGAACAGCCGCAGCGGGAGTCCCCGGCCGGGCAGCTTGGGGATCGGCGGCCCGGGCCACGACTGCATGTGCCCGAGCCTAGCCAGGCGCGGTATGTCGACGGATCGCGTCCAACGCTTCGTCGACGCGGGCCCGGTCGGTGCGGTGGTTCAGCACGCTGATCCGCCCGACGTAGCGGCCGGCGATACGTGTGCTTGACAGAAACACCCGCCGCTCGGCGTTGACGCGCCGTAGTAGATCGGCGGTCGCCGCGTCCTCGGCGGCGTCATCGGCGCCGGTGAGCACCCGCCGGAAGGCGACGGTCGTCAACTGCGGAGGACCGAGCACGTTCAGGGTGGGTTCGGCCCGAAGGACCCTGTAGGCGTGGCCAGTCAAATCCAGCTTCTCGTCGAGCGCGGCGCGGACCGCGGCGACGCCATGCAGGTGTAACGGCAGCCAGAGCCGCAGGCCCCGGAAGCCGCGGGTGAGTTCGGGGCTGATGGCGGCGAAATCCGGCAGGTCGTGCTCCCCGATGTCCTGCAGGTAGGGGGCATCCGCGCCGGAGTGCGCCGCCCGCAGCACGGCGCCGTCGCGGACCAGTAGGCAGCCGGTGCCGAGGGCAGGAAGAAGCCCTTGTGTGGGTCGAGTACAGCGAGTCGGCCCGGTCGATGCCGCGCAGCCGCTGCCTCCCGCGGTCGGTAAGGACGAACGCAGCGCCGTACGCGCCGTCGACATGCAGCCAGAGACCCTCGCGGGCACAGAACTCGGCGATCTCGGGTAGCGGGTCGATCGCTCCGGTGTTCGTGGTGCCGGCACTGGCCACGACGCAGAACGGCTGCAGGTTCCCAGCGCGGTCCGCGGCGACGGCTTCGGTCAGCGTGGTCATGTCCATGCGCAGAGTGGAGTCGGTGGCGACCGTGTGCACGGCAGCAGACGGAAAGCCCGCCAGCCGGGCGGCCTTGGCCACGGCGTGGTGGACCTGATTCTCGGGCAGCCGGTCGTTGCGGGCGGCGACGAGCGCCGAGAACGTGGCCAGCGATCCACCGGAGGTCAGGGTGCCCGCCGCCGCAGCCGGCAACGCGAACAGGTCGGCGAGCCATCGCAGCAGATCGGCCTCCAACGCGACGAGCCCGGGCGCCGGAAAGGCCAGCGCGGTGTAGCGGTTCAGCACGTCGGCCACCAGACCTGCCAGCCCGGCCGGCGGCACGCCCGATCACGTCGAGCAGTTCGGTCAGGGGTCGTCCTTGCTCGGCCGGTGGCCGGCGCAACGCGGGATCTGCCAGCACCGCTTCGACCGCGTCGAAGTCCGACGACGGAGCGGCGGGCAACTCAGTGAGGAATCGCGTCAGGAAGTCGACAGTGGTGTGCGCCAACTCTTGCCACTGCTCCGGGCCGGGCTCCAGCGGTCGCTGCATGTCGGTCGGCTCAGTCGGGCCGGTATGCGACGCAGTCGATCTCCACGAGCGCGCCGAGGACGAGCGCGGCGACGCCGACGGTTATTCGCGCGGGTGGGTCCTGCCCCATGACGTCCAGGTAGGCCTCGTTCATGTCAGCAAACATCGCCAAGTCCGTGAGATACACGTTGACTTTGACGACATCGTCGAACGTGGCGTCGCACCCACGCAGGATCTGCTCGATGTTGCGCAACGTCTGGGTGGTCTCGGCGCGGATTCCGCCTGGGACGAGCCGCAGCTCACCCTCGGCCGCCCCGATCATCCCGGAGACGTAGATGTGATCACCGGCCAGCACGGCGTGGCAAAAAGCCGGCAGCCTGCCGACCGCCTCGACGTTGACCCGACGCGGTTTCACGGGTCGCATCCTAGGCCCAGCCGCACTCATGAATCGTCGCGCGTGAACAACGTCAGAACGGCGGCCAGGGGATCGCCGGCCACTCCCCCGACGGCTCCGGATGGCGACCCAAGCGGATCAACCGGTCGACCCGCAGCCTGACCCGCCGCACCTCGCGCCGGGTCAGGTGCTCACCGAGCCGCTCACCGAGCGGGCCGTCGAGGTCGCCGCTGAGCGCACGCAGCTTGTCCACAGCGGCCTCGGTGAGCTGGTCGCCCGCCCATCGCCACAGCACTGTGCGCAGCTTGTCCTCCGTGGCGAAGCAGACACCGTGATCTACGCCGTACACCCGGCCGTCCGGCATCGGGATCAGGTGGCCGCCCTTGCGATCAGCGTTGTTCACGACGGCGTCGAAGACCGCCATCCGGCGCAGCTCAGGAAGGTCGGCCCGGACCAGGCGGGTCAAGTCGACGCCCGGGTCCCCGTCGACCCACAGCTGCACCATGCCGGAGCCGAACGGCCCGTCCCGCAGCACCGTAGGGGGGACAATGTCCCAGCCCAGCGCGTCGGACACGAGGTACGCCGACACCTCGCGGCCGGCCAGCGTTCCGTCCGGGAAGTCCCAGAGCGGGCGTTCCCCGATCACCGGTTTGTAGACGCACGCTGCCTGGATGCCTTCCGCGGAGAGCGAGCAGTACAGCGTGGCGTTGCTGGCATCGACGAGCCGTCCCTCGACCTCGATCAGTCCGGATCGCAGCAGCTCCAGGGTTCCGTCGCGACCCAGCGTCTGCGGGTCGCCGACGACGTCGCCCGCCGCCGTGTCCTCCGTCGGCGACTCGACGGGATCCGGAGCCGCGGCCTCGCTCAGCGCCGGTAGCCGTTCTGGCGCGGGCAGATGTGCCCGCCCGGATCCAGCGGAAGGGCACACAGCGGGCAGGCCGGCCGCCCGGCCGCGATGACCCGGCGGGCGCGAGCGATGAACGCCCGCGCCGCGGCAGGCGTGATCCGGACCCGCAGCGCGTCCGGTCCGTCCGCGGTGTCGGAGAGAATGGCATCCTCGTCGACCGGCTCATCGCCTCCCGCCACCGCTTCGACCACGACGGCGTCGCCATCGGAATCCCACGCCAGGCCCATGGCCCCCACCCGGAACTCCTCCTCGACGGGCGCCGTCAGCGGGTCGACGTCGTCCACCGCCGCGATCTCGTCGGCGTTGCCGGTCAAGGCGGCCAACACTGCTCGGACCACCGGTTCCCGCGCCCGGGCGGCCGCCTGCTCACCTTCGTCGAGACTGCGTTGGGCGATCTCGCTGAGCAGCTCGTCCATCCGGTCGGCCAGTACGGCGACCTGCGTCTTTTCCAGGCTCACGCTGACCGTGCGGCTGCCGTGTGACGCTTGCAGGTAGAACGTCCGGTCGCCGGGCTGACCGACCGTTCCCGCGACAAAGCGGTCGGGCCGATCGAAGAGAAACACCTGCCGGGTCATCGCGCTGCCTCCGAGAAACTTGTGCTTCGACCCTACGCGGGAGCGCCGCTGCCGCCACCGACAACGGCATCGGAGGACCGACGCCGCCGTCCCCGGCGCTTCGGCGGAACGAACGTCTCGACGCTGCCGCCGGTGTCGTTGACTCGGGCGACAAACGGCCGGGTTTCGGTGTAGGTCACGACGCTGATCGAACAGGGGTCGACCACGATGCGCTGAAACTGGTCAAGGTGCAGCCCGAGCGCATCGGCGAGGATCGCCTTGATCACGTCGCCGTGGCTGCACGCCAGCCACACGGCGTCGGCGCCGAGCCGCGCGTTCCAGTCGCGGACCGCAGCGACCGCCCGATGCTGCGTTTGGGCCAGGCTCTCGCCGTCCGCACCGGGAAAGACCGCAGCCGAGGGATGCTGCTGGACGACCTTCCACATCGGCTCCTTGGCCAACTCCTTGAGCGCACGGCCGGTCCAGTCGCCGTACCGGCACTCCCCGAACCGGTCGTCGGCCTGCAGCGTGAGACCGTCGCGGCCGGCGAGCAGAGCGCTCGCCGTCTCCCAACATCGCTGCAGCGGGCTGCTGACCACAGCGGACAGCGGCAGCACCTTCAATCGCTCGGCGACAGCGGCGGCCTGCGCCTGACCCACCTCGTCGAGACCGACGCCGGGGGTCCAGCCAGCGAGCACACCGCCGGTGTTGGCCGCGGTTCGGCCATGGCGGAGCAGCACGACCGTCGTCATGAGCCGGGCGGGGTAGTCGTCATGAGCCCGGCAACGCAATGGTGATCATCGAGGCGAGCCTAGGAGGTCGTGCATCGGGCTCAGGGTGGCACCTCCGGGTCAGGTGGCCTGCAGTACACCGGTCGCGAGCAGTACCGCGACGAGCACTCCTAGGACCACGCGGTACGGGACGAATGCGGTGATGCTGTGCCCCGCCACGAACTTCAGCAGCCAGGCAATGGACGCATAGGCCACGACAAAGGACACGATCGTTGCCACGGCGGTCGGCACCAGGCCGACCCCTTGATCGAGTGCGCGCGGCAGTTCGTACAGTCCGGCCGCGGTCAGCGCCGGGATGGCCAAGAAGAACGACAGCCGGGTCGCGGTCACCCGATCCAGGCCGAGCAGCAGTCCCGCGCTGATGGTCGCCCCTGACCGCGAGACGCCCGGGACCAGCGCGGCGCACTGCACAACGCCGATGATCAGCACGTCGCGCAACGTGGTCTGCGGCTCGCCGCGGGCCTGGGTGGCACCCCGCTCACCCCACACCATCACTGCACTCCACAGGATCAGCGCGGCGGCAACCACCCAGAGACTGCGCAGGGGGCCGGCGATCAGGTCCTGGCCGAGGAACCCGACGATCCCGATCGGCAGTGAGCCGGCGACGACGTACCACCCGAACCGGTAGTCGAACGTGCGGGCCTCACGGTTGACCAACCCACGGCCCCAGGCCACGGCAATTCGGGCGATGTCCCCGCGGAAGTACAGGAGCACCGCCAGGATCGCCCCGATCTGGATGACGGCGGTGAAACCGGTGATCGAGCGGTCGTCGACCGGTAGCCCGAGCAGACCCTCCATCAGGGTGAGGTGCCCCGTGCTGGAGACAGGGAGGAACTCGGTAAGTCCTTCGACGATGCCGAGGATGATCGCTTCGAGGATGCTCATGCCGCGGCGAGGCTCACGAGGCCAGCCCGGCGCGTTCCACCGCGGCGACTGCCGACCGCATCGTCTCAAGCCGCTGCTCCAGAGTGCCGACGTTCGGCGCCAGCGAGACGGTCGTGACGCCGGAATCGGCCAGCGCCTGCATCCGGTCGGCTATCCGCTCGACCGGACCGAGCAGTGAGGTCGCGTCGATGAACTCCTGCGGTACGGCGGCCGCGGCGCCCACGTAGTCCCGGGACAGGTAGCGGTTCTGGATCTCCGCGGCCGCCTCCTCGAAGCCCATCCGCACCGCCAGCGCGTTGTAGAAGTTCTGCTGCCGGCTGCCCATGCCGCCGAGATAAAGCGCGCAGTAGTTGCGCACCGGTTCCGCGGCCACGGCAACGTCGTCGTCGACGACGATCGGGGTGGTCACGGCGACGTCCATCGCAACCTCGCTCCGGCCGGCTTTCTGCTGCCCCGCACGCAACGCCGCCAGCGACTCCTTGGAATGCTCCGGGCTGTAGAAGATGGCCAGCCAGCCGTCGGCGATCTCCCCGGTCAGCTCGAGGTTCTTCGGCCCCACCGCGGCCAGGTAGAGCGGGATCTCGGCGCGCACGGGGTGCACGGTCAGCGCGAGCGCCTTGCCCGGGCCGTCCGGCAGCGGCAGCTGATAGTGCTCTCCGTCGTACCGAACCCGCTCCCGGCGCAGTGCCGACCGGACAATCTCGACGTACTCCCGCGTTCGACCAAGCGGCTTGTCGAAGCGCACTCCGTGCCAGCCCTCGCTGACCTGCGGTCCGGACACCCCCAGCCCGAGCCGGAACCGGCCACCGGACAGGGTGTCTAGGGTGGCCGCGGTCATCGCCGTCATCGCCGGAGTGCGAGCCGGTATCTGCATGACGGCCGCACCGAGGTCGACCCGCTCGGTGCGGGCGCCCACCCAGGCGAGCACGGTCGGCGAATCCGACCCGTACGCCTCCGCGGCCCACACCACGGAGAACCCGAGCCGGTCGGCTTCCAGCGCCAACGCCAGGTTGTCGGCGTCGTTGCCGGCACCCCAGTAGCCCAGGTTCAGGCCCAACTTCATCAGTGTTCTCCCGACCCGTGGGCGGTTTGGTCCGCGCGCCACCCTAACCGTGGCCGGTAGGTTGCGTGGGCATGGAGCAGCGTGCGGCCGGCCGCAGCGGTCTGGTGGTGTCCCGGCTGGCGTTGGGCACCATGACTTGGGGGCGCGACACCGACGAGGACGACGCCGCAGCGCAGCTGAGCGCGTTCGTCGACGCCGGCGGAACGCTGGTGGACACCGCCGACGTCTACGCCGACGGCGATAGCGAGCGCGTCGTCGGCCGGTTGCTGCGCGACGTCGTACCCCGAGACGACGTCCTGATCGCCACCAAGGCGTTCGGGGCCACGGGCAGTACGGCGATGGCGCGGGGCTCCTCCCGCGGGCATCTACTCTCCGCCCTGGACGCCTCGCTGCGGCGGCTCGGCGTTGATCACGTCGACCTGTGGCAGCTGCACTCCTGGGACGACGACACGCCACTGGAGGAGACCCTCGCCGCGCTCGACACGGCGGTGAACTCCGGTCGGGTCCGCTACGTCGGGGTGTCGAACTTCTCGGGCTGGCAAACGGCGCAGGCGGCGACGTGGCAGCGTGCGTGGCCCGACCGCGCCTCGCTGGTGTCCACGCAGATGGAGTACAGCCTGCTGCAACGTGGCGTGGAGCGGGAGGTGCTGCCGGCCTGCCAGGCGCTGGGGCTGGGTCTGTTCCCGTGGTCGCCGCTGGGCCGCGGCGTGCTCACCGGCAAGTACCGCCACGCCACGCCGTCGGACTCCCGAGCCGCCTCCGCGCATTTCAAGGGCTTCGTCGACGACCTGCTCGGCGAGGAATCGCAGCGCGTGGTCGAGGCGGTCGCGACCGCCGCCGAGGGCCTCGGGACGTCACCGTTGGCGGTCGCGCTGTCCTGGGTCCGCGACCGCCCCGGCGTCACCGCACCGATCGTCGGCGCCCGCACCGTCGGGCAGCTGCAGGGATCGCTGGCCGCGGAGCCGCTCGACCTTCCCGCGGAGATCAGGACCGCGCTCGATGACGTGTCGGCGCCGGACATGGGCTATCCCGAACACCGCGGCACCTGAGCCCCCGCGTTGCGTCCGTAGGTTTGGCTGGCATAGCGCTCATCCCTACGGACGTAGGCGCAGGCTGGCAGCCGGTCAGTAGGGTCGGTGGACGTGACTCCAGACCCGGCGTTTCGCGCCTTCTGCGATGCGGGTCTGTGGCCAGGTCTCGGGCGAACGCTGGCCGCCGCGCTGCCCGGGGCGGGCATCGACACGCCGGACGCCGTCACCGCAACCGCCCTGGCGACACTGCCCCGGGTCACCACTGCGCGGGCCGACCGACTGGTGTCCTCCTGGATCGGGGCAGCGCCGACGTACGACGTGGTGAGGTTGCTCGTCGCGGCAAACGTCGAGCCGCGGCTGGCCGGCCGAATGACCGAGCTGTACGGCGATGACGCCGCGCCCACCCTGCGCGAGGATCCCTGGCGGCTGCTGGCGCTGCCCGACGTCCGCGTCGTCGACGCCGACCGACTCGCCCTCGCCATCGTCCCCGGTGTACGACGTGACGACCCTCGGCGGGGTCGGGCGTTGGTGTCGCACACACTCGCGCGTGCGGCGCGGGACGGCCACACCGTGATGCCGAGCGACCTCGTGCATGCCGCGCTCAGCGCCGAGTACGTCCCTGACCCGGGGGCCGCGGTGGCCGCGGCGGCTCAGTCCGGAGCCGTGCTCGAGTACGAGCCGGACGAGGGCCTGTCGCTACTGGCGCTCCAGCGCTATGGGATGGCCGAGGCTTCGGTGGCCGAGTCCTGCGCCCGGCTGCTGGCCACCGCCGAGCTGCTGGCCGACCGGGCCGCGGCCGCAGCGGTGGGCAAGGGCCTGGACGCTCAACAGCTGCTCGCGGTGGAGAGCGTCCTCGACCACGGGCTGTCGATCCTGACCGGCGGCCCCGGGACGGGAAAGAGCCGGACCGTCGCGGCGGTCGTGTCGCTGGTCGAAGCTCGCGGACGTACCGTCGCCCTGGCCGCGCCGACCGGCCGCGCGGCGAAGCGGCTGGAGGAGCTGACCGACGCACCGGCAATGACCGTCCACCGGCTGCTCGGGGCGCAAGGAACCACCGGAGACTTCGCCCGGGGCGAAGGCTGGCCCTTGGATGAGGACGTGATCGTCGTGGACGAGGTGTCCATGCTCGACACCGAACTCGCCGCGGCGTTGCTCGAGGCGTGTCCCGACGGTGCGCACGTGCTCCTCGTCGGCGACCCGGCGCAGCTGCCCTCGATCGGGGCTGGGCAGGTGCTCGGTGACCTGCTGGCCTCGGGCCGGGTCCCGGTCACCGAACTGACCACGCTGTACCGGCAGGCCGAGGGTGGAGCGATCGCTCGCCTCGCGACGGCCGTCCGTGGCGGTGACCTCCCGCCGGTGCACGATCCCGACCGGGAGGTCGTGGTCGTCTCGGCGACCGGCTCTGCTCAGGCGGCGCACCGGACCATTCAGCTCGTCACCGACTCGATCCCGCGTGCGCTGGCGATCCCGGCTACGGACATCCAGGTCGTCACGCCGGTGCACCGCGGCCTGGCGGGCACCGTCGAGCTGAATCGCGGCCTCAAGGCAGTTCTCAACCCGGGTCAGGGCACCGTGTCCGGCTTCGACGTCGGAGATCGGGTGGTGGCTACCGCGAATCACCTGGACCTGGAGCCCGTGGGCTTCGCAAACGGCGAGGTGGGGGTGGTCACCAGCGCGGCCGACGGCGCCGTGACCATCGAGTTCGCCTCCGGTCCGGTGTCCGTCAGCGGTAAGGCGCTGACAGATCTGCGGCACGGGTGGGCGATCACCGTTCACCGCGCGCAAGGGTCGGAGTGGCCCGGCGTCGTCGCCGTACTGCCCCCTGAGGCCAGCGGCATGCTCAGCCGGCCGCTGGTCTACACCGCCCTGACCAGGGCGCAACGGCATCTGTCGATCGTCCATGCGGCGGGCTCGGTCGTCGCCCGCGCCGTCCGGGACGTCGGGGCGCGGCCCCGGCGTACCCGGCTGCGCCGACTGCTCGAGCAGGAGATCGGGGCAGTCGAGGAGAACGACTCGTGAGACGGGGGCGGCGGGTCGCCACGGCTCTGGTGGTGGCGCTGGGAATGCTGACGGCATGCTCTGGCGATGCCGAACCGGCGCCGCTCGGTGCGGCCGAGCCCGGCACATCCCCTCCCCTGAGGGTCGAGCCCGCCGGCGTCGTGGCGACCCTCGACCAGCAGCCGGAGGGCATGGCCTACGACGAGCAGACCGACATCCTGGCCGTCGCCGTCCGCGAACCGAATCGGCTGCTGTTGATTCAGGGCGGCACCGGCGACGTGCTCCGAACCGTCGAGCTGCCGGGACACGCCCGGCATCTGCAGATGGGCGGACCAGGCGGACCCGTCCTCGTGCCGGCCGAGGACTCCGACACGTTCGTGCAGGTGAGCCTGCCGGACGGAACGGCGACCGAGACCGAGGTCGGCGAGTACCCGCACGACGCAGCGCAGACCGCATCAGGCCTGATCATGGTTGCCGACGAGCGTGGCGGCACGCTGTCGGTGCTGGACGGCGCCGAGGTGGTGCACCGCTTCCTGGACGTCACCCAGCCGGGCGGTGTCACCGCCGTCGGCGACGTGACGGCGGTCATCGACGTCGGCGCCTTCACTCTGACGACGTACGACGTACCGGCCGAAGAACCGCTCGAACGGGTGGCAGCAGGTGCCGGCCCCACGCACATCGTCGCGGACCGTCGCGGCGGCGTCGTCGTCGCCGACACCCGCGGCGATGCCCTGCTCTTCTTCGATCTCGATCCGCTGGCCGAGCGCGTCCGGCTGGAGCTCGACGGGACACCGTACGGGATCGCGTACGACGAACGCGCCGACCTGCTGTGGGTGACGCTGACGGCGCGCAACGAGCTGGTGGGCTTCGATCTGTCCGGTACGACCGCCCGCGAGGTGGCGAGGTTCCCGACCGTGCGGCAGCCGAACACGATCGCCGTGGACCCGGACTCCGGACGAGTGTGGGTGGCCAGTCGAACAACGGGGGAACTACAGACTATTGACCGGTGACAGGGCACAATGCCCAACATGAATTTCGCGGCACCGGTGAGCTCCGATTGGGAGTACGCACCGGTGCGGATCCCGCGGGACACCAATCGCTCCCTGACCGCGATGTTGCTGAGCATGCAGGCCGAGATCGGCGGCTGGGAGCTGGTCCGCGTACTGGTCCATCCGGATGGCAGCCGCCGGGTGTGGCTGCGCCGCCGGCTGTGGCACCGCAACCTGCCGGGCCCGGTCCTCTAGGGTCGTCCTCCGGCCACGAAGCCATCGTCCGGCGGCCACCGATACGGTGGACGGGTGGTGACGACCGCTTCGGTGCCCACCGACCTGCTGCCGCACCTGCGACGGGTGCATGACCGGCTGGACCTCGCATACGCCGAGTCGCACGACCTTGACACGCTGGCAAAGCAAGCCGCCACGTCCAAGTACCACTTCGTTCGCTGCTTCGCTGCGGCGTACGGCGAGACCCCCATGCGTTACCTGACCCGCCGTCGGATCGAGCGGGCGCAGGATCTGCTGCGCGCCACCAACCTGACCGTCACCGAGATCTGCCAGCTCGTCGGGTACGCCAGCCTCGGCACATTCAGCACCCGCTTTCGCGAGCTCGTCGGGATGAGTCCGACGCAGTACCAGCGTGAACAGGATCACGGTGGCGCCCACCGCATCCCAGGCTGCGTCGTGTTCATGCTCGGGATGCAGCGCATCTCCGCAATCTCGGAGAAGTCCGAACGGCCCGTCGGAACCTAGCCTCCAGCTGGACAATTCACCGACGAAAGGTTCATCCGATGATCACGAACGTCTCCCTGCAAACCGTCTGGGTCACCGATGTTGACGCCGCAAAAGACTTCTACGTCAACACGTTGGGATTCGCCGAGGGCGACGACGTCACGATGGGCGACTTCCGCTGGTGCACGGTCCACCACCCTGGTCAACCCGACCTCGAGCTGGCCCTCATGGTGCCCGGTCCACCGCTCGACGACGAGGACGCGCTGTTCGTCCGGCGTGCGCTGGCGAAGGGCTCGATGAGCGGGGGTGGCCTGCGCGTCGACGACTGCCGGTCGACGTACGACGAACTCAAGGCGAAGGGCGTCGACTTCGTGCAGGAGCCCTCGGACCGGCCGTACGGCGTCGAAGCGGTGATGCGCGACAACTCCGGCAACTGGTGGGTCCTGGTCGAGCCCAAGGAGTACAGCCAGGCCGACCTCGAGGGCCAGAGCTCGTAGCCTGACTGTCGGCGTCCACGATTCGTCCGGGCAGCAGCCCATCGCCGACGGCAGTGACCATCCCGCGCTTCCTACTCCTCCGCTATGACGATCACCACCTTGCCGACCGTCCGCCGGCTGGCCAGCCGGGTCAGTGCCTCGGGGACCTGATCGAACGGGAACCGCTCGGACACGAACGGCCGGATTCGGCCGTCGGCGTACAGGCGGGTCAGGTCCTCGTGGACCGCGGTGATCAGCGCTGGGTCCTTGGTGCGGTACATGCCCCAGTGCAGGCCGACGATGCTGTAGTTCTTGATGAGCGCGTGGTTGGCCGGCGCCTCGGGGATCCGGCCGCTGGTGAAGCCGACGACGATCAGCCGGCCCTCCCAGGCCAGGCACCTGCGGGAGGCGTCGAAGACGTCCCCGCCGACCGGGTCGTAGATGACATCGGCGCCGCGGCCGTTGGTGATGTCCTTCACCTCAGCGACGAAGTCTTCGGCCAGGTAGTCGATCGCGTGGTCGGCCCCGAGGTCGCGGCAGACCTGCACCTTATCTGGGCCGCCGGCGGTCGCGATGACCGTGGCGCCGGCGGCCTTGCCGAGTTGGATGGCGGCCGACCCGACCCCGCCGGCGCCGGCGTTGACGAGCAGAGTCTCCCCGACCCGGAGGCCGGCCCGCCGGTGCAGGCCGACGTGCCCGGTCTGGTAGGTGAGATACAGCGCAGCCGCCTCGTCGGCGGGCATCCCGGGTGGGACGGCGTAGGCATTGCTCGCCGGCAGTACGGCGCACTCCGCGAAAGCACCGCCCATCGGGGACGGGCCGCCGAGCACCCGGTCTCCGGGCCGGAAACCGGAGCCCTCGGGCGCGCTGAGAACCTCGCCGGTCAGCTCGACCCCTGGCGTGAACGGCAGCGGCGGGCGTTCTTGATACCTGCCTTGGCAGAGCAGGATGTCCGGGAAGTTCAGTGCGGCGGCCTGCACCCGGACGAGCAGTTGATCGGGACCGGGTTCCGGGTCAGGGATCTCGTCGAGGTGGAGAACGTCAGCCGGTTCGCCGAGCTCGTGGACCCGCCAGGCCTTCATCGGCCGGCACCGTGCGGATCCAGGTCGGCCGGTATCGGGGCGTGCGAACCGTCGGGTTTGCGCGCTGCCGGAACGTTTCGGAAGCGGTACGGCGCGGCCGGCATGCCCGGCTGGACAAACCACGCCTCCCCGGTGCCGTGCGCGGCGAGGCAGTCGATGAGCGCGTCCGCGACCTGATCGGCGGTGAGGACCGGGAAGCCGATGCTGTCGAACTGGCCCTTGATCGGCGTGATCATCGGCGTGTCCGCGAAGCCGGGGCACACGGCGTTGATCGTGATCCCCTTCGGCTCGAGCGTGGGCGCGAGGGCCCGCGCGTAGGCCACGACGGCGGTCTTCGTCAGGGTGTAGAGCGCGTCTCCCGGTAGCGGAACCAGACCGGCGAGCGAGGCGGTGGCGACGATCTGGCCACCTCCGCTCCTCGTCATCGCCGGTACGGCGGCGTCCACGCCGAACACCACGCCGTCGAGGTTGATGCCGACGATCCGCCGGTACGCCGCTTCCTCCAACGGCTCGTCGTCACGGGTGGGGGACACGATACCGGCGTTCAGGAACGCGATGTCGAGGTGTCCTTCGGTCACCTCGATCTCGGCGACCACGGCGTGGTTGCTGGCCAGGCTGGTGACGTCGAGCCGGTGGAAGCGTCCATCTGTGTCGCCGGCGACTGCCCGGCCGCGCTCCTCGTCCACGTCCGCAACCACGATCCGGGCGCCCAGCGCGGCGAGTCGACGGCAGGCCGCGGCACCTATCCCGCTTGCGCCACCCGTGACGAGGGCGACCTTGCCGCTCAGCTCCATCGATGCCTCCTGTTCCCGCCGATCTTGGTCGGATCAACCTCTCAGCGGTCCGTTTGACGTTGAGATGACCAAGATCGGCGCGAGTGCGCGCGCTCAGGAGCTGAGCAGGAACCGGTCGAGGACCCGGGTGCCGAAGCGTAAGGCGTCCAGCGGAACCCGCTCGTCGATGCCGTGGAACAGCGCGGCGAAGTCCAGGTCGGGCGGCAGCCGGAGCGGGGAGAACCCGAAGCAGCGCATGCCGAGCCGCTGGAACGACTTGCCGTCGGTGCCCCCGGAGAGCAGGTAAGGAATCGCGTGCGCGCCCGGGTCCTCGGCTTTGAGTGCCGCGGCCATCTGCTCGACGAGCGGGCCGTCGAACGACGTCTCCATTGCGGTGTCCTTGATGATCCACTCCCGCTCGATGTCCGGGCCGAGGATCTCGTCGAGCTGACGCTCGAACTCCTCCTCCTGGCCGGGTAGGAACCGTCCGTCCACCACCGCGGTCGCCGAACTGGGGATCACGTTGGCCTTGTAGCCGGCATCGAGCATCGTCGGGTTCGCAGTATTCCGCAGCGTCGCGCCGACGATCCGGGCCAGACTGCCCAGCTTGGCCAGCGTCCCCTGGATGTCGTCCGGGTCCAGCTCGACCTCGAACGCCTCGCTGATGGCCTCCAAAAAGGCCCGCAGCGTCTTGGTCATCACAATCGGAAACTCGTGCTGGCCGAGCCGGGCGACCGCCTCGCACAGCCGGGCGACTGCGTTGTCCTCGTTCACCATCGACCCGTGCCCGGGGCGGCCGCGGGCGGTCAGCTTCATCCAGCCGATGCCCTTCTCCGCGGTCTCGATGAGGTACAGCCGCAGATCGTCGCGGACGGTCAGACTGAAGCCGCCGACCTCGCTGATCGCCTCGGAGCACCCCTCGAACAGCTCCGGCCGGGTGTCCACCAGCCACCGCGCGCCCTTACGCCCGCCGGCCTCCTCGTCGGCGACAAAGGCCAGGACGATGTCTCGCGGGGGCGTCGTACCGTCTCGCATCCACTGCCGTACGACGGCCAGCGTCATCGCGTCCATGTCCTTCATGTCCACCGCGCCGCGGCCCCACAGGTAGTCGTCCTGCACCTCACCGGCGAACGGGTGAACGCTCCATTCGGCCGGCTCGGCCGGTACAACATCCAGGTGGCAGTGGACGAGCAGCCCCGCGCGAGCGCGGTCGGCGCCCGGGATCCGGGCGACAATGTTGGCCCGTCCGGGCTCGGACTCGATGAGTTCGGAGCCGAGGCCGACCTCGTCGAGCTTGCCGGCGACGTACTCCGCCGCCGCCCGCTCCCCCGCGCTCGTCGCGGTGTCGCCAGTGTTGGTCGTGTCAATCCGGATCAGGTCGCGACAGAGCTCGACGACCTCGTCCTGCGCTGCGCTCCTCATCGTGCCTTCCTACCAGGCCAGTCGCTCCGTGGTCGGCGCGTGGGTATCGTGGTCGCCGCACACCGGTCCGGGTGGCGGAATGGCAGACGCGCTAGCTTGAGGTGCTAGTGCCCTTATTGGGCGTGGGGGTTCAAGTCCCCCCTCGGACAC
>JACCTY010000034.1 GCA_013812145.1 Geodermatophilaceae bacterium | reverse complement strand
AGGATGCTCGCCGCGTCGATCGCGCCTTCGGCCGCGCCGGCGCCGACGAGGGTGTGGATCTCGTCGATGAACAGCACGATGTCACCGCGGGTGCGGATCTCCTTGAGGACCTTCTTCAGCCGCTCCTCGAAGTCACCGCGGTAACGCGAACCGGCCACGAGGGCGCCGAGGTCCAAGGTGTACAGCTGCTTGTCCTTGAGCGTCTCAGGCACCTCGCCCTTGACGATCATCTGGGCCAGGCCCTCGACGACGGCGGTCTTGCCGACGCCCGGCTCGCCGATGAGCACCGGGTTGTTCTTGGTCCGTCGGCTAAGCACCTGCATCAGCCGCTCGATCTCCTTTTCCCGGCCGATGACCGGGTCCAGCTTGGACTCCCGAGCGGCCTGGGTCAGGTTGCGGCCGAACTGGTCGAGCACCAGCGACGTCGAAGGCGTTCCCTCGGACTGCCCGCCGGTGCTGCCGGCCGGCTCCTTGCCCTGGTAGCCCGACAGCAGCTGGATGACCTGTTGGCGGACGCGGTTCAGGTCGGCGCCGAGCTTGACCAGCACCTGCGCGGCGACGCCTTCGCCCTCGCGGATCAGCCCGAGCAGGATGTGCTCGGTGCCGATGTAGTTGTGACCGAGCTGCAGCGCCTCGCGCAGGGACAGCTCGAGCACCTTCTTGGCGCGGGGTGTGAACGGGATGTGCCCGCTCGGCGCCTGCTGGCCCTGGCCGATGATCTCCTCGACCTGCTGGCGCACCCCCTCGAGGGAGATACCGAGAGACTCCAGCGCCTTGGCCGCGACGCCCTCACCCTCGTGGATCAACCCGAGCAGGATGTGCTCGGTGCCGATGTAGTTGTGATTGAGCATCCTGGCCTCTTCTTGGGCCAGGACGACGACGCGGCGAGCCCGGTCGGTGAACCTCTCGAACATCGATACTCCTCACTTGCCCTTGCGGCGGCGCCGTACCCGAAAGGGTCCGTGCACTGCGACAGATCCGCATGCTGCATGCCTGCCGGTCAGTCCACTCTAACCGCGCAGCCGGAGGACTGAGGGGCACGGTGGGAACCGACATCTGCTCAACCGGGTGACAGCACGACACTGTTCCGCGAGGCGCTGCGCTGTGAGCGAAACAGCTTCCGCGGGGCGATTCAGGCTCTGACGGCGACGCCACCCATTGAGACTGAAGCTCGCATACGCCGAAAGCAGCCCCCTCCACCAGGGCAGGCCAAGGGTAATGACACGCCGTCCCACGGCGTCGACAAGGACGCGATCGAGCTATCTCGGATGACTGATGCATGCGCCGACTTCTGCATCTTCGGCATTAGGAAGACGCGGAGAGTAAGACCGATGCAACGATAGGTACTTGCCGACTCACACAGCAGATGAGAGCAGTCAGCTAGCTGGCGGCGTGATATGCCTCGACGATGTTCGCCGGAATCCGGCCGCGATCGCTAACTGTGTGGCCGTTTCGTCGCGCCCAGGCCCGAATCGCTTGGGTCTGCTCACGATCGGTCGTCGCTGCTCCCCGTCCCCGCACTCCACCCGCGCGTGATCCCGACCGGGCGAGCCTGTGCGCAGCACCGACGTACTTGGCCAAGGCGTCGCGCAATGCGGACGCGTTCTTGCTGGACAAGTCGATTTCGTACGTCGATCCGTCGAGGCCGAACGTGACTGTCTCATCGGCCTGACCCTCATCGAGGTCGTCGATGAGAATGACCTGTGTCTTTCTGGCCATACTGAACTCCCTGGGTGTCTCTGCTTGTGGGGTTGCGCTCATTGAATCACGTGGGGGCCTGGATTGCTAATAGGGTCGGACTAACGGGAACAGAATCGTGTCGCGGACTCCCAATCCGGTGAACGCCATCAGCAATCGATCGATACCCATGCCCATTCCACCCAGGGGCGGCATGCCGTATTCCAGCGCGGTCAAGAAGTCCTCGTCGAGCACCATCGCCTCGGGATCTCCGGCGGCGGCGAGCCGTCCCTGCTCCATGAAGCGGGCGCGTTGGACGATCGGATCGGTCAGCTCCGTGTACCCCGTCGCGGTCTCCACCGCGTGGATGTACAGGTCCCACTTCTCGGTCACACCGGGGGTGGAGCGGTGCGCCCGGGTCAGCGGAGAGGTTTCCGGCGGAAAGTCACGCACGAACGTCGGCGCGATCAGACCCGGTACGACGAGGTGCTCGAGCAGCTCCTCCACGAGCCGGCCAGGTCCCCATGCGGGGTCCACGGCGATGTCATGAGCGTCGGTGTACGTCAGGAGCTCGTCGAGTGGGGTCGAAGGGTCGACCGGGTGACCGAGGGCGTCGGACACCGCGCCGTACAGCGTGACGGATGGCCACTCGCCGCCGAGGTCGTGCTCGCTGCCGTCGGCATGTCGCACGACGTGCGAGCCGAACGCCGCGAGCGCCGCAGTTTGGACGAGTTCTCGGGTCAGCCTCGCCATCCCGTCATAGTCCGAGTACGACTCGTAGACCTCGAGCATGGCGAACTCAGGGTTGTGCGTGCGGTCCACGCCCTCGTTGCGGAAGTTACGGTTGATCTCGAAGACCTTGTCCAGACCACCCACGATGCAGCGTTTCAGGTACAGCTCCGGAGCGATCCGAAGGAAGAGATCCATGTCGAAGGCGTTCATGTGGGTCGTGAACGGCCGCGCGGTCGCCCCCCCGTGCAGCGGCTGCAGCATGGGTGTCTCCACCTCGAGGAAGTCGCGCTCGTTCAGCGTCGCCCGCAGCGAGCGCACGACCTGCACCCGGCTGGTCGCCACCCGGCGTGCCTCGTCCCGCACGATCAGGTCGACATAGCGTTGCCTGACCCGGGTCTCCTCGCTCAGCGGGCGATGGGCCACCGGCAGCGGTCGCAGAGCCTTGGCCGTGATGGCCCACGACTCGGCGAGGACGGACAGCTCGCCGCGGCGAGAGGTCACCATCTCGCCCTCGACGAAGACGTGATCGCCGAGGTCGACATCTGACTTCCACGCCCGCAGCGACTGCTCGCCGACCCGGTCCAGCGACAGCATCACCTGCAGTTCGACGCCGCCCTCGCGCAGCGTGGCGAAGCACAGCCGGCCGGTGTTCCTGACGAATATCACCCGGCCGGTCACACCGACCAGGTGGCCCGTCTTGGTGTCCGGCGGCAGATCGGGGTGCAGGGTGCGGACCTCGGCGAGGGTGTGCGTCCGGGCGACCCCGGGCGGATACGGATCGACCCCGTTTTCGCGCAGCCGTTCCAGCTTCTCCCGCCGGACCCGCAGCTGTTCCGGTGGATCGGCTCTGTCCTCAGGCGCGCTACTCACTCGGCAGAGGGTACGGCGCCGCCCCTCTCTCTCGCTTCTCCACGAGCGGGACCTGCGTGGAGCGATAGGCGCGTCGGGGTACGCAGTCTCACGTGACCAACCGAGCCCGTTCCTTTGATGAGGCCGCCGGCCTGTACGCCGCGGCCCGGCCCGACTATCCCTTCGAGGCCCTGGTCTGGCTGCTGCCCGCTGCCGCCGGACGGGTCCTCGACCTCGGCGCCGGAACCGGAAAATTGACCCGTCAACTCGTGGATCGCCAGCTCGATGTGGTGGCCGTGGAGCCGTCGCCCGAGATGGGTGCGGAGCTGACGGCGTACGTGCCGGAAGCCGAGCTGCGGGAGGGAGCTGCGGAGGCGATCCCGCTGCCGGACGCTGACGTTGACGCGGTACTCGTCGGGCAGGCATTCCACTGGTTCGACCGGGAGCGGGCATTGCCGGAGATCGTCCGGGTGCTCCGGCCCGGCGGCCGGCTGGGGCTGCTGTGGAACTTCGACGACGACAGCGAGCCGTGGGTGGACGCGCTTGCGAACACCACAGAAACCACCGCCCGGGCGAACCAGCGTGAGCCGGACGTGATTACGGACGAGCACTTCATCGACGTCGAGACCGCCGAGTTCGCGCATGGGCAGCGGCTGGATCGCAGATCGTTGCGCGGCCTGATCCAGACGCACAGCTTCTACCTGATTCAGGACGAGGCGGGCCGGGCGGAGGTGATACGCCGGATCGACGAGTTCGTGTCGACCCACCCGGACCTCGTCGGCCGCGAGTCGTTCGTCTTGCCCTACGTCACCCGCTGCTGGCGGGGTACCCGCAGATGACCACTACCGGCCGCTCGTTCGACGAGACGGCATCGACGTACGCTGCTTCGGTCGCCCCTGGAACGCGGTGCGGTCCCGCTGTGGCAAGCGTTCCACTGGTTCGATCATGAACGCGCGGTACCCGAGGCAGCCAGCGTGCTCACTCCCGGCGGCTCCTGCTGAGAAACGCGAGTCCCCGCACCGGATATCGCTGACCAGGGACTCATTGGCCGCGTTGTTGCAGACTGTCAGCTTCTACCTGACTCTGGATCGGGCCGGCCGCGCCGACCTGCTGGGCCGGGTGGACGAGCTGGTCCTTCGGCACCCGCACCTCATCGGCCGCGAGTCGTTCGAGTTGCCCTACGTGACCCGCTGCTGGCGGGCCACCCGCCGGTGACCAGCGGCGGCGGACGGCTGGACCGACCGACCAGGATGGGTGACATGACAGTCCCTGCGCGCATCAGCATCGTCACCCTCGGGGTGGCCGACCTGCCCCGAGCAACCGCCTTCTATCGGGCGCTCGGCTGGGAACCGACGCCGTACTCGACCGATGAGATCACCTTCATCGACACCGCCGGGTCGATGCTCGCCCTCTTCCCCACCGACGCGCTCGCCGCCGACGCACACCTCGACCCGCCGCCGTCGACCGGGTTCCGGGGGGTGACGCTGGCGATCAATCTCGGCAGCGACGACGAGGTTCGCAGTGTCCTTGCTGACGCCGAGGCGGCGGGGGCAACGGTCGTCAAGCCCGCGACGCCGAGTCCCTTCTTCGATGGTCTCGACGGTTACTTCACCGATCCCGACGGTCATGCCTGGGAGGTCGCCCACAATCCCGATCTGCTACCGGCGTCCTCGTCATGAGCTCTGCCCGAGAACTGTTGCCGGTCGCCGCCGACGAGTTCACCCGGCGGGTGCATGCCATCTCACCCGATGCCTGGACGAATGACACTCCCGATTCCGACTGGACGGTTCGGGATCTGGTTAACCACCTGGTCTCCGAGCATCTGTGGGCGCTCCCGCTGCTCGCCGGCCAGAGCATGATCGAGGTCGGCGACCGGTTCGACGGGGATGTCGTGGACGGCGACCCGATCGCCGCATGGGACTCCGCCATCCAGGCCTCGCTGCCAGCATGGGCCAGCGCTGACGATGATGACAGCGTTTCGTTGTCCTCCGGCTCGACCCAGGTCCGCAGGTACGCCGAGGAGATGCTCATGGACCTCACCGTGCACAGCTGGGACTTGTCCCGCGGGATCGGTTACCACGACCGGATCGACCAGGCCTGCGTCGAGCATGTCCTTGCCTATGTCGAGGCGAACATCGACGGCCTGCGTGCCTACGACGGCTTGTTCGGCGCCGAGGTCGAGACGACGTCGCTCGACCCGCAGGATCGACTGCTGGCGCTGCTCGGCCGCCGCCCCTGAGTTCGACTTTGCCCCCTGGGCGCGCGGACACGCCGGGTCGTGCCCGGCGTGTCGCTGCGAAGCGGGGGCAACGTGGGTCCGGTCAGGTGCGGTTCTTCTCGGCGACCAGGCGCAGCCCGATCAACGTGAGATCCGGCTCGTGGTGGCGCAGCGTTTCGGCAACACCCAGCACCAGCGGTGCGAGCCCACCGGTCGCGATCACCGCCGGCTCGCCACCGAGTTCAGCGGTGATCCGGGTGACCAGGCCGTCCACCTGTCCGGCGTACCCGAAGACGGCTCCGGATTGCAGCGCCTCCACGGTGTTCTTGCCGATCACCGAGCGGGGCCGGACGAGTTCGACCTTGCGCAGCTGCGCCGCCTTCGCGGCGAGCGCATCGACGCTGATCTCGATTCCCGGCGCCAGTGCGCCACCGAGGAACTCACCCTTGCGGCCCACCACGTCGATGCTCGTGGACGTGCCGAAGTCCACGACGATCGCCGGGCCGCCGTAGAGGTGGTACGCCGCAAGGCTGTTGACCACTCGGTCCGCACCGACCTCCTTGGGGTTGTCGACCATCAGCGGTACGCCGGTGCGCACACCTGGGCCGACGACGACAGCTGGCAGCCCGCTGTAATAGTCGGCGATCATCACTCGGAGCTCACGCAGGACGGCGGGAACCGTGGAGCACACCGCCAACTCCGACACCGGCGCGCCGTCGAGCAGGCCGCGCACCGTCAGGGCCAGCTCGTCGGCGGTCGCCCGGGCGTCGGTCTTGGTCCGCCAGGAGCGCTCGAGCCGGTCACCGGCGAAGATGCCGTAGACGGTCTGGGTGTTGCCGACATCGATGCAGAGCAGCATCATCGGCCTCGCAGGTCCATGGCGATGTCGACGATCGGCGCGGAATGGGTGAGCGCCCCGACGGACAGGTAGTGCACGCCCGTTTCGGCGTACTCGCGGGCGCGGGCGAGGGTGAGGCCGCCGGTCGCCTCCAGCTCGACGGTCTGCCCCACCGCGACGACGACCGCGCGCAGCTGATCGGGAGGCATGTTGTCGCACAACAAGAACGTCGCGCCGGCCCGCACTGCGTTGACGGCCATGTCCACAGTGGACACTTCAACCTGGATGACGATGTCGGGGTAGGTCCGGCGTACCGCGTCGTAAGCCGCCGCCACACCACCGGCCGCCACGATGTGGTTGTCCTTGATCATTGCGACGTCGTACAGGCCGAGCCGTTTGTTCGTGCCGCCACCGCAGCGGACGGCGTACTTCTCCAGCGCCCGGAGGCCGGGCGTCGTCTTGCGGGTGTCGAGAACCGTGGTCCCGGAGCCGGCCAAGGCGTCGGCCCAGGCGCGGGTGGCGGTGGCGACGCCGCTGATTCGGCAGAGCAGGTTCAGCATCGTGCGTTCGGCGGTGAGCAGCCGCTGGGTCGAGCCGGTGACGGTGAGCAGGATGTCGTGCGGCGAGACCCGGTCCCCATCCGTGCGGCGCTGGTCGACCTGCGCATCGTCGACCACCGTGTCGAGTACCGCCACCGCGACCGGAAGGCCGGCGACGACGCCCGGGGCGCGGGCGATCACGTCCGCAGTGCCGGTCTGTCCGGCCGGGATCGTTGCCTGGCTCGTCACATCGCCTCGGTCGCCGAGGTCCTCGGCCAGAGCGCGGCGTACGACGTCGTCGACCCACGCCGGGTCTAGGCCGGCCGCAACCAGACTGTCCACTGTGGACCTTCTCACGCTGGGACGACCGTAGGGAGCGGCTGGAACTCCTGCTCCAGAACGCCGTTCTCATCGATCGAGGCGAGCAGGTGCCCGCGCCACGCCTCGTCGGCGCCGCCGAAGTCCTCCCGCCAGTGACAGCCGCGGGTCTCCTCCCGACGGCACGCTGCGGTGACCAGAGCGGCTGCCACGGTGTGCAGGTTCGTCGCCTCCCAGGCCAGCGGGCCGGGATCGGTGCTGGTCCGGGTCCCGAACCGGTCTACCACGGACAGCGCCTCGGCAAGGCTGCCGGCGCTGCGCAGCACGCCGGCACCCGTGGTCATCGCCTCGCTGAGTTCTGGACGGATGGCCGGATCGAGCAGGCCGGCTCCGGCGTCGTCGGCTACCGGATCGACCTGCGGCGGCAGCGACCGGGTGAGGTCGGCACCGATCCGGCCGGCGAAGACCAGACCCTCCAGCAGTGAGTTCGACGCCAGCCGGTTGGCCCCGTGTACGCCGGTGCACGAGACCTCGCCGCAGGCGTAAAGGCCGGGAACGCTGGTCTGCCCGTCGAGGTCGGTGCGCAGGCCGCCCGACGCGTAATGGGCAGCCGGTGCGACCGGGATCGGCTCATGAACGGGGTCGATTCCGGCGGCCCGGCAGCGGGCCAGGATTGACGGGAAGCGGTGCTCCAACATGGCTGCGCCGAGGTGGCGGGCATCGAGGAAGACGTGGTCGACGCCGTGGGCCAGCATGACCCGGGTAATGGCCTTGGCCACCACGTCCCGCGGCGCGAGGTCGGCCAGTTCGTGCACCCCCCGCATGAAGGCGAGGCCGGCCCGGTCCACCAGCACCGCGCCCTCCCCCCGCATCGCCTCGCTCACCAGTGGCTGCTGACCGCGGACTGCGGCGGTGCCGAGGAACAGCGCCGTCGGGTGGAACTGCACGAACTCGATGTCGGTGACTGCGGCGCCGGCGCGCAGCCCGAGCGCCACGCCATCGCCGGTGGACACCGAGGGGTTCGTGGTGGCCGAGTACACCTGTCCCATCCCGCCGGTGGCGAGGACCACGGCGCGGGCCAGTACGGCGCCGACGCCGTCGGCCGAGCCCTCACCGAGCACGTGCAGCGTGACACCGGCGGCTCGACCGTCCGGGCCGGTGAGCAGGTCGAGGACGAGGGCATGCTCGACGATCTGCAGCCCGGGATCTCCGCGTACTGCCGCATGCAACGCACGTTGGACCTCTACGCCGGTGGCATCTCCGCCGGCATGGATGATCCGGTCCGCGTGGTGCCCGCCCTCCCGCGTCAGGGACAGCGAGCCGTCCGGGTTGCGGTCGAACTCGGCGCCGACGGCCATGAGTTCCCGCACCCGGTCCGGTCCTTCGGTGACGAGAATCCGCACCGCTTCTTCGTCGCAGAGTCCCACGCCCGCGGTCAGGGTGTCGGAGAGGTGGGCCTGCGGCGTGTCCGTGGGATCGAGGACCGCCGCGATGCCGCCCTGCGCCCACCGGGTCGAGCCGTCGTCGATGTTGACCTTCGTCACGACGATCACCCGCAGGCCGGCTGCACGGGCGTGCAGGGCGGCGCACAGCCCGGCGATGCCCGACCCCACGACGCAGACATCGGCCTGCAAGGTCCAGCCCGGAGTAGGCGCCAGCAGCCGCCGCGGCAGCCTGCTCACCCGCGTCGGTCGCCGCGGATCGAGGGGGGTTGGCCCGACAGGGCAATGGGGATGTTGTCGATGAGCCTGGTGCTCCCTACCCGTCCGGCGACGAGCAACCGCGCCTCGCCGTACGACGGGGGCGGCCGCAGCCACGGGTCGGTGAGGGCGAGGTAGTCCAGGGTGACGCCCGGCTCGGCGGCCAGGACGGCGCGCGCCGCGGCTTCGACAGCTGCCGCCCCACGGCCGC
>JACCTY010000007.1 GCA_013812145.1 Geodermatophilaceae bacterium | reverse complement strand
CGACACTTCAATCCAGCGCGGTCGACTCACACCCCGCCATCGACACTTCGGACCAGTCACTGCCCGGACCCGCCGACACCAAGCCTAGAACCGGTCTCTCCGCCGCGTCTTGACACAGAGGGGAGCCTCTTCGGACAAGCCACATCCCGGACCCGCCTCAGCGCAGCCTAGAACGGCCATCCCCGCTGCGTCTTGACACAAAGGGGTGCCATGACCGGACGCCCAGCCCGGCAGGGCGTGACTCAAGTCGCTGGCGATTGGGCTGCCTCGCCTGGATGGTCCCAGCTGGGCGTGACCCGTCCACGGTCTGGTGTCCGTGCCGGCGCCTAGCCTGTGCGCATGCACGTGACGCGGTACGGATGAGCCTCGATGGCTGATTCCGACGACGTGCGTCGCCTCGCACTCTCCCTGCCGTACGTGGTGGAGATCGACAGCGACGGCTTCGACTTCCGGATCGCCGGCAAGGGGTTTGTCTGGTCCTATCCCGAGCGCAGGCCGGGCAAGCCGCGGCTGATCCGGACCGATATTGCGGTGGTGTTCGTCGGTGACGAGGCCGAGAAGCAGGCTCTTCTGCTCGGCGAGCCCGCGGTCTTCTTCACCAAGCCCGGGTACGACGGTCTGCCGTTGGTGCTGTTGCGGCTGGCGGAGGTGGATGTCGGGCGCTTGGAGGAACTGGTGACCGACGCCTGGCGGATGCGTGCGCCGGGCGCTCTCCTCAGTGACCTCGACGAGGCCCGCGACCTGTCGAGCATCAGACCTGGACCGAACCAAGCTCGGCGCCGACAGCGGCACGAGCAGACGTCCACGGGCAGACCTGGCCTTGTGACGTGAACACCTAAAATCCCGCCCGCTGGGTGCTTCGGTGCCGCTCGTCCGGCGGGCCACCTCATGTCCCGGGACCCGGATCTCGGCGCCGGGCCCACCAGTGTTCGTAGCGGCGGTACAGCAACTGCCGACCGAGCGTCGAGCGGTTGAGTTCCCGCGCCCCGCTTCGCGCAAACCAGCGTCACTCGACAACTATCAGCTTGCCCGTACCTCACCGGTCGCCGAGGAAAGCGATCACCCGCTGGCGCAGGAGCGCGGCGGCCTCCGCGTCGTAGGACGGCAGCGTGCTGTCGGCGAAATAGTGCTGGTCGCCGGGGTAGAGGAACAGCTCCGCGTCGTCGGCCTCGGCGACAAGGGCGCGGGCGGCGTCGATGTCGCCCTCGTCGACGAAGATGGGGTCGGCGTCCATCCCGTGAATCTGGACCGGAACGCCGTCGGGCCAGGCGGTGCCGAACTCCGACACCGGGACACAGGAGTAGAAGAACAGTGCGCCCTTCGCGCCCGACCGGGTCTGCGCCAGCAGCTGCGCCGGGAGCACGCCGAGGGAGAAACCGGCGTACACCAGCTCGGAGGGCAGCTGCTCGGCCGCTCGGGTGCCGCGCTGCATGACCTCGCCGAAGCCGACCTCCCCGGCGTACCCGACCCCCTCCTCAATCGTGTCGAAGGTGCGACCCTCGAACAGATCGGGCGTGTGCACGGTGTGCCCGGCGCCGCGCAGCTCGTCGGCGAAGGCGACCACGCCCGGGGTCAGCCCCAGCGCGTGGTGGAACAGCACTACCTCAGCCATCTCTACACTCCTGTTCTCCGCTGTGAGTACCGAACGAACCAGAACTATAGAATGATCCAGGAGTGTCGATCAATAGGCAGATCCCCGACTACGATCTGGTGGACCAGATCGTAGTCACGACGCCCACGGAGCTGCGGGCGATGGCTCACCCGCTGCGGTCGACCGTGCTCGACCTCCTGCTCGAACGGGCCGCGACGGTAAGCGAGCTGGCGGGTGCCGTCGGGCGACCGAAGAGCACAGTGGCCCACCACGTCAAGGTGCTGGTTGAGGCGGGCCTGCTGCGCGTCGTGCGGACGCGGCGCGTGCGGGCGATCGACGAGCGGTTCTACGGGCGCACCGCTCGGGTGTTCTTCGTCGGTCCGGTTCCGCTGGAGCAGCTGACCCCGCTGCCGTGGACCAACTATCTCGCCGATGCCGCCGGCGAATCCCGTGCGGCCTACCACGCCGATCGGATGTTCGCCCTGCATCGACATGCCCGGATCTCGCGTCAGCAGGCCAGGGACTTCTGGGAGCGCATCTTCCAGGTCGTCCACGAGTTCAACCAGCTGCCCCGGGAGGGTGAGCAGGTGTACGGGTTCGTCGTCGGCCTCTACCCGACCGACCACCCGACCCTGCCCGAACCAGAACCGAGTGCGTGAGCTCAGCACGAGCTGGCGCGGCCCGTGCTGGTGACCAACCGACGGACCTGGACGCGCCATCCGCGACTTGCAAGGTTTCACCCGCGGTCCGCAACGCGGCATCCTGGCGGATGGGGGCGTTGCCGTTGCCGTATTACTCGGTTGCCCTGCGGTGCTCCCTCTTGGTCCACTTCTTGAGGAACGTCGATGACGGAGGAGCCGAAGATGCGCCGAGCTTTCATGTCCACCCACACGACACCTGTCACCCATCGTGAGGACATGACGCTTAGTGAAGACATTGAACCTGGGGATTGTTGCGCATGTTGACGCCGGCAAGACGAGCCTGACCGAGCGGCTGCTCTTCGCCGCTGGCGTTCTCGACGAGATCGGCAGCGTCGACGCGGGCAGCGCCCAGACCGACTCGCTGGCGTTGGAGCGCGAACGCGGCATCACCATCCGAGCCGCTGTCGTGTCCTTCGTGATCGATGACGTCACGGTCAACCTTCTTGACACGCCTGGCCACCCGGACTTCATCGCCGAGGTGGAGCGCGTGTTGGGAGTGCTCGACGGCGCGGTGCTCGTCGTGTCCGCAGTGGAGGGCGTGCAGCCGCAGACCCGCTTGCTGATGCGCACCTTGCGGCGCCTGCGGGTCCCCACCCTGGTCTTCGTGAACAAGATCGACCGCGGTGGCGCGCAGTACGACGGCGTGCTACGGAGCATCACCGGGCGGCTGACCCCCGCTACCGTTGCCATGGGTTCGGTCAGCGGGCTCGGCACCCGCGGCGCGGCGGTCACGCCGTACGGCGCCACCGACACCGGCTTCACGTCGCGGCTGGTCGACCTGCTCGCCGAGGGCGATGACGCTCTGCTTGCCGCGTTCGTCCAGAACGAGGCTGCGGTGTCCTGCTGTCGGCTCCTCGCCGAGCTCGCCGCCCAGACCGGGCGGGGGCGGGTGCACCCGGTGTTCTTCGGCTCGGCGATCACCGGCGCGGGAGTGGACGCGCTGATGGCGGGGATCGCACGGCTGCTGCCCGCGCGCGAGGGCGACGTCGACGGCCCGGTCTCGGGGACGGTCTTCAAGGTGGACCGTGGCCCCGTCGGCGACAAGATCGCCTACGTCCGGATGTTCTCGGGTTCGCTGCACGTCCGTGACCGGCTGCAGGTGCGCGGACACGATGAGAAGGTCACCGGGATACGGGTTTTCGACCGCGGCGCGGTCGTGCGCCGTGCGTCGGTCCTCGCCGGGCAGATCGCCCAGCTCCGGGGGCTGCACGGCGTGCAGATCGGTGACGTCGTCGGCCTGCCGTCACCGACCTCGACGAGGGATGTCCGGCACTTCGCGCCGCCGATGCTGGAGACAGTCGTCGTCCCCGTCCGACCCGCCGACAGGGCAGCGCTGCACACCGCGTTGGTGCGGCTGGCGGAGCAGGACCCGCTGATAGCACTGCGGCAGGACGAGGTCCGCGGCGAGATCTCGGTCTCCCTGTACGGCGAGGTGCAGAAAGAGGTCCTGCAGTCGACGCTGGCCGCAGAGGCCGGCATCGACGTCACCTTCAGCGAGACCACCACGATCTGCATCGAGCGCCCGATCCGGACCGGCGCGGCCGTCGAGACGATCGGCGCGGACAGCAATCCGTTCCTCGCCACGGTCGGACTGCGGGTTGAGCCGGCCCCCGCCGGTACGGGCGTCCAGTTCCGCCTCGAGATCGAACTCGGGTCGATGCCGTACGCGTTCATGAGGGCGGTCGAGGAGACCGTGCACGCCACCCTGCGGCAGGGGCTCGCCGGCTGGCAGGTCACCGACACTGCGGTCACCCTGACGTACTCCGGCTACTGGGCACGGCAGAGCCACGCGCACGGCACCTTCGACAAGAGCATGTCCAGCACAGCCGGAGACTTCCGCGGCCTGACGCCGCTGGTCCTCATCAGCGCGCTGCAGCAGGCCGGCACCAGGGTGAACGAGCCGGTGCACCGCTTCGCGCTCGAGATCCCGGCGGAGACCTATGGCGCCGTGCTGCCCGCCCTCGCCCAGCTGCGCGGCGTGCCGGATCCCCCAACAGCGCAAGGCACGGCGTACCTGCTGGAAGGGACGATCCCAGCGTCCCAGGTGCACGCGCTGCAGCAGCGGCTTCCGCGGCTCACCAGCGGCGCAGGCGTGCTGGAGTCCGCTTTCGACCATTACCAACCGGTCCACGGCCGTGCCCCCACCCGAGCACGGACCGACGCCAACCCACTGGACCGCAGTACGTACCTGCTGCGCGTACAGCGACGAGTCTGACGAGTGCCGAGTGATGGAACTCTCCCCGGATCTGAGCAGGCTTGCTCATGCTAATGTTTCCCGATGGCAGAGTTGACGCGCCGTCTGCAGGTACTGCTGGACGAGCCACGGTGGACCCGACTTGAGCGGCAAGCCCGCCGACGTGGGACCTCTGTCGCGACGCTCGTCCGCGAGGCCATCGACCTGGCCTTTCCCAGTGTGGAGTCAACCGCGGCCGAAGCCGCAACTCGGTTCCTGGCGCGGCCGCCGCTCGACCTGGGCGACTGGACGGAGGCGAAGGCGGAGATCGAGGAAAGCCTCACCCGCGGCCTGTCATGAATGGACCCACGAGCCGGTACCTCGTCGACACGAATGTCTTCCTGTACGCGCGCGGACCCGAACACCGCTACCGGGCGCCGTGTCGGCGAATCTTGACGGGAGTGCGCGACGGCGAGATTCAGCTTCTGGCCAGCGTGGAACTGATCCAGGAGTTCGTGCATGTTCTGCTGCTACGCGGCCTTGACCGGTCACTGGTCATGGACGAGGCGGGGGAAGCGCGTCGCCAGTGCACGATGCAGCCGTTTGACGGGCAGGTGCTGACGACCGCCCTCGGTCTACTGCGCCACTACCCTGGCCTGGGGGCGCGGGATGCCGTCCACACCGCAACCGCGATCGCAGCTGGAGTTCCGCGGGTGCTGAGCGCCGATCGAGTCTTCGATGACCTCGACGAGGTCGAGCGTGTCGACCCGGTCAGCGCGGCGGCCGAACTGGCGTAGACCCACCGACGGCAGCCATCTCCGTTCGCGTCAAGATCGGGAGGCTAGATTGTGCGGATAGCGTTGAATCCAGCCGCACGAGCACCCGAGCCGATGGATCTGCAGCCGATCGGCGTGCATCATCCGCGGGTCAAGCAGGTTCTGGACCTGCAGCGCAACGCCGTGCCAAACGGTCAGCAGCTCTTCGTCGCGGAAGGACTGTGGGCGCACAATGCCGTGCTCGCGGCCGATGCCCCTATCCACTCCTTCCTCTACTGCCCGGACGCCGGCTACTCCGACGAGGCCCGGACCCGCGCGGCGCAGATCGTCAGCCGCGCCAGCCAGTCGTTTCGGGTGTCGGAGAAGACGTTCGCCCGGATGTCGGAGCGCGACCGTCCTGACGGCCTGATCTCGGTGACCCAGCTGCCGCACTGGACCCCGGACACGGTGCCGATCGTCGACGACGGGCTGGTCCTCGTCGCCGACGCCGTGGAGATACCCGGCAACCTCGGCACGCTGATCCGGACGTTGGACGCCTGCCGAGCCGATTGCCTCGTGCTGACGAACCGGCGTACTCGGCTGACACATCCCAAGGTGTTCCGAGGCAGCCACGGGGCGACGCTGACGGTGCCCGCCGTCGAGTTCGGCGACCCCGCTGCTGCAATCGACTGGCTGCGCTCGCGCAGCTGCACCGTATACCTGGCCGACACCGACGAGGCGATGTGCTACCGGTCGCTGGACTACGGCGGGCGCACAGCGATCGTGGTCGGCAGCGAGCGGTTCGGCATTTCGCCCGAGTGGCATCGGCACGGCTTCGGGCGGGTGTGCGTGCCGATGCTCGGACGCGGCGACTCACTCAACGTCGCGGTGTCCGCCTCGGTGTTGCTGTATGAGGCCCGAGCCCACAAAGCCGGCTGGTAAGAACGGCGCAGGCGCGCCACCCGCAAGTGGCGACAGCCTGCGCCGTCGAGCGGGTTCCTACCTACCGACGCCCTTACGACCGTAGGCGCCAGCCACGATGGCTACGCCAATGACGGCCAGCACCAGCTGGATGAGCAGCTCAACCCAGTCGATCCCGTCGGTGTCCCTGAACGAGCCGGCGATGAAACTACCGATCAGGGCGGCGACGATACCTACGACGATCGTGAGCCAGATCGGGATGTCCTGCTTGCCCGGCAGGATCAGCCGGGCAACGACGCCGATGATCAAGCCGATGACGATCGCGCTGATGATGCCTGTGACAGTCATGTACGCCTCCTGAGCACGATCCCCGCGGCGAGTCGCCACGAGGTTTCGCCGGGGGCGGGTCCCCCAACTGATCAAGCATGGCACGGAGACGCCGACCGTAGCGATTCATAGCGGGTCAACTCGCCGATCGAAGCTGTCACAGACCCCGACTGCCGACCGCCGTACCAACCACTATCCTGTGTGTGTCGTCTGATCCGCCGCGCCCGGAGGCAACCCTGTGACCATCGCGCCCGCCCCGATCGTCACCCGGCCGGCACCGGCCGTCGTACCGGTCAAGGGTTCTGCGTTCTTGCGGGTCCTGCGTACGACCGACCACAAGACCATCGGCGTGATGTACACCGTCGCCTCGTTCGGGTTCTTCATGCTCGGCGGGCTGATGGCGATGTTCATGCGCGCGGAACTGGCCCGCCCGGGGCTGCAGTTCCTCTCCATCGAGCAGTACAACCAGCTGTTCACCATGCACGGCACGATCATGTTGCTGCTGTTCGCCACCCCGCTGGTCTTCGCCTTTGCGAATCTGGTCCTGCCCCTGCAGATCGGCTCACCGGACGTCGCCTTCCCGCGACTGAACGCGTTCTCGTTCTGGCTGTTCCTGTTCGGCGGGCTCATCGTCGTCTCCGGCTTCTTCACCCCGGGTGGCGCGGCGGCCTTCGGCTGGACGGCGTATCCGCCGTTGTCCAACGAGATCTACTCACCGGGCGCCGGTGCCGACCTGTGGATCACCGGTCTCGTGGTCGCCGGTCTCGGCACGATCCTGGGTGCGGTCAACATGATCGCCACGGTCGTCTGCCTGCGCGCTCCCGGCATGACCATGTTCCGGATGCCGATCTTCACCTGGAACATCTTCATCACCGCCCTCCTCGTGCTGTTCGCGTTCCCGATCCTCACGTCGGCGCTGCTGGTGCTGCTCGCTGATCGGCACCTCGGCACCCAGGTGTTCGT
>JACCTY010000140.1 GCA_013812145.1 Geodermatophilaceae bacterium | reverse complement strand
CCTCAAGGTTGGTCGTACAGGCCGCCCGGCGTGCGTCGGTGGGCTCCAGGCGCACCGTTCCGCCCGTGGTTGTCGGGCGCCCGGCGGCGAGTCCGGTGGGGGTGGTGCCTGGCCGACGCCCATGCGTGGCTGCAGCGGCTACTTGATCGAAGAGGCGGGCTCGCGGCTGCTGGTAGATCCGGGCTATGCGATCGTGCCGCGGCTGCTGGAGGTCCTCCCGGCCGCTGATGTCGATGCGGTGTTCGTCAGCCACGGCCACCCCGATCACTGCGCGGACCTCAATCCGCTGCTGCGTGCCCGGCATCTGTGCGAAGACTCTCCGCCGCCGCTGCCGGTGTATGCACTGCCCGGTGCGCTCGACGCGGTACTGACGCTGGACGCAGATGCGGCTGGATGCCGGCGGCGTACTGCATCCCGACCATGTGATGCATGACGCCGCCGAGCGACTGCTCACCGAACTCCGGCTGCTGGGCGATGCTTGACGCCGTTTCGCAAAACCATCGAGGTCGAGGACGACGTCGCGAAGTTGGCTTCGTGACGGGCCTCGAGAACGGCGACCCGTGGGCGCTGTTCGGCACCGGCCCGCGCGACCTGCCCCTGACTCTGAAGCGGGACGGGCGGCCGCAGCTGTCCAACGTCGGATACCTCTACGACGGCCCCTCGCGGACGGCTCTGATCTCGGTCACCGACGGCCGAGCGAAGACCCCCAACCTGCGCCGCGATCCGCGGGCGAGCCTGCACGTGACGACGCCCAACCCCGGCGCCTACGTCGTCGACCAGCTTGTCGAGCACTACCTTGTCCTGCAAGGCGACCACCCCGACTGGGCGGACTTGCGCGCGGCGATGGTGTACGAGCGGCGACTGCTGCGGCTACCGCTGACCTACGCCCACGGCTGGGACCCCGAAGGCCACACCGGAGTCTGAACCGGCCGAGACAGCCTGCACCGGGTTACCGCCGCCGTGTTCCTTGGCTCGGTCTGCGACTGGCAGCCGAGACCCGCTCCTGAGCCCACCTGTCCCGTCGCGGTGTGGCAACGCCGGCAGGCGGCGCGCACAGCCGCGACTGCCGACTCAGGTCTGATCCACTACGAGGTCGACGACGAGCGGGCGATGGTCGGAGGTGTCGGTCGGTACGACGACGGCAGCGACCGGCCGGAGGCCAGCCGAAGCCATCACGTAGTCGATCCGGCGCAGCGGGAAGCGGCTGGGGAAGGTGGCGCCGCGGCCTCGTCCGCTGCGCTGCCAGCAGTCCACGAACCGTTCGCGCAGGACACTGAGTTCGGGTGCGTCGGGCGTGGCGTTGAAGTCACCGGCAAGCACCACCGGAACGTCTGGTGGCAGCTCCCGAACGATCACCGCGATCTGCTCCGCGCGCGCCGCCGTCGAGTCGTGCTGCAGATGGACGCATGCGACGTGCAGCCCGTTGACCGATTCGGCGATCAGCATGCTGCGGGGCTCGGATCGAGGCCGGCCGGGCAGCGCGACCACTCGGTACCCCCGGACCGGAGATCTGGTGAGGAGCGCGTTGCCGTAGTCCCGGGCAGGCCGGCCGGCGTCGACCGCCGCTCGACGGAGCGCAACGCCGTACGCCGCCGCCATCCCGAGTCTTTCGGCGAGTTCGGTGGCCTGGTCGGCCCAGTCGCTGCGTTCGGAGAAGTGCCGGTCCACCTCCTGCAGGCAGACGACGTCGGCGCCCAAGGCCGTCAGCGTGTCGGCGGTACGGCCCAGGTCCACCACGCCGCTGCGGCCACGCCCGTGCCTGATGTTGAAGGTGACGACACGCAGCCGCTGGCCAAGGGTCGGTGGGCTCACCCGTCGATGATGTCGAGGCGTACGCCGCTCGCCGCCACCAGGGCATCGGAGTGAGCCGAGCTCAGCCGTCGGTGAGCACGACTTCGCTGGCGCGGCACAGCCGGGGGCCGTCCGGGCCCACCTCGGTCCGCTCGAGCCGCACCGAGGCAGACCTGCCTTCGAGGGTCAGCGTCGCCAACTGGTTGTCGAAGTACGGTCCGTCGAGCTTCACCCACTCGAACCCTGCGGGAGGTACCCGGAACAGCCGGGTCCAGCGCGCCGTGATCGCCCGGGCCGCCCGGCTCCAGCCGAGCCGGAACCCGATCTTCATGAAGCCGGGTACCTCGTTGTGCACCGGCGAGCAGGTGAGCTGGTAGATCTTGCTGTCCGGCGGGTCCGGATAGCGCGCCTCGGCTACGTAGGCATGATGCACGTCGCCGGACAGCACGCAGATGGTGGCCGGGGACCGCTCAGCGGACCCGACGGCGGCGAGCAGCCGGGCGAGCCGCCGGAAGGACTCGCCGAAAGAACTCCAGTGCTCCATGTCGGCGCCCTGCCGGAGCTTCTCCGCCAGCCGGCCCAGGAGGTGGCCGTCGTGCTTGGTGCACATGTGCTCGTTCCACGCCTCGATGTCGTGCAGCGCGTGGGCCATCAGCCACGGCAGCGACGACCCGATTAGCAGGTGGTCGATGTCGGCCCGGGTCTGCTCCTCGATCCAGTCGAACTCGTTGTCGCTGACCATCGACCGGTGGTTGTCGGCCAGGATCCGCCCGCATCGGGTGTCGATGACCAGCAGCCGGACCCGGCCGAAGTCGCGGCGGTAGCTCCAGCGGGTGCCCTTGGCGCCGTCGGCCTCGGCGTCGGCGTGCCGGGCGAACTCGCGTAGGAGCGGCTCGCCGTTCTCGGCGGCGCACACCGCCGCGAACAGGTCGTCCGTGGCCAGGTCCGCCGGTGCCAGGTTGCCCAGCTGCTGGTAAACCCAGTAGCTCATCAGCGCGCCTTCGATGCGCTCCTGCCACCAGTCAGTGGCCTGCATCTGCTCGCGCCAGATGTGCGAGGTATTCCAGTCGTCGCGGACGTCGTGGTCGTCGAAGATCATCGAGGTCGGGATGGTGGACAGCAGCCAGCGGACATCCGGGTCGGTCCAGGACTCCAGATACAGGTGTGTGTACTCCTCGAAATCGGCCACCTCGGCGTACGGCGGCTGCTCCAGGTCGCGGCGGTGCCGCAGGTACTCCTGCGTGTGGGGAGTCGTCTCGTCGGCGTACACCTGGTCCCCGAGCAGCAGCAGCGCGTCCGGCCAGTTGCTCTCCGGATCGCGGGCCATCCGGGTGGCGTAGGTGTCCAACGCGTCCGGCGGCAGGTCGCGATCGGCTCCGGCGGTGGCCGGCCGGGCATAGCGACACGATCCGAAGACCAGGCTGATCGCGTTGCCGTGGCCAAGCGTCCGGATTCGGCTGGGCGGGTACGGCGAGCTGGTTTCCGGCCACATCCTGGTCCCGTCCAGGTGGACCTCGTACGGCGTCGTGCTGGCCGGCTGCAGGCCCTCGATGATGACCAGCGCGTAGTGGTGCCCGGCGACATGGAACGTCTTCGTGGTGCACCCGAGAACCGTCACCTCGCACGGTTCGTCGGTCTCCACCCAGACGGTGGCGCTGGTCTCGTCGACGTGTCGCAGCAACGGTCCGAGTACGAGGGCAGCCATCTGTACTGCCTAGCGCATCAACATGAGGAGCGGCTAGGCCGGGCAGCCGCCTTACTCGTGCGCGCTGTGGCGGACTTTGTCGCGTGCCTCGGCGTACCGGACCACCTCGTAGGCAATCAGGCCGAGCACCACCGCGGTGAGTACGCCGAGGGCAGCCAGTGCCGGCAGCGAGCCGATGCCGAGCGGCAGTAGCAGGAGGACGACCGCGACCGTGAGCCGCGGCCGGTTGATCGAGCCGATGTTGCGCAGCCGGAAGGCCAGGTGCGCGAGCAGGTATACGGCCACCCCGCCGTACAGCGACCACAGCGCCCCGGCGGGCAGCGGGTCGGTGAGACTGTGGTGCTCGGTGTCGCCCACGTACTCCATGACCTTTTTCAGCCCGAGGGCGAGGTAGATGATCCCGGCGACCATCGGGAAGTGCAGATAGGTGTATGAGTCGCGGGCCAGTCGGGTGCGTGCGGTGCCGGTGCTACGGGTGAGCACGCCTTCGGCTACCGGTGCGACGACGTCGAAGTAGGACCACCACAGCGCGACGCTCACCGTGAGCCCGAGCAGTGCGGCCACCCCGATCGGCAGGGTGAGGGGCAACTCGGCCACGCCGACGCCGATCGCGACGATCGACTCGCCCAAGGCGATGATCACGATCAGTCCGTGTCGCTCGGCGAAGTGCTTGGCCGAGGGCAGTCGCCAGTCGCTGCCGGCGGCGTAGACACCGATGTAGTCGATGACCAGTGCCAGGGCCCAGAGTCCGGTCTGTCCGGGGCCGCCGACCAGGGCGCCGGCGACCAGCAGGACGGCGGCAATCGCGACGGGCACCGCGGTTCGGGCGAGTTGGTGGCGCAGGCCCGGATCGTCGGCGGCGGCCACCGTGAAGACCGCGAGATGGCCCAGCCGGACCAACCCCAACGCGGACGCCAGGATCAGCGGGGCGCTGAGCCCGCCACCGACGTCGCCCCAGGCCTCGGGGATGGCCAGGGCCACCAGGAACAGGGCGCCCATCGCAAGGATGATGCTGGCGCGGATGAGGCCTTCGTCGGCGCGGGCCTGGTTGCCGAGCCACGCGTAGCTGCACCACGACCACCACAGCAGTGCCATCAGCACCAAGCCACGCAGGACGCCACGCCAGCTGAGGTCATCGGCCATGAATGCGGTGACCTGCGTGATGGCGTAGACGAAGACGAGGTCGAAGAACAGCTCCAGGGTGGTGACCCCGTGCCCTTCTTCGGTAGGACGCACCGATGCCCGAAGCCGAGCGCCGGACCCGACCGGCCGGGTGTGCTCGGGACGAGGCGTCTGATCCATGAACTGGCTCCCTCAGGCGAAAGTAACAGCGTAATCACGCTGCTGGGGATTCTCTTCCCGCAACTGGGTGGCCGTTGCAGCCGTGGGTCGTCCACCAGGGCTCTGGGAGGATCGCAGATATGGAGTTCCTGATCGTCGGCATCGCCATCCTGCTGGTTCTGCTGCTCGCCGTCGTCCTGTTGGTGCAGCGCGGGAGCCGGACCACGCGGCTGTCGGACCGGGAGCCGGCGAGCATCTCGCAGCTGCGCGAACCGGAGTCAGACGTGTTGCCGCCGGTGGGTGACCTGCTGACGCCACCGGTTCCGGTGGTTGTGCAGCCCGAGTTCGACCTGCCGCCACCCTCGGCCGGGCGGTTGGTGAGACTGCGCGACCGGCTGGCGCGTTCGCAGAGCGCGCTCGGCCGGGGGCTGCTCGCCGTGCTGTCGCGGGACCGCCTCGACGAGCAGGCCTGGGAGGACGTGGAGGACACGCTGCTGCAAGCCGACGTTGGTGTCGCCGCCACCCAGGAGATCGTCGAGCGGCTGCGCACCCGAGCGATGGTCGCAGCGTCGGCCAGTCCTGGGCAGCTGCGGGACCTGCTCACCGCCGAACTGGTCACCGCCCTCGGTCCGGACCTGGACCGAACGTTACGGACGCTGCCGCATGCCGACCGACCCGCCATCGTGTTGGTGGTCGGCGTGAACGGGTCGGGAAAGACGACGACCTGCGGGAAGATCGCCCGCGTCCTGGTCGGGGACGGGCGCTCGGTGCTGCTCGGCGCCGCCGACACGTTCCGCGCCGCCGCTGCCGAGCAGCTGCAGACCTGGGGCGAGCGGGTCGGGGTGGAAACCGTTCGCGGCGCGGAGGGCTCGGACCCGGCCGCCGTCGCCTTCGACGCGGTCAAGCAGGGTACGGCGGCGCGCGTGGACACGGTGCTCATCGACACCGCGGGCCGGCTGCACACCAAGGCCGGCCTGATGGACGAGCTGGGCAAGATAAAGCGAGTCGTGGAAAGGCACGGTCCGGTGGACGAAACGCTGCTCGTCCTCGACGCCACGACCGGCCAGAACGGCGTCGTACAGGCGCGGGTCTTCACCGATGTGGTCGACGTGACCGGAATCGTCCTGACCAAGCTGGACGGCACCGCCAAGGGCGGCATCGTCATCTCCGTCCAACGCGAACTCGGGATCCCGGTCAAGCTGGTCGGGCTCGGTGAGGGCAAGGACGACCTCGCCCCGTTCGAGCCCCGAGACTTCGTCGAGGGCCTGTTAGGGGCCGATTGACGGACTTCTGCCTTTAAGTCTACCTTTCTTCCATGGCCCTCAGCATCAAGAGCGAGCACGCTGACCGCCTCGCGCGGGAACTGGCGGCCGAGACGGGTGAGTCGCTGACCGAGGCTGTCGTCGTCGCACTCCGCGAGCGGCTGGCCCGCCAGCGCGTTCTGCGAGGCCCGTCGCTCGGCACCCGCTTGCGCCGGCTGCAGGCCGAAGTCGCAGCGTTGCCGGTACTCGATCCGCGCCCAACCGAGGACATCCTCGGATACGACGCCGACGGGTTGCCAACGTGACGGAGGGTCGGGCGCCCGCGGTCGTCGTCGATACCTCTGCAGTCGTGGCGGTATTGCTGAGCGAGTCGGGAAATGACGAGGTCATCGACTGCTTGGAGAGTGCCTCACGGCGACTCATGTCCGCAGCGACTCGGGTGGAGTTGGGCATCGTGATCGAGGCCCGGCTGGGGTCGGGCGGCCGGGATGCGCTCGGCCGCCTCCTGCGCGACACCCCCGTGGACATCGTGGACGTCGGCGCGGGCGCGGCGGAATGGGCGCTCGATGCCTGGCGCCGCTATGGCAGGGGCCGGCATCGCGCCGGCCTGAACTATGCCGACTGTTTCGTCTACGCGCTGGCCGAGCGAACCGGTCTACCGGTGTTGTGCACGGGTGACGACTTCGCCGCGACCGACCTCGACGTGATCCGCCCCACCTCGTGACCCGGCAGGCTCGATGACAGCAGTAGCTTAGCAACAACTCTTGCGCAAGAGTTCTTGCAAAAGATACGTTGTGCAAATGCCTGCACGCCGCGTGGCGTCGCCGGATCCCGAGCCACGCCGGCCGATCAGCGATCCGCTCGCCATCCGCGCACTGGCTCATCCGACCCGCCTCACCCTGCTGGAGATCCTGTTGGGGGAGGGACACGCGACGGCGACCCGCTGCGCCGAGCTGTCCGGTCACAGCGTGGCCAGTTGCTCCTTCCACCTGCGCACGCTGGCCAGACACGGCTTCATCGAGGCGGTGCCGGCGCCGGGGCGAGCCAAGCCCTGGCGGCTGACCTCGATGCGCCAGGAGCTGCGCCGCGACCCGAGCGATCCGGAAAGCGCGGCGGCGTCCAGCGCCTTTGACGAGTTCTTCCTCGGCCATGAGTTCGCTCGGCTCCGCGCGTGGTGGACCGGCCCGGCGCAGCAGGCCGCCGAGGCCGAGTGGCGCGACGCGTCGGTGCTGTCCGGTGGCACCGGGTGGCTCACGCTGGCCGAGCTACGGGAGCTCTCCGACGAGCTCGGCGGCCTGGTCGAGCGCTTCTTCCTGTCCCGGGACAACGCCACCACGCAACGCCCGGACGGCAGCCGACCGGTCCGACTGTTCCTCGGGTCCAGCGTCGGACTCTTCCCCGGCGAGCCGGGCTGACGTGAGTGCTTTGCGAGAGCCGCGGTTCCGGCGACTGCTGGTGGGCTGGTCGTTGTCGAACTTCGGGGACAGCGCGCTGTTCCTGTCGCTGGCGATCTGGGCCAAGGATCTCACCGGCAGCAACGGCGCGGCCGGCCTGGTCTTCCTCGCCCTCGCCGCCCCAGTGTTCATGTCGCCCCTCGGCGGTCACCTGGCCGACCGGATACGCCGCCGCCCGCTGCTGATCGTCACGAACCTGGCCGGTGCGGGCATGGTGCTGTCCCTGCTCGCGGTCTCCTCCGCCGCCGAGCTCTGGCTGATCTACGCCGTCGCCTTCGGCCTCGGCGTCGTCGGCACCGTCACCGGGTCGGCCCAGTCCGGGCTGCTCAAGGACATGCTGCCGGATGCGGACCTGGCGACCGCGAACGCGGCGCTGAGCACGATTGACCAGGGGCTGCGGATTCTCAGCCCGCTCGTCGGCGCGGGCATCTACGCCGCGTACGGCGGCGGAGCGCTGTCGCTGCTCACCGCGGCGACGTTCCTGAGCGCGACGGTTGCCCTGCTCTCCGTCCGGGTCGCGGAATCCGACCCGGACGAGCACCCGCGGGAGAGCTTCCGGCGGGAGTTCACTGCTGGTTTCCGGCACATCCGGGCAAACCCGCTGCTACTGCAGCTCGTCATCGCCGTCGTGATCGCGTTCGCCGTCCTCGGCACCTACGACAGCATCGTCTTCGCCGTGGTCGACGAGGGACTCGGCCGTGAGCCGGCGTTCTTCGGCGTACTGATGAGCCTGCAGGGCGGTGGCAGCATCCTCGGCGGGCTCACCGCCGTCCTCCTGATCCGCCGGCTCGGCGAAGCCCGCACGGTCGGGGTCGCGCTGATGACGTTCGCGGTGAGCAGCGTGGGTTTCGCCGCCACCTCGCTCGGCGTGGTCGCACCCGCTGCCGTCCTCGGAGGGGCGGCGATCCCCTGGCTGATCGTCGGTTTCGTCACTGCGCGGCAGCGGCACACGCCGGCCAGGTTGCAGGGCCGGGTGGCCGCCGCGACGGTCCTGGCGATGAACGGCCCGCAGACGCTGTCTATCGCCGCCGGCGCGATCCTCATCGGGGTAGTCGACTACCGGCTCCTGATCGCAGTCACCGCCGCCGTCATCGCGGCCAGCGGGTTGTGGCTGCTGCTCCGCCCGATCCGGGTTCAGCCCGAGGTCGCCCGGACCGAGCGCGGGTCGAACCCGAACGGCAGCTCCAGCCGGTGCGCGGACATCGTCGCCTCGTCGCACAGCAATTCGTAAGTCGATCCGTCGGCGGCGATCACGCCGTCGTCGAGGATCACCGAGCGCGGGCAGAGCTGCAGGGCGTACGGCAGGTCGTGGGTGACCATCAGGATCGTGATGGGCAGGCTGAGCAGGATGTCGGACAGCTCCCGCCGGCTGGCCGGATCGAGGTTGGACGACGGCTCGTCCAGCACCAGGATCTCCGGGCGCATCGCCAGCACCGTCGCCACGGCGACCCGGCGGCGCTGGCCGTAGGACAGGTGATGCGGCGGTCGGTCGGCGTACTCCGACATCCCCACGAGGGCCAGCGCCTCGGCGACCCGGTCCTGCAGTTCGGGGCCGCACACGCCCAGGTTCGCCGGTCCGAACGCGACGTCTTCGCGGACGCTGGGCATGAAGAGCTGGTCGTCCGGGTCCTGGAAGACGATGCCCACCTGGCGGCGGATCTCGCGCAGGTTCTCCTTGACGACGGGCAGCCCGGCGACCTGCACCCGTCCCTGACCGCCGGACAGGATCCCGTTCAGATGCAGGACCAGGGTGGTCTTGCCTGCGCCGTTCGGACCGAGTACGGCGACCCGTTCGCCGCGGGCCACCGTCAGGTTCACGCCGAACAGCGCCTGGTGCCCGTCCGGATAGGCGAAAGCCAAGCCGTCCACCACGAGCGAGGCTGCGCCGCCGCTCATGCGCTGAGCCACGCCGAGGCCGTCGTCGCGATCGCCAACGCCGGCAGACCAGCCGCCATGACCCAGTGTCGGCGGCTTGCGGCGACGTTGTGGAGGACGGGTAGCCGTCCGGTGTAGCCCCGCGCCAGCATCGCCAGGTGCACGCGTTCACCGCGTTCGTAGGTGCGGATGAACAGGGCGCCGGCCGAGTGTGCGACCACCTTCATCTGACCGACGTGTCGGGCTCGAAAACACCGCGATTCGCGGGCCACCCGCATCCGGCCCATCTCGCCCATGACCACTTCGACGTAGCGGAACATGAACGTCATGATCTGCACCAGCAGCTGTGGCAGGTGCAGTCGTTCCAGGCCGCGCAGCAGGTCGCGGGGGTGGGTCGTCGCGGCCAGCAGGATCGAGGCCACCACGCCGAGGGTTCCCTTAGCCAGCAGGATCCCGGCTGACTCCAGCCCGGTCTCAGATACCGGGATGCCCAGTAGGTCGATCCGGGGGCCGGTCGAGGCGAACGGAAGAATCACCGCGAACAGCACGAAGGGCAGCTCGATCACCATGCGACGCAACACTGTCGGTGCCGGAACCCGCCCGATCGCTGCGACGGTCGCCAGCCCGAGGGCATAGACCGCATAAGGCCACCAGGTACCCCGCGGCGCCGCTACGACTGCCACGACAAAGACGACCACTGCGGCGATCTTGCACTGCGGGGGCAGTCGATGGATCGGCGTGTCGTGGTCGAGGAAGAGCTCGTGGTGGCCGTGCTCTCCGCTCATGTGCCAGTGGCTTGCCCTGGACGGCTATCCGCCGAGCCGGCCGCCGTGCCGTCGCCGCCGGAGCCCCGCCGCCGGACCACGAGGAACAGCCCCGCGCCGAGCAGCAGCGTGATGCCGACCCCGATCACCCCGGACAACCCCTTGGACAGGCGCGGGTTGTCCACGCCCGTCGTCCCGTAGCCGGCGAACGGCGAGCCGGACAAGTCGTGGTCGCGGACGTTGACGTCAAAGCCTTTGTCGGCGGCCACCTTGTTCAAACCGTCGGGCTGCGAACTGGCGTAGAAGCTGACCCCTCCGGCGAGCAGCAGCGCCACGACCAAAAAGGCCAGCAAGATGTTCCGATTGCGGGTTCGATGGTTGGACGTGTCGTTGGTCATCGAAGCATCCCCTCTAGCTGGAGGCGGCCGAGCCGCGGATCTCCAGCGGCTGAACGTACGGGCGGGCGGCATAGACCAGGTCTGGCCGTACGGCGATCACGCTGCCCACTACGAGCGAGGTGATCAGCGCCTCCCCGATGCCGATCAGCACGTGCACGCCGACCATTGCCCCGAGGACTCCGAGGATCGGCAGGCCGGTCGTGCCGCCGATGGCGTAGAACACGGTGAAGGCAGCCGCGGCCACCGGCACGGAGACCAGCGCGCCGACGAACGCGGCCGGGACGACTGACGACGGCTGGGACGGCAGCACCCGGCGGATCAGCACGACCAGGCCGTAGCCGACCACGGTGGTGACCATCGCCATGACGGTGATGTTGATGCCCAGGGCCGTCAACCCGCCGTCGGCGAAGAACAACGCTTGGACGAGCAGCACCACCGCCACGCATAAAGCGCCCGTGTAGGGGCCGACGAGCACCGCGGCCAGTGTCCCGCCCAACAGGTGTCCGCTGGTGCCCAGCGCCACCGGGAAGTTGAGCATCTGCAGGGCGAACACGAACGCCGCGACAAGACCGGCCAGCGGTGCGGTTCTCTCGTCCAGCTCTCTGCGGGCTCCACGCAGGCACACCGCCACCCCACCTATGGCGATGACTCCCGCCACCGCGGACACGGGGGCGTTGATGAATCCGTCGGGGACGTGCATGGAGGACCTCCATGATGTGGGGCTCAGCGGCCGGGCCAAACGATACCGCCCTACGGCCAATTGTGTGCAAGAACCAGAGCATGGCTGTAGCCGGTGATCACGAACGTCACATTCGCAGCGACGAGATAACCCGCCGGAAACACGCGGGGAAAGGTCAAGAAACACGGTCCTGTCACGTTTCTCCTGTCGTCCCGCCCCTCGGCGCTGACGGGTCACTCGCTCCGGCCGCTCATGGCCGGCAACACCGCAAGGAGTCTGCCGATGGACACCGGCGACACCGCCTGGGTTCTTGCCAGCGCCGCGCTCGTGCTGCTGATGACGCCCGGCCTGGCCCTCTTCTACGGCGGCATGGTCCGCGCGAAGACCGTCCTGAACATGATGATGATGAGCTTCGGGGCGCTTGCGCTGATCAGCGTGCTGTGGGTGCTGTACGGCTACTCCATGGCCTTCGGCGACGACATCGGAGGCGGCATCGTAGGCAGCCCGTTCGAGTTCTTCGGGCTCAGCGGGTTGCTCGGCACCGCCGGATTGGACGGTGGTTTCGCAGCGACGAGTTTGGTCTTCACTGTCCCGTCGATGGCCTTCGTCGCCTTCCAGGCGGTGTTCGCGATCATCACGGTGGCCCTCATCTCCGGGGCCATCGCCGACCGGGCCCGGTTCGGTCCGTGGTTGGTATTTGCCGGTGTGTGGGCGACGATCGTGTACTTCCCGATCGCGCACTGGGTCTTCGCGTTCAACGGCGCGGAGTCCGAGACCGGCGGCTGGATCGCCAACGACCTGTTGGCGATCGACTTCGCCGGCGGAACGGCGGTGCACATCAACGCCGGTGCCGCGGGGCTGGCGCTGGCGTACGTCCTCGGTAAGCGCCGCGGCTTCGGCTCCGAACCGATGCGCCCGCACAACCTGCCCCTGGTGATGATCGGCGCCGGCCTGCTTTGGTTCGGCTGGTTCGGCTTCAACGCCGGATCGGCGATATCGGCGAACGGTCAGGCCGCGGAGGTCTGGGTGACCACGATGGTCGCGACCGGCGCCGCGTCCCTGGGGTGGCTAGTCGTGGAGAGGGTGCGTGACGGACACGCCACATCCCTCGGTGGCGCCTCGGGCGTGGTGGCCGGCCTGGTCGCGATCACGCCGTCCTGCTCGTCGGTGACACCGATCGGCGCGATCATCGTCGGGGCGCTGGCCGGCGTCCTGTGTGCGCTGGCGGTGGGGTTGAAGTACCGGTTCGGGTACGACGACTCCCTCGACGTCGTCGGCGTGCATCTGGTCGGCGGGCTCTGGGGCACCCTGGCGGTCGGACTCCTCGCCTCCTCGGCTGCCACGGCGGGCGTGGACGGGCTGTTCTACGGTGGCGGTGTCGATCAGCTGTGGCGGCAAGCGGTCGGCGCGTTCGCTGTACTCATCACCTCATTCGTCCTGACCTACCTCATCGGGCAGGCCATTCAGAAGACGATGGGCTTCCGGATCGACGAGGAAGCCGAGGAGAGCGGCATCGACAACGCGGAGCACGCAGAGTCCGCCTACGACTTCACCAGTCTCGGCGGTGGCGGGGGCGGTGGCATCGGTTCGGGCGCGGGTGCGGCCCGCGCTGCCGTCGGTGCTTCCAGCGGGTCGGCCCGGGGAGCCTCGGAATGAGACTGGTCACCGCGATCATCAAGCCGTTCAAGCTCGACGACGTCAAAAAGGCCTTGGAGACCGTAGGCGTCGCGGGTCTGACGGTCAGCGAGGTGCAGGGCTTCGGTCGGCAGAAGGGGCACACCGAGGTCTACCGGGGCGCGGAGTACCAGGTGGACTTCGTCCCCAAGGTCCGCATCGAGGTGCTGGTGGACGGCGCGGATGCGGCGCGGGTCATCGACGTCATCGTCGACGCCGCCCGGACCGGTTCGATCGGTGACGGCAAGGTGTGGGTCACAGCAGTGGAGGACGTCGTACGGGTGCGGACGGGAGAGCGTGGCACCGACGCGCTCTGAGCAGGCCGTCGGGCTCCGGGCGGCCCGGGCGCAACTGCTCGGTCGAGCCGAGATCCGGGGCACCGCCCTGCGATCGGCGTTGAGCGACCTGTACGACGACTGGCTTCGCGAACTGCTCGGGCGGGACGTGGCTGCCGAGGTGGCGCTGGTGGCCGTGGGTGGGCTCGGCCGGCGGGAGTGCGCACCGTACGGCGATCTGGATCTCGTCCTGGTGCACGCCGGCGGACCGGGCATCCGGGAACGGGCGCAGGCGCTGTGGTATCCGATCTGGGACAGCGGGGTGGGTCTGGACCACTCTGTGCGGACCATCCCCGACGTTCGTGCGGTGGCCGAGCGGGACGCCAAGGCCGCCCTCGGGCTGCTCGACGCCCGGCACATCGCCGGGTCCGAGGGCTTGAGCGAGTCGCTGCGGGCGACGGCGTACGACGTGTGGCGGCAACAGGCGCACACCCACGTTCCAGCGTTGGCCGAGGCGGAGCGACTACGCCACCGCACCGCCGGGGAGCTGGCATTCCTGCTCGAGCCCGACGTCAAGGAGAGTCTGGGCGGAATCCGCGACTGCCTGGTGCTGCATGCGCTGGCGGCCGCGCAGCTGGTGGACGAGTCCGGTCCGGCGGTGACCGCGGCACGGATGCTGCTGCTGGACGTGCGCGGCGAGCTGCACCGGCGCAGCGGTCGATGCGTCGATCGGCTGCTCCAGCAGGAACAGGCGGCGGTGGCGCGGACGCTCGGCGCAGCCGACGCCGACGGCCTGCTGCGCTCGGTGGCAGCGGCCGGCCGGACGGTCCGCTTCGCCTCCGAGACCGCGTGGCGGACCGTCCACGCGGAGCTGTCCCGCCGGGGCCGGTGGCGCTCCCGCCGTCGGCTCGACCGCCGACCCTTGGCCGAGGGCGTCGTGGAG
>JACCTY010000135.1 GCA_013812145.1 Geodermatophilaceae bacterium | reverse complement strand
TCGTGATGGGGCGCTGCCTCGCCGACGTACTGCCGTCGACCTACCAGGAGAAGGTCAAGCAGCGTGACCCTGACGTGAGCTGGCCCGACTTCCTAGGCAACTGTGACCGCCCGGACGGCATGTGGGGGCACCGGCTGGGACCACTCGTCGAACGCTGGCAGGCCGCGTTCGGTGCGCAGCACGTGCATGTCGTCACCGTGCCGCCCCGTGCTGTGCCTCGACGGCGGCTGCTGGATCGGTTCGCCCGCGTGGTGGGCTTCGAGGCCGCCGGGCTGGATGTCAGGCCCGCGGACACCAACGACTCGTTGGACATGCTCGACGTGGTGCTGCTGCAGCACGTCGTACGCCGGACTCGGGCCACCCTGAGTTGGCACGAGCATCGGGACCTGATGTCGCGGCTGGTTCCGGTGTTGAGGACGGCCGATCGACCGCGCCAACGCCTGCTCATGCCGGCGTCCGCACGCCGCTGGATGGAGCGGGAGGCGGCGGAGTCCATCCGGGCCGTTTCGGAGTCGGGCTGCCGTGTCTACGGCGATCTGGCCGACCTGCTCCCCCGTGCGGAGTGCTTCAGTTCCACTGGCTCGGGCTTGGCCGCCGTGTCGACGGCTGAGGTGTTGGAGGCCGCTGTCGACGCGTTGCTCACCACCGCGTTTCGGGCCGATTCGTAAGCTCGTGCGATGGCGGACCTCGAGCAGCCGACGGCGCGGCTGGACCGGGTCGAGAGTGAGCTGGCTATCCGGCGGCTCGCCCACGAGTACTGCCATGGCGCCGACAAGCAGGACATCGCGCGCTGGGCCGGCGTCTGGTCCGAGGACGCGGTGTGGGCGCTCGGTCACGGGCAGGACGCCGTCGGCCTCGCCGCCATCTGCGACGCGGTGCGGGGGCAGTGGGGCGCCTTTCGGCAGATGCACCACTGGACCGCCAACCTGGTGGTCGAGATCGACGGCGACAGCGCCACCGGCGAGGCCGACGTGGACATCTCGGTCGAGCTGGCCGACGGCGTGTGGGTGCGAGGCGGCGCCACGTACCGCGACCGCTATGTACGCCGCGACGGCGCGTGGAAGATCATCCGGCGAGAGCCCGGCTCCGACTTCTACTACGCCCCTCTGCCTCCGAGTGTCGGCGGTGACCCTCTGCCTCCGAGTGTCGGCCCGCCCCCCGCGAACGCCGACGGAGACTGACGGCTACGGCGCCAGCCTTGGCGGGTAGGGCTGGCTGTCCGCCTCGGTCGTGACGTCGGCGGCGTGGTCATCGACAGCCGCTGCCCTGGCGTCTGGGGCAGCGGTGTCCGGCGAGACCGACTCGCCGAGGGCACTGCTCGGGGCGGGATTGGCGGCGGTGGGCAGGTGCTTCCCCCACCACCGCAGGATGTGCTCGAACCGGGCGATCCGGTGCGACGGCAGGCCGGAGCGGCTCAGCTCGTGCCCTTCGCCGGGGAAGAGCAGGAGTTCGGTGTCGACGTCCCGCAGCTTCAATCCGACGAAGAGCCGCTGACCCTGCTCGACCGGACAGCGCCAGTCGTGCTCGGAGTGGATGACCATGGTCGGCGTCGCTATCCGATCAACGAACGCCAGCGGGTTCTGCGCGGCCACCCGCTCCGGGTCGGTCCCGCAGTACTCCTCGGGGAAGAACCAGCCGATGTCGCTGGAACCGACAAAGCTGACCGGCTCGTTCATCGCGCGTTCGCTGATCGCCGCCACGAAACGGTCGGTGTGCCCCACGAGCCACGTCGTCATGAAGCCGCCGTAAGAGCCACCCATGACTCCGACGCGGTTCGCGTCCAGGTCGGGCTCCTCCAACGCCGCGTCGAGAAACGCCAGGATGTCGGCGCTGTCACGGTTGCCCATGTCGTGCCGGATGATCCGACCGTGCGCCGAGCCGTACCCTGCCGAGCCCCGGGGGTTGCACATCACGACGGCGTATCCCGCTGAGGCGTAGACCTGCGCCTCGTCGAACAGGGTCCAGCCGTACTGCGCGAACGGGCCGCCGTGGACCGACAGGATGACCGGGTGCGGACCCTCACCGTCGGGCCGGACGATCCAGCCGTGGACCGGGTAACCGTCATCCGATGCCGTCTCGAACGCGGCCAGCTCGTGCAGCCTGCCGGTGCCCGCCAACTCTTCGCCGTAGGACGTCAGCACCCGCTCCTCGCCGCCGTCGTCGCGAACGGCGATCACTTCACCGATGTCCCCCGGTGCGGCGACGGTCGCCACGATGACTCCCGCGGCCGCGTCGTGCCCGCGCACCTGACGCTGGCCACCGAGGATTGTCGCGGGAGCGCCGCCGTCCCACGGATACCGGACCAGCTCGACCGCTCCGCGGGCGAGCCGGCCCACGAGCAGACCACGATCGGTGACGGTGATCCGCGGCGTTCCCTCGGACAGATCGTCGGCCTCCGGATCGGAGTGTCGGGTCGGCTCCGCGGACGCGTCCACAGGCACCGACCAGAGCCCGGACTGGTTGGCGACGAAGTCGCGGCCGTTCGGGCCGAGGTCGCCCGACCCGAGGAACCAGACGGTGGATCCGTCGGGGCTGAACACCGGCGTACCGGTAGCGGTCCGAGTGCGGGTGAGGGCACGAAGGTCCGAGCCGTCTCGGTTGCAGACGAAGACGTCTTCGGCCAGGTCGAATTCGTGTCCCTCGTGCCGGGCGGAGACGAACGCCAGCCGGCCGCCGTCCGGGCTCCAGGCGACGTCGGCGTGGTCGTGGTCGCCGTCGGTGATCTGCACCGGCTCGGCGTCCTCGTCCACCGCATTGATCACGAATACGTGCTGGCGCCGGTCGTTCGTGAAGCCCAGATTGTCGATCCGGTACTTCACCGACCTGATCAGCCGCGGCGCCTCTTTGTCTGGACTGACCTTCTCTGCGGTGCCGTACCGGCCCTCCTCGGGGACCCGGGCGACGTAGCCGATCGCGGTCGAGTCCGGACTCCAAACCGGCGCGCCCGCGCCCAGCGGCTGGTCGGTCAGGCAGCGCGGATCTCCGCCGTCCATCGCCATGACGTGCAGCTGCGGCTTACCGCCCTCCACGCCCCGGAGGAACGCCAGCCAACGGCCATCGGGTGAGATCCGAGGCTCACTGTCCTTGGTTCCGTGGGTCAGCTTGCGCGGCGGCTTTCCGTCGGTGGGCACCCGCCACAGCTGTGAGCGGTACTCGTTCTCGTCGAGATCCAGCCTCGTCACCGCGACGACGACAATGTTGGCGTCGGGACTGAGAGTGGGTACGCCGGGGATGCGCAGATGCGCGAGATCAGCAGGCAACATGGCTGGCACCGTAACCCATACTCGTTAGCACTCCTAACGAGAAGGGCGGCCGGCACGCTAGGGTCCGGACTCATGACCCGGACCCTGTACGCCGGCGGGCAGGTCTTCGACGGAACCGGCACTCCACCCGCCGGCGCCGATGTGGTGGTCGAGGGCGGTCGGTTCGTGCAGATCGGCAGCGGCCTTGACGGCGACGCGCGGATCGACTGCACCGGAAAGACACTGCTGCCCGGCCTCATCGACTGTCATGTGCACGTCATGTTCAGCGGAATCGACCTGCTGCGGATGGTGCAGACACCGTTCAGCTATCCCTTCTACGAGGCGATCCACAACCTGCGGGTCACCCTGGATCAGGGGATCACCACCGTGCGCGACGCCGGCGGCGCCGATCTCGGTGTCCAACAGGCCGTGGCGGACGGCCTCATCAGCGGCCCACGGATGCAGATCTCGCTGAACATGATCAGCCAGACCGGCGGCCATGGCGACGACTGGATGCCGTTCGGTGCTTCGCTGCCGCTGCTCATGGAACATCCGGGCCGGCCGAGCGGCATCGTCGACGGCCCGGCGGAGATGCGACGCAAAGTCCGGGAGCTGATCCGTAACGGCGCGGATGTGATCAAGGTCGCCACCAGCGGCGGGGTGCTGTCCGCGCGTAGCGACCCTCGGCACGGGCACTTCCGGGACGAGGAGATCGCCGTCCTGGTCGAGGAGGCCACCGCCGCCGGACGGTTCGTGATGGCCCACGCCCAGGCCACCGACGGCATCAAGCTCGCCATCCGCAACGGAGTGCGGTCCATCGAGCACGGCATCTTCCTCGACGACGAGGCGATCGAGATGATGCTCGCCGCCGGAACCTGGCTGGTGCCGACGCTGGCAGCGCCGCGGGCCGTCCTTGACCTCGCGGACGCTGGCGCCGGCTTGCCGCAGACCGTGATCGACAAAGCAAGGATGGTCGTGGATATCCACGTCGAGTCGGTACGCCGGGCGATCGACGCCGGTGTGGCGGTGGCGATGGGCACCGACAGCGGGGTGGGCGCGCACGGCTACAACCTGCGCGAGGTCGCGCTCATGACCGAGTGCGGGATGACCCCGGGCCAGGCGCTGCACGCCACCTCGCTGTCGGCGGCCCGGCTGCTTGGGATCGACGACGAACTCGGCTCGATCGAGGTGGGCAAGCGGGCCGACCTCGCCCTCGTCGACGGCGACCCGCTGGACGTAGCCACGCTGGGCGCCCGCATCCGCAGCGTCTACGCCGACGGGCGGCTGGTTGCTGCCCCGGGTGCGGGTCGTGAGCACCCGGTAGGACAGGGCGAAGCCGGCGAGTAACACCTGAGCCGGGGGCTGCAGCCCACCGGTCAACCGTCACCCAGCGCGCGGCTGAGCCACCGCTCAGGACTCGCTGGGTCCCAACGGTGCCCTCGCCGCGCGGGAGCTGGCGGCTGCGGGTTCCTTGAGCTCGACGAAGAGCGCGTACGAGTCGGTGTCGCCGGTGTTCTGGCCGGAATGCTCCTGGGCGCTGACCCACCGCGCCTGCCCTGCCTGCAGCTCGACGTCCACGTGCCGGCCGTCGGCCAGTATCCGCCTGCGGAAGGCGCTCAGCGTGTACATGAGGCTGTCCGGATGAGCATGCCAGCTTGTGCCTTCGCCCGGCTTGTCCTTGTACTCGAGCACCCGAACCCGGTCGTTCTCGAAGACGACCGTGTAGTGATCGGGGTCCGTTTTCGCCGGGTCCCGGGTCATGACCGCCTCACCATCCCAGTAGTGCCGCGCTTGCCTGAGTATATATGCTACTGCGATACCATGATGTGATGCAAGTACCATATGAACTCGCCGGGCGCCAGCGGCAGAAGTCGCGCACTCGCGAAGCTCTGGTGGCCGCCACCCGTAAGCTGCTTGCGCAGGGTGGGACGCCGACGGTGGAGGAGGTCGCCGCCGCCACGGGCATCTCCAGGACCACCGCATACCGGTACTTTCCCAACCAGCGCGCCCTGCTCCTGAGTGCGCATCCGGAGACGCTGCAGCGGTCGCTGCTGCCCGATGACGCACCCGGCGACCCCGAGACCCGGCTGGATCTGGTCATGGAAGCCTTCATCCGCACGACGGTCGAATGGGAACCGCAGTTGCGAGCGTCCCTGCGGTTGTCCCTTGAACCCGGCGCGGACCAGCCGTTGTTACGCGGAGGACGCGCGATCGGCTGGATTGAGGACGCCCTGGCCCCCCTGCGCGACACGAATCCCGAGGTCGACATACGCCGGCTAGCTGTGGCAATTCGATCCGCCACCGGTATCGAGGCCCTGGTGTGGCTCACCGACATCGCCCACCTGCCCCGAGCCGAGGCAACAGGGCTCATGCGCTGGTCGGCCCGTGCTCTGCTGCAGGCAGCGGTCGCCGGCCGCGCGCAGCTCGCGGCGGAGCGGCGCCCACCCAACTGACGGGGTTGCCTCCTCCACGACGTGGAATGACGCCAACCCGGCGCAACGTCCGTGGAACTGAGCGCCATGGCGGCCAGACGTACGGACGTAAGCGATGCGGCTACTAGCGGGTCGCGGCGTCCATTCCGCGCAGTTCCCGCTTCAACTCGTTGATCTCGTCGCGGAGCCGGGCAGCGAGCTCGAACTGCAGTTCGCGGGCAGCGGCGAGCATCTGATGGGACAACTGCTGGATCAGGTCGGCGAGTTCGGCCCGCGGCATCGCGGCCACGTCGAGCGCCGACGCCCCCTTGGTCATCCGCGAGGACAACCCGGGAACCGGCGACTTGCCCCGCGACTGCTGCCGCCCCGAACCGCCGAGCACCCGCTGGGCGGCCCGGTCGGCATCGGCAGCGTCGTTGTAGATGTCGTCGAGGATGTCGTTGATCTGCTTGCGCAACGGCTGCGGGTCGACCCCGGCGGCCGTGTTGTGGGCCACCTGCTTGGCCCGCCGCCGGTTCGTCTCGTCGATCGCCTTGGCCATCGACGGAGTGATCTTGTCCGCGTACATGTGGACCTGGCCGGACACGTTGCGCGCCGCCCGTCCGATGGTCTGGATCAGTGACGTCCCGGAGCGCAGGAAGCCCTCCTTGTCGGCATCCAGGATCGACACCAGCGACACCTCGGGCAGATCCAGACCCTCCCGGAGCAGGTTGATCCCGACCAGCACGTCGAAGTCGCCCTTGCGCAGCTCCCGCAGCAGCTCGACCCGCCGCAGGGTGTCGACCTCGGAGTGCAGGTAGCGCACCCGGATGCCCAGCTCCAGCAGGTAGTCGGTGAGATCCTCGGACATCTTCTTGGTCAGCGTCGTGACGAGCACCCGCTCGTCGCGTTCGGCCCGCACCCGGATCTCGTGCACGAGGTCGTCGATCTGGCCCTTCGTCGGCTTCACCACGACCTCGGGATCGACCAGGCCGGTCGGCCGGATCACCTGCTCGACGAACTCGCCCTTCGCCCGGCCCAGCTCGTAAGGCCCCGGCGTCGCGGACATGTAGATGGTGTCCCCGATCCGGTCGAGAAACTCCTCGAACTTCAGTGGACGATTGTCAACTGCGGACGGCAATCGGAAACCATGCTCGACCAGCGTCCGCTTCCGGCTCATGTCCCCCTCGTACATCCCGCCGATCTGCGGCACCGTGACGTGCGATTCGTCGATGACCAGCAGGAAGTCCTCGGGAAAGTAGTCCAGCAGGCAGGCCCCGGCCGAGCCCGGCGCCCGAGCGTCGATGTGCCGCGAGTAGTTCTCGATCCCGGAGCAGAACCCGACCTGCCGCATCATCTCGATGTCGTACGTCGTACGCATCCGGAGCCGCTGCGCCTCGAGGAGCTTGCCCTGACCCTCGAGTTCGGCCAGCCGCTCGGCGAGCTCGGCTTCGATGGTGCCGATCGCGCGTTCCATCTTCTCCGGACCGGCCACGTAGTGGGTGGCCGGGAAGATGAAGATCTCCTCCACCTCGCGGACGACCTCACCGGTCAGCGGATGCAGGAAGTACAGCCGTTCGACCTCGTCGCCGAACATCTCCAGCCGGAAGGCCAGCTCCTCGTACGCCGGAAAGATCTCGATGGTGTCGCCACGGACTCGGAACGTCCCCCGGGAGAACGACAGGTCGTTGCGGCTGTAGTGGATGTCGACCAGCCGCCGTAGCAGCCGGTCGCGGTCCAGCTCCTGGCCGATCTTCAGCCGGACGCTGCGGTTGAGGTACTCCGCCGGGGTGCCCAGGCCGTAGATGCACGACACGGTGGCGACGACGACGACGTCCCGCCGGGTCAGCAGGCTCATCGTCGCGGAGTGCCGCAGTCGCTCGACCTCGTCGTTGACCGAGGAGTCCTTCTCGATGTAGGTGTCGGTCTGCGGGACGTACGCCTCGGGTTGGTAGTAGTCGTAGTAGGAGACGAAGTACTCCACCGCGTTGTTCGGCAGCAGCTCGCGGAACTCGTTGGCCAACTGGGCGGCGAGGGTCTTGTTCGGCGCGATGATGAGCGTCGGCCGCTGCAGCCGCTCCACCAGCCAGGCGGCCGTCGCCGACTTGCCGGTCCCGGTGGCTCCGAGCAGAACGACGTTCTTGCCCCCCGCCTCGATCCGCTGCTGGAGCTCCTCGATCGCGGTCGGCTGGTCACCGGACGGCGAGAAGTCGCTGACCACCTCGAAGCGGCCGTGGGTGGGGATGAGTTCGGTATCGGTACGCACGCCGTCGACCATAAGACCGCCCACCGACATTTTCTTCCGCGACGGAGACGCGAGGGCGGCTACGGCGACGGCCGGATCAGCAGCGCCGCCCGCAAACTCTGCGCCACGCCGGTCAAGCGATCGTGCAGTGCACCGAGCCAGGCGGGGCCGCGCCCGCCATGGGCGGGACCCTCCAGGGCGAGCATCAGCCGGCCGTACGTCGCCGCGGCGGACAGTCGCTGCAGCGACGAAACTGCACGTTCCTCCCCGAAATCCAGGTCGGCGACCTCACGGTAACCGCGCAGCAGCGCCTGTCCGACCGCGGAATCGGTGGCCGGCCGATCCAGGCAATCAATTGGCTGCGCGTCGCGCACGGCCATCGCGGCGTCGGCCAGCGGCCACGACAACGCCATGTCGTCAAGGTCGAAGAACACCGGCCCTCCTGGTCCCCAGGCGGCGTTGTCCGGCTGTGGATCACCGTGTACGAGCGTCGTGGGAGGCCCCAGCAGAGCCAGGCAACGCTCGCCGGCCAGTCCGACAGCATCGAGCAGCTCGGCATCAGGAGCCACCGAGCCCACCCCGGCGACGACGGCGTCCGGCCACGCGGCGAGTGCCGAAGCATCGACCGATCGACCTGCTTGGTGCACCCGGGCGAGCGACCGGCCCCAGCGCAGCAGATCCGCCTCGCCGAGGTCGGCCAACTCCAGGTAACGCCCCGGAGCGCTGGCGATCAGGCTCGCGTGCATGCGGCCGACGTCGGGAAGCCCCGGCTCGAAGACCTCGACCAGTCGGCCTGACGTGCTGGGCAGCGGCGCCGTCACCGGGGCTCCCGCGGCGGCCAGTGCCGCCGCGACCCGCACGTTGGTTCGCGCTTCGCCGAGGGCGCGGTCACGCACCGGGGTCAGCCGCAGGTAGCCACCCGGCGTGGCGAGGACAAAGGCCGCGCTGGTCCGAACGTATCGGGCAGTCCCTGCGGGAACCGTCCAACGCAGGCCGGCCTCGTCGGCAACCGGGCTGCTGCCGTCGTCGCGCACCGAGGCAGCCAGCGCTGCCAGCCGGGCCAGCTGCATCATCAGATCGATTCTGGCCCGCGGTGCTGCATCGGGCACCCGAAATAGGCGATCGACGGCTCGGCTAGCGTTGGGATGCCCGGCCAGCAGGCTTCGGGAAGCTGGCGAGAGGACGTCGATGCAGGTCTGGCCCGGTACGGCGTACCCCCTCGGTGCGACCTTCGACGGAACCGGCACGAACTTCGCGCTGTTCAGCGAGGTCGCGGAGCGGGTGGAGCTGTGCCTCGTCGACTCCGACGGCAACCAGAGCAGTGTGGACCTGCCCGAGATGGACGGCTTCGTCTGGCACGCCTACCTGCCCGGCGTGCACCCCGGCCAGCGTTATGGCTACCGGGTCCACGGCCCGCACAAGCCGGCGGAAGGCCTGCGCTGCAACCCGGCCAAGCTGCTGCTCGATCCCTACGCCAAGGCGATCCAGGGCGCCATCGACTGGGACGAGGCGCTGTGCGACTACCGCTTCGACGACGGCAGCGTCAACGACGACGACTCCGCGCCGCACACGATGCGATCGGTCGTGATCAATCCGTTCTTCGACTGGCACAACGACCGACCCCTGCGTACGCCGTACCACGAGACGGTCATCTACGAAGCACACGTCAAGGGCTTCACCCAACTGCACCCGGACATTCCTGAGGAGCTGCGCGGAACGTACGGCGCGATCGCCCACCCGGCGGCGATCGGGCACCTCCAGCGGCTCGGGGTGACCGCCATCGAGTTGATGCCCGTACACCAGTTCGTGCAGGACCACGGCTTGCACGAGAAGGGGCTGGCCAACTTCTGGGGCTACAACACGATCGGCTTCTTCGCTCCGCACAACGCCTACAGCGGTTCCGGCCAGCGCGGCGAGCAGGTCGCGGAGTTCAAGGGGATGGTGCGCACCCTGCACGAGGCGGGCATCGAGGTCATCCTCGATGTCGTCTACAACCACACCGCCGAGGGCAACCACCTCGGTCCCACGCTGGGCTTCCGCGGGATCGACAACAGGTCCTACTACCGACTGGTGGACGACGACCCCCGGTACTACATGGACTACACCGGCACCGGGAATTCCCTGAATGTCCGTCATCCACACGCGCTGCAGCTGATCATGGACTCCCTCCGGTACTGGGTCCTGGAGATGCATGTGGACGGGTTCCGCTTCGATCTTGCCTCCGCGTTGGCGCGAGAACTGCACGATGTCGACCGGCTGTCGGCGTTCTTCGACCTGGTCCAGCAGGATCCGGTCGTCAGCCAGGTCAAGTTGATCGCCGAGCCGTGGGACATCGGCGACGGCGGTTACCAGGTCGGCAACTTCCCGCCACTGTGGACCGAGTGGAACGGCAAGTACCGTGACACCGTCCGCGACTTCTGGCGCGGTGAGCCCGGCACCATCGGGGAGTTCAGCGCCCGGCTGACCGGTTCCTCGGACCTCTACGAGCATTCCGGCCGGCGACCGGTCGCGAGCATCAACTTCGTGACCGCGCACGACGGCTTCACGCTGGCCGATCTGGTCAGCTACAACGACAAGCACAACGAAGGCAACGGCGAGGGCAACCGCGACGGCGAGAGCCACAACCGGTCCTGGAACTGCGGCGTCGAGGGGCCGACCGACGATCCTGCGGTCCTGGCGCTGCGAGCACAGCAGCGCCGCAACTTCCTGGCCACCCTGTTCCTGTCACAAGGCGTACCGATGCTCCTGTACGGCGACGAACTCTGCCGAAGCCAGGCAGGCAACAACAACACGTACTGCCAGGACAACGAGCTGACGTGGATCGACTGGTCGGCCAAGGACGACGACCTCGTGGCGTTCACCGCGACGCTGGTCGAGCTGCGGCGTACGCACCCGATCTTCCGGCGTCGGCGGTTCTTCGACGGCAGACCGGTGGGCCGAGGCGAGGGCGAACCGCTGCCGGACCTGGCGTGGCTCACCCCCGGCGGTCACGTGATGACGCAGGAGGACTGGGGATCGGGCTTCGGCAAAGCCGTGACGGTCTTTCTCAACGGCCTCGGCCTTCGCGCGCCCAACACCCGCGGCGACCGGATCACCGACGACTCGTTCCTGCTGTGCTTCAACGGCCACGACGAATCCATCGACGTCACCCTGCCGCCGGCGGAGTACGCCGCCAGCTGGGAGGTGGTCGTGGACACCTCGCTGACCGACCACGACGAGACGACGTACGACGCCGGTGCGAGGCTCGGCCTACCCGGCCGTGCCCTGGTTGCGTTGCGCAGGACCGAGTGACAGGGGTGGTGCCTGTCTCGGCACCGAGGTCGACGTACCGCCTGCAGTTCAGCGCGGCCTTCCGGCTGCAGCAGGCCGCGGAACTCGTGGACTATCTGCGGGACCTGGGGGTCTCACATGCGTACGCATCGCCGCTGATGGCGGCGACGCCGGGATCGACGCACGGCTACGACACGGTGGACTTCTCGCGCGTCGACGAGGAGCGCGGGGGGGCCGAGGGCTTCGCCGCCTTCGATGCGGCGCTGCGCGACCACGGCATCCGCCTAGTCCTCGACATCGTCCCCAATCACATGGGCGTCGCGGTACCCGACGTGAACCCCTGGTGGTGGGACGTCCTCCGCCACGGCCGGTACGCCGAAAACGCACCGGCACTCGACGTGGACTGGGACTTCGGCGACCAGCGGCTCCGAATCCCGGTACTCTCCGACTCCCCGAACGCGCTCGACGACCTGCAGGTGGAGTTCGGCGAACTGCGCTACGCAGACCACCGCTTCCCGCTGGCCGCGGACAGCGACACCGAGGGCGGCACACCCCAAGAGGTGCACGACCGCCAGCACTATGAGCTGATCAGCTGGCGGCGGGCCGACACCGACCTGAACTACCGACGGTTCTTCGCAATCAACGAACTCGCCGCGGTCAGGGTGGAGCGGCCGGAGGTCTTCGAAGCGGTGCACTCGCTCGTGCTGAGCTGGGTCGAGGACGGCGCGGTCGACGGGCTGCGAATAGACCACCCGGACGGTCTGGCCGATCCGGGCGGGTACCTGCACCGGTTGGCCGCTGCCGCACCTGAGGCCTGGCTGGTGGTCGAGAAGATCCTGCAACCCGGAGAGCTGCTGCCCGACTCGTGGCCGGTCGCCGGAACGACCGGCTACGACGCGCTGAACGAGATCGGCGGCGTCTTCATCGACCCGGCCGGCGAGCAGGCGTTGACCGAGCTGGACACGGAGTTGGTCGGAGCGCCGGTCGAATACCCGGCGCTGGTGCGCTCGTGCAAGCGGGCGGTCGCCGACGGCATCCTCAATTCTGAGGTGCGCCGGCTGGCTCGCCTGGTTCCCGACCTGCCCGGCGCGGCGGATGCGCTGTCCGAGCTGCTCGCCTGCTTTCCCGTCTACCGCTCATATCTGCCGGACGGCGCGCACTACCTGCAGCAGGCCGTCGACTACGCAGTTACGACGCGCCCGGACCTGTCCGCGGACCTGGCAACCTTGTACGAGCGGCTACTCGTCGCGGACAGCGAGTTGGCCGTCCGCTTCCAGCAGAGCAGCGGCATGGTCATGGCCAAAGGGGTCGAGGACACCGCGTACTACCGCTGGAGCCGGTTCGTCCCACTCAACGAAGTGGGCGGTGACCCGACCCGGTTCGGGCTGACACCGGAGGAGTTCCACGCGGCCTGTTCACGGCGGCAGGAGCAGCACCCGAACGGCATGACCGCGCTGTCCACGCACGACACCAAGCGCAGCGAGGACGTCCGGGCCAGACTTGCCGTGCTCGCCGAAATCCCGCAGGCATGGGCCAACGTGGTGCGACGCTGGAACGAGCTGGCGCCGCTGTCGGACCGGCCGCTCGCGCACCTGCTGTGGCAGAACATTTTAGGCGCCTGGCCGCTGGACCGGGAGCGGGCGCACGCCTACGCGCGCAAGGCGGCCCGCGAGGCCGGTGTCTCCACTACCTGGGCCGATCCCGACCAGGACTTCGAGCGGCGGATGCACGAGCTGGTCGACACCGCCTACGACCATCCGGAGATGGGCGTGGAGCTGGTCGTGGACCGGATCAAGAACTTCGGCTGGTCCAACTCGTTGGGCATGAAACTGCTGCAGCTGATGATGCCCGGCGTACCGGATGTGTATCAGGGCACCGAGATCTGGGACCACTCGCTCGTGGACCCCGACAACCGGCGCTGGATCGACTTCGACCACCGGCGTGACCTGCTGCGGCGACTGGACGACGGCTGGCAACCGCAGGTGGACGCCACCGGTGCAGCCAAGTTGCTCGTCGTCTCCCGGGCGCTCCGGGTCCGCGCTGCCCGGGCGCTGTCGGAGTACTCGTCGGCCATCGCGCAGGGGCCGGCGGCAGCGCACCTCATCGGCTTCGACCGGGGCGGCGTCATCGCGCTGGCCACCCGGCTGCCGCTGCGCCTCGCTGCTGCTCAGGGCTGGGGGGAGACCGAGGTCGATCTACCGGCTGCCGACTGGTCGGATGCGTTTACCGGGACCCGGTACGCCGGAGGACCCCGGCTGGTCGCCGACCTGTTCGACCACTACCCGGTCGCCCTCCTCGTCGCTGAGTAGTTGAGCGGGCGGGTTCAGCGCTCGGACCTGTCACCGCTCAAGGACGGGGGTCGACCCGTGGTAGTCGCCGGTCGCTGTTAGCCGGCTCAGCCGACGACACGGGTCCGGGTCTGCGCGGTGTTGTTCGCCACGGCCGGGTCGTACCGCGAGGAATCGACCAGCGCGACCGCCGTGAAGCTTCCCGACGCGGCGCGCACCTTGCCTGTCACGGTGTACGTCACCTGGTCACCCGGCTGGATCACCCCCGACCGGAACACCACGCTCGACCCGCCGCCTGACGTCGGCGGTGCGGTCGAGGTGATCCGGAACGCCGAGGCCGGTGTGAAGCGCACCGTCGTCGCAGCCGAGGCCGGCAGCTCACCGTTGTTCATCACCGTCACGGTGTACGTTGCCTGCCCCTGCGCCGGCCGCTGAGCCGGACCGGAAACCGCCACGGACATGTCCGCTTGATCTTGCACCGTCTCGTTGAACGACACCCGCGCCCCGTCAGGGTTCCGGCCACCGCAGCCCGCGTCGAACACCGCATCCAACGCGTCGTCCCCGTTCAGATCACCCAACCGGAGATTCCCGTCCGTACCGGTCACCCGCGGGAAGTCGAACTGCGGCGGCGCGAACCCGCCCGCACCGTCACCCAGGAAGACCGCCCCACCCTGATTCGAGCTTGACGGCGGCGAACAGAACGCGAGGTTTGAGATAAACAGGACGTCGAGATGCCCGTCGCCGTCGATGTCCCCGATCTCCGGCTCGTTGTCGCAGCAGTTGGGCGATGGAACATACCTCGGCGCCGTGAATGTTCCGTTCGCGCGCCCGAGATACACCGCGAAGGACTCTGGGCCGCCGCTGGGGCCCGCCACGATGTCCAGGACACCATTTTCGTCCAGATCCGCCAGGTCCAGGTCGGACGGCCACGGGTTGAAGTCTCCGTCGTCGAATGGCAGGTCGATCCGGGTGAAGGTCTGGTGCCGTCGGTTAAAGCGCGGGTGCGCACACTCGACCTTGTGTTCGTCGCCGTTGCTGGTCAGCACGACGACGATCGGTTCGCCGGGGACGCCGCCGATCAGGTCGTCGACGCCGTCAGCGTTCAGGTCGCCCGCGTCGGACAGCAACGGCACCGCGAGAGATTCGACGCGCGGGAACAGACCGGTCCCGTCGCCGAACGCCACGACCCCGGGTAAACCGCCCAGAGCCACGTCCAGCTGCCCATCGCCGTCGAAATCTCCGGTGTGTGGCAGGTCGTACGTACTCACCCGGTAGGTCGCGACCGTGGTCACCGGCCCAGGCATCAGCTCCCCGGACCCGTCGTTCAGGAAGACCTGAAGCTTTCCCGCGAGGTCGGAGTCGAAGCCGATGTCGTGGAACGCCGTGACGTCGGGACTCCCGTCGCCGTCGACGTCGTCGACGGACAGGTAGCTGACCCGCTGGCTGAACCCCGATGAGTAGAAGATCGCCGGCTCGAAGGCGCCTGCGCCGGTCCCGAAGGCGACCGACAAACCGCCTGACTGGCCCGCGGCGATGTCCAAGGCGCCGTCGCCGTCGAAGTCGGCCAACTCCAGGTCGGCGCCATCGGTACCAGGCACGAAGCTCAGGGCCGAGAACCGGACGTCCAGCACGCCCGCCGAAGCCGACAACGGCTGCCCGCGACCAGCGGGTCGACACATCGGCTCCAGGGGGTCCTCAGGTTCTCCGCCGCGTCCCCATCCGGACTCAACCAAGCCCGGGTGGTGACGGGGTCGGCGATGGACGCTACCGCTCGGTCCTGCCGCCACTGAAGGGCGGGGACAGACCGTGATCGAACCTCCGCCCGGGAACTGGACGGACGCGTTTACCGGGACCGGCGATCAGGCGTCGGCGCTGTTGCTCGACGTCGAAGTCCACCGGCGGATACTCCGGGTCGAGGCCCGTCAGCGTTTCCAGCAGCAGTTGACCGATCGCCCAGTTGCGATACCACTTGCGGTCACTGGGTACGACGTACCACGGCCCTTGTTCGGTGTTGCAGCGTTCCAGCGCCAGCTCGTAAGCGCGTTGATAGTCCGCCCAGCGCCGGCGTTCGTCGACATCCCCAGGGTTGAACTTCCAGTGCTTGGTGGGGTCGTCCAGCCGGGCCAGCAGCCGCTCCTCCTGGCGCTCTGCGGAGATGTGCAGGAAGCACTTCACCAGCGTGATCCCGTCGGCGATCAACCGCTGCTCGAACCGGTTGATCTCGGCGTACCGTCGCTCGATCGTCTCCGGCTCGGCCAGCTCATGAACGCGTGCGATCAGTACGTCCTCGTAGTGCGAGCGATCGAAGACACCGACCATGCCCCGGAGCGGGAGCCCGCGGCGGATCCGCCACAGGAAATGGCGCCCCAACTCCTGCTCGGTCGGCTTCTTGAACGACACGATCTGGCAGCCCTGCGGGTTCAGCATGCCGACCACGTGCTTGATGACGCCGCCCTTGCCCGAGGTGTCCATCCCCTGGAGCACCAACAGGATCCGCCGGCTGTGCTCGGCGTACAGCCGCTCCTGCAGATCGGCCAAAGCCGGCTCCTGCTCGGACCTGACCGCCCGGGTCCGCTTCTTGTCCCCTGGTGCGTGGGGCGTGGAGCTGGAGGCATGCGTGCGGAGATCGACGGGTCCCGGCGGCAGGCGCAGTGCGTCGCTGATGTTGACTGCCATGACCGGGAACTGTGCCACCGAGGAAGGCCACCATGCACTTCGCAGTCTGGGCGCCGCGACCGGATCGGGTCTGGCTCCTTGTCGACGCAGCCACCCATCGGATGGCCCGCGACGACTGTGGCTGGTGGCGTGCCGACGTACCGACTGCTCGTCCGGACTCGAACTACGGCTTTCTGGTGGATGACGACGACACTCCCCTGCCGGACCCGCGGTCACGCCGCCAGCCCGGCGGCGTACACGGGTTGTCCCGGCTGTACGACGACGGCGCGTACGCATGGGGCGACTCCTGCTGGACCGGCCGGGCACTTCCCGGGGTGGTGATCTACGAGCTGCACATCGGGACGTTCACGTCGGAGGGCACCTTCGACGCCGCCATCGAACGGCTGGACCACCTGGTCGATCTCGGCGTGTCCGTCGTCGAGCTGCTGCCGGTCAACGCGTTCAACGGCGTGCACAACTGGGGGTACGACGGCGTTCTCTGGTACGCCGTGCACGAGGCGTACGGCGGCCCGGACGGGTACAAGCGGTTCGTCGACGCCTGCCACGGGCACGGGCTGGCGGTCTTCCAGGACGTCGTCTACAACCACCTCGGCCCGTCCGGCAACTACCTGCCGCGCTTCGCCGGCTACCTGTCCGGCATCGGTGCGAACACCTGGGGTTCCTCGATCAACCTGGATGGCCCGGGCTCGGAAGAGGTCCGCCGATACATCGTCGACAACGCGCTGATGTGGCTGCGCGACTACCACGTGGACGGGCTCCGGCTGGATGCCGTGCACGCCCTCGTCGACGGGAGCGCGACGCATCTGCTCGAGCAGCTGGCGATCGAGGTGGCGGCGCTGGAGGCACACGTACGCCGGCCGCTCACGATCATTGCCGAATCCGACCTCAACGACCCGCGGCTGATCAGTCCGCGGGAGGCCGGCGGATACGGGCTCACCGCGCAATGGAGCGACGACTTCCACCACGCGCTGCACAGCCTGCTCACCGGCGAACGGCAGGGCTACTACTACGATTTCGGCGCCGGCATCGGAGTCCTCGCCAAGGTGCTGACCCGCGGCTTCTTCCACGACGGCACCTGGTCAAGCTTCCGGCGGCGGCCGCACGGCCGCCCGGTCGACACCGCCGTCACGCCGGCGTGGCGACTGCTCGGCTACCTGCAGGACCACGACCAGGTCGGCAACCGCGCGGCCGGCGACCGGCTGTCGGCGTCGCTGTCCCCGGGTCTGCTGGCCGTCGGAGCGACGCTCGTACTCACCAGTCCGTTCACGCCGATGCTGTTCATGGGCGAGGAGTGGGGCGCCGGTACGCCGTGGCAGTTCTTCACGAGCCATCCCGAACCGGAGCTGGGGGCGAGGACTGCCGAGGGCCGGAAGGCGGAGTTCGCCGAGCACGGCTGGGACGCCGCCGACGTACCGGATCCGCAGGACCCCGAGACGTTCCGACGCTCGAAGCTGAACTGGGCCGAGCTCGACGTGGAGCCGCATCGCTCGCTGCTGGACGCCTACCGCCGCCTGATCGCGTTGCGCCGCGCGGAGCCGACCCTGACCGACCCGTCGCTGACGCGGGTGGAGGTCTGCTACGACGAGCGGGCGCGCTGGCTCGTCGTGCACCGCGGTGACCTGCGGATTGCCTGCAATCTGGCACCCGGCGAGCAGGAGATCGATCTGGACGGTCCGGTCATGGAGATTCTCTTCGCAACTGGTGCCACACCGTCCATTGTGGACGGTCGAATGTGCATCGCGGGCGAATCCGCCGCCGTCGTCAGGATGGGCTGATGCGCAGACTGCTTCCAAGCCCCGCCGAGAAGGTAGATCTCGAAGCCGAGTACTGCGTCGCTGACGCCGTGCCCTGGCACCTGCGGGTGAGCTTCGTCAGCTCGGCTGACGGGGCGATGACCGTGAACGGGCGGGCCGGCGAGCTGGGCAACGACGGCGATCGGCGAGTGTTCGGGCTGCTGCGCGATCTGTCCGACGTGATCCTGGTCGGGGCAGGGACGGCCCGGATCGAGCGGTACCGGGCGCAGCGGCCCACGGGAGAACGGCTGGACCGCCGGCGCCGCCACGGGCTGCCCGACGCGCCGGTCATGGCGCTGGTCAGCAAGCGGCTCGACTTCGATCTCGACGGTGGCCTGTTCGACCCGCGCGCGCCGCGCTCGATCGTGATCACGTCCGATTCCTCGCCGGCGGACCGGAGGTCGGCGCTGGAGCGAGTGGCCGACGTCTTGGTGGTCGGTGGTGAAAGCGTCGATCTCAGCGCCGCCGTGGCCGCGCTCCGAGATCGCGGCTTCCGTCGCGCCCACTGCGAGGGCGGCCCGCACCTGTTCGCAACTGCCTTGAAGGCCGGCATCGTCGACGAGCTGTGCCTGACGCTGTCCCCGATGCTCACCGGCCCCGGCGCCGGCCGGATCGTGGCCGGCCCCGAGCTACCGATCCGCGCCGAGATGTCGCTGCGACACGTGCTCGAGGAGGACGGCTACCTCTTCCTTCGTTATGACCTCCGGCAGGAGCCCGCAGCTTCATGATCGTGAGTCTGAGCTCCGAGGTTTTCCCTGATCTGGCACTCATGATCATGCTGGGGTCGGTGTTCTTTGGGCGACTGGGGTCGTGGCGGAATGCCGAACGTGTGAGCTCATCGAGCGGCGGGACGCTGGCGACGCCCCACCGTGGGATCTCATCCTCAGGACCTGACCGACAGCGAGGCCGGCGAGATCGGTCCGCTGATCAAGCAGGTTTCGCAGGCGCTGCAGCAGGTCATGGGATGCGTCAAGACGTACGTGGCGCAGTTCGCCGAGCACCCGCTGCATCCACACGTCCACGTGCACGTCATCCCGAGAGCCGCCGACCAGGCGGAGGACCAGCGGGGACCGCGAGTGTTCAGCCAGCTCGGCATCCCTGCGGAACTCTGCGTCTCTGACAAGCGCATGAACGACATCGCCGCCGACATGCGGAATCAGCTGCGATGACTTCCCGGCTGCCTACGTCCTCGACTGCCCCGATCCCCAGGCGCTTGCTGCCTTTTATCGCGCCGTCGTCGGCGGCACGATCCGCGAGGACGATGAGCCTGACGACGACTGGGTGACGCTGGAGCTGCCGGGCATACCCGAACTGTGCTTCCAGCGGTCCGATGACCATCGCCGCCCTCGCTGGCCGGACCCCGGTCACCCCCAACAGGCGCACCTTGACTTCGTTGTGCCAGATCTGGCGGCCGCCCATGAGCGGGTGCTGACCCTGGGGGCCGTCGTACTGGATGACAACAACGGCGATCCCAGCCGCGGGTTCTGGGTGTACGCCGATCCGGCAGGTCATCCGTTCTGCCTCTGCTGCTGACCACAGACGGTGCGGTCTGTTTCACTAGCTGCTATGCAGCTGCCCGTCATGCCACCGGTCGCACCGATGCTGGCCAAGGCGACAAAAACCGTGCCGCGGGCGGCCGGGCTGTACTACGAGCCCAAGTGGGACGGCTTCCGTTGCATCGTCTTCCGCGACGGCGACGAGATCGAGCTGGGCAGCCGTAACGAGCGCCCGATGACTCGGTACTTTCCCGAACTCGTGACCGCGCTCGCCGACGCGCTGCCGGAGCGCTGCGTCGTGGACGGCGAGATCGTGGTCCGGCGGGAGGGACGGCTGGAGTTCGAGGTGCTGCAACAGCGCATCCACCCGGCGAAGTCCCGGGTCGACCTGCTCGCGGCACAGACGCCGGCCTCGTTCATCGCCTTTGACCTGCTCGCCGAGGGTGACGAGTCGCTGCTGGACACCCCGTTCCAGCAACGCCGGTCCCGACTGGAGGCGATGTTGGACACCGCTGCCGGCTCGGTCCACCTGACGCCGATCACTACCGATCCGGACCAGGCCGAGCACTGGTTCCAGCTCTTCGAGGGGGCCGGCCTGGACGGCGTGGTCGCCAAGGCAGGAGACATGCCCTACCGCCCCGACGTACGCCTGATGACCAAGGTCAAGCACGAGCGGACCGCGGACTGCGTCGTGGCCGGCTTTCGCTGGCACAAGAGCGGTCCGGTCGTCGGGTCACTGCTACTCGGCCTGTACGACGGGGAGCACCTCCAGCACATCGGGGTCGCTGCCTCGTTCACGATGGCGCGCCGCGCGGAGCTGCTCGAGGAGCTCGCGCCGTACCGCGACAACGCCCTCGAAGGCCACCCCTGGCAGGAATGGGCCTCACCGCAGACCGACAATCCCGACCGGATGCCCGGAGCGGTGAGCCGCTGGAACGCAGGCAAGGACCTGTCCTGGCAGCCGTTGCGCCCGGAACTCGTCATCGAGGTGCGCTACGACCAACTCGAGGGCAACCGGCTACGGCACACGGCTCACTTCAAGCGGTGGCGGCCCGACCGCACCCCGAGATCCTGCACGTACGACCAGCTCGACGTACCCGTGCGATTCGACGTCGTCGACGTACTCCGCGGCAGTGTCCCGTGACCCGCATCAGGCCGGTGGCGGTCATCGCACTCAGCGCGGCCCTGGCCGTCAGCGGCTGCACCACTCTCGTCGCCGGTACGCCGACCGCCGCCGGCCGCCCGACGACCACGAACAGCCCGCCGCCGACCGAGCCGGACGTGGACAACCTGCCGGACGCGGCGGACCTGGTGCTGGAGGACTGCACCGGGGACGTCATCGACATCCTGGGACCGAAGGAACGCCAGGTGACCTGGGAGTGCGGCACGCTCGCCGTACCGCTGGACTACGCAGATCCCGACGGGGAGCGGGTCGACCTGGCCGTCGTCCGTGCCCGGCTGACCGGCCAGCAGGATCGGGTCGGCGCGCTGCTCATCAACCCGGGCGGGCCTGGCGGGTCCGGCACCGACCTGGTCCTCAACCTGGCGTACATCCTGCCGCCGGACATCATGGAGGGGTTCGACCTGGTCGGTTTCGACCCGCGCGGCGTCAACTTCAGCGACCCCGCGATCGAGTGCGTCTCCGACGAGTACAAGGACGAGCTGTACGGCGCCGAGCCGTACGTCAGGAACGACGCGGAGTTCGCGCTCCAGGCCGAGATCTCCGAGACCATCGCCGACATGTGCCACGACGAGTACGGCGACGAGCTGGGCCTGTTCAACACCCTGAACACCGCCCGCGACATGGATCAGCTGCGCGAGTCCCTCGGCGACGAGCAGCTGTCATACCTCGGCTACTCCTACGGCACGACGCTCGGTTCGACGTACGCCGAGCTGTTTCCCGACAACGTGCGCGCGCTCGTGCTGGACGCGGCGACGAACCCGACGCTGGGCGAGCGGGAGTCGACCGAGGCGCAGGCCCGCGGCTTCGAGAGCGCCTTCGACGCCTTTGCCGCCGACTGCGTCGAGGACGGATCCTGCGCGGCCGGGGACGATCCCAAGCAGACGGTTCTCGACGTGCTGGACGCCGCCCGCCAAGCCCCCCTGCCGACATCCGGGGAGGACGGCCGGACGGTGGCCGTCGGGTTGGTCCTCACCGGAGTCCTCTCCTCGCTGTACGACCAGGACGCATGGCCGATGCTGGCCGAGGCGATCGGCGCGGCCGCCGCCGGTGACGGCACCGAGCTGGCCCAGCTGGCCGACCAGATCACCGGCAGACGTGAGGACGGGAGCTATCCGAACCGGCTCGAGGCCAACCTCAGCGTCAACTGCGCCGACACCGACGACACGTTCAGCGACGAGGAGATCCGCGCGTTCATCGAAGAGCTGCGGGGACGGTATCCGCTGTTCGGCGCCCCGATCGCGAGCAGCCTGCTGAACTGCGCGCGCTGGGAGGCTCCGCGCCACCCGCTGCCCGAGCGGGATGCCGAGGGCGCCGACCCGATCATGGTGATCGGCACGACGAACGATCCCGCCACGCCGTACACCGGGGCACAGGCGATGGCTTCGGAGTTGGACTCAGGTTTCCTGCTCACGTGGGACGGCGAGGGGCACACGGCGTACCCGAAAACACCCTGCATCAGCGCGGCCGTGGACGCCTATCTGATCGATCTCGTGGTCCCGGCCGACGACAGCTGCCCCGCCGGCTGACCTTGGTCCGCGACCTGCCGCTCCCAACGGTTTCAGCTCAGCGAGACCGCGACGTACTTCGTCGACAGGTACTCCTCGATGCCCTCCGTGCCGCCTTCGCGGCCGAAGCCGGAGGCCTTGACGCCACCGAACGGCGCAGCCGCGTTGGACACCAGGCCGGTGTTCAGCCCGACCATCCCGGTCTGCAGACCCTCGGCCACCCGCAGCGCCCGCCGCAGGTCCTGAGTGAAGACATAGGCCACGAGCCCGAACTCGGTGTTGTTGGCCAGGGCGAGCGCCTCCTCCTCGGAGCCGAACGCGGTGACTGGCGCGACCGGCCCGAACACTTCCTCGGTGAGGATCCGGGCCTCCCTCGGCACGTTGCTCAGGACCGTCGGGGTGAAGAAGTAGCCGTCGCCCTCGACCGCCGACCCGCCGGTCACGACCCTGGCGCCCTTGCCCACCGCGTCGTCGACGAGTTCGCCGACCTTGTCCCGCTGGTCGGCGTCGATCAGCGGCCCGACCTGGGTGCCCTCCTCGGCACCGTGGCCGACCTTCATCGCGCCGAGACGCTCGGCCAGCCTGGCGGTGAACTCCACGGCCACCTCGCCGGCCACGTGGAAGCGGTTCGCCGCCACGCAGGACTCGCCGTTGTTGCGCATCTTGGCGACCACCGCCCCCTCGACGGCGGCGTCGATGTCCGCGTCTCCGAAGACGAGGAACGGCGCGTTGCCGCCGAGTTCCATCGACACCCGCAGCAGGTTCTTCGACGCCTGCTCCATCAGCGACTTACCCACCGGCGTCGACCCGGTGAACGACACCTTGCGCAGGCGCGGATCCGACATCAGCGGGCCGACCGTCTTGGCTGCGGACGAACTCGGTACGACGTTGAGCACCCCGGGTGGCAGGCCCGCCTCGGCCAGCACGTCGGTCAACTGCAACATCGACAGTGGCGTCAGCTGGGCCGGCTTGACGATCATCGTGCAGCCGGCGGCGATGGCCGGTCCGATCTTGCGGGTGCCCATGGCGAGCGGGAAGTTCCACGGCGTGATGAGCAGGCACGGCCCCACCGGCTGCTTCATGGTGAGCAGCCGGGACCCGCCGGCCGGGTTCTGCGCGTAGCGGCCCTCGATCCGGACCGCCTCCTCGCTGAACCAGCGGAAGAACTCAGCGGCGTACGTAACCTCGGACTTGGACTCGGCCCGGCTCTTGCCCATCTCCAGCGTCATGAGCAGCGCCAGGTCGTCGGCACGGTCGGTCATCAGCTGCCAGGCCCGGCGCAGTATCTCCGCTCGCTCCCGGGGCGGGGTGGCCGCCCAGTCGGCCTGCGCGTCGACGGCGGCGTCCAGGGCGGATCTGGCGTCGTCGGCCTGGCCGTCGGCCACCTCGCACAACGGCTTGCCGGTGCCGGGATCCTCCACCGCGAAGCTGCCGCCGCCGCTGGCATCGCGCCATTCGCCGGCGACGTAGATCCCCTTGGGGGCGGCCTTGACCACAGCACTCTGATCGCTCATGCGGCCATTCCTACCCGACTCCGCCGAGGCCACTCCGGCAACCCAGGGCTGAGGCCGCTGGCACCGGCCGGCGATCATGACAATGTGTGGCCCGATTTGCACCGGTTTGATGTGGTTCTGTGCGCCCGAATCGTCATGATCGCCGAGGGATCGGCGCGCGGCTCCGAGGATCCGGACCAAACCGCGACTGTGCCCACCTGGCTCCGACGTACCCTGCTCGTATGCCGACGCCCGCCCTCGAACTCGACGTCGGGGGCCGTGCGGTTCGGGTCACGAATCCGGACAAGATCTACTTCCCCGACCCCGGCTTCACCAAGCGCGACGTCGTCGACTACTACGTTGCGGTCGGCCCGGCGCTGCTCGCCGCACTGTGGGAGCGGCCCACCACCCTCAAGCGGTTCGTGGACGGCGTGGAGGGCGACGCCTTCTACCAAAAGCGGATGGGCAAGGGTGCGCCCGAGTGGGTGCAGAGTGTGCAGATCTCGTTTCCGAGCGGGCGGACGGCGTACGAACTCTGCCCGACGGACGTGGCGGACCTGGCCTGGGCGGCCAATCTCGGCACGTTCGACTTCCATCCCTGGCCGGTACGCCGGGCCGACGTGGACCATCCTGACGAGCTGCGCCTGGACCTCGATCCGCAACCCGGCACCGGCTTCGCCGATGCGGCGACGGTGGCTGCGGAGGTCCGCGCGATCCTCGCCGACCTCGGCTGGACGGGTTACCCGAAGACCTCCGGCGGTCGCGGTGTCCACATCGCCGTCAGGATCGAGCCGCGGTGGACGTTCACCGAGGTCCGCCGAGCCACGATCGCGTTCGCCCGGCTGATCGAGCGCCGCCGCCCCGACCTCGTGACCACGAGCTGGTGGAAGGAGGAGCGTGGGGAACGGGTGTTCATCGACTTCAACCAGGCCGCTCGCGACCGGACCATCGCCTCGGCGTACTCGGTCCGTGGGACGCCGCGCGCGACGGTCTCCGCTCCGGTCGGCTGGGACGAGCTGGGTTCGGTCGATCCGGACGACTTCACGATCGCGACGATGCCCGGCCGGTACGCCGAGCGAGGTGACCTGCTCGCCGGCATCGACGAGACGGCGTACTCACTCGATCCGCTGCTGGAGCAGGCCGACCGGGACCAGCGCGACCACGGCCTCGGGGACATGCCCTATCCCCCGGACTACCCGAAGATGCCGGGCGAGCCGATGCGGGTTCAGCCGTCACGGAAACGGCGTCTGCCCGACGACGAGCCCGACTGACACACCGGGTTCTACAGCCCCGTGAAGGTGAACTCGGACAGTACTATCTCGACCTCGGCGCCGTCCGTCGGTGGCTTGCCGCCGTGCAGCCACAGGTTGATGCGCGTGCGCTCCTCACCGGCGCAGGGGACGTCGGGGCCGCTGTAGCACCAGTCGGCGATGGTTCTGCCGGCCACCGTGGCGCTGCGGAACGACACCCGGTCTGGCGCCCACGTGAACGCGTGCCTGGTGGGTGCCCCTTCCGGCTGCGTGAAGGTGTGACGGTTGGCGGCGGTGTCGAGGGGCTGCACGGTGTACTGGGCGTTCGAGCCGGGGGCAGCACCCCACCTCGCGAACTCGATGTCGATCTCGCGGTGATTGTTCGCGGGATCGTCGCTCCAGGTGAGTGGCCGAGCACCACGTTAGGATCGAGCCGGCCGGCGGTGTCCACCAACACGTTCTCGGGGCTGTCCGAGAAGACGTTGGGCCCCGGCCCGACCGGTGAGCTGCTGGCCTTGACGGCCCAGGAGCTTCCAGCGAAGCGCACCGTCCGCGGGCCGGCCAGCGATCGGCATTCTTTGACGGAACACCTCCTGTTCATGGCGTGTGTCGCTAGCAACTGGTAGTAACGACCGACCGATTGTCTTTCAAGGAGTTCTGTCAGTGCGAAACCGCATCCGTGCCACCCTGTCCGCCGCAACCGTGGCTGCCATCTCCGTCAGCGGACTGGCTCTCGCCGGTCCCGCACAGGCGGTTTCGCCTGACATCGTCATCAGCGAGGTGTACGGCGGCGGCGGCAACTCCGGCGCCACCCTGAGGCAGGACTTCATCGAGCTCTACAACGCCGGCAGCAACGAGGTCAGCGTGGACGGCTGGTCGGTCCAGTACGCGTCGTCCACCGGCTCGACGTGGCAGGTCACCGAGCTGGCCGGCGTCATCCCGCCCGGCCGCTCCTACCTCGTCGGCGAGGGCTTCGGGACAGGCGGCACGGTGGACCTGCCGCCCCCGGACGCCACCGGGACGATCGCGATGAGCGGCAGCTCCGGCAAGGTCGCGCTGGTCACCGACGCGATGCCGCTGAGCTGCGGCGCCACTCTCGGCAGCTGCTCGGCGGTGCCATCAGTACGCGACCTGGTCGGTTACGGAACCACCGCCAGCGACTCGGAGACCATGCCGACCGGCGTCGCGCTGACGAGCATCACCTCGGCCTCCCGCGACGCGACCGGAACCGACACCGACAACAACGCCAACGACTTCACCGAGGACACGCCGACGCCGGAGAACTGCGGGGAGGACTGCGCGGACGTGCCGCCCCCCGGCACCGAGGGTCTGTTCATCCACGACATCCAGGGCGCGACACATACCTCGCCGTTCGACGGCGAGTTCGTGGTCAACGTGCCCGGCATCGTGACCGTGGTGGCGGCCAACCGGTTCTGGATGCAGGACCCGGCGCCGGATGCGGACCCCGCTACCAGCGAGGGCATCCTGGTGTTCACCGGCGCTGCGCCGGCGGTGGCGGTCGGCGACAGCATCGAGGTGGACGGCACCGTGGACGAGTTCGGCTTCGGCGAACTCACGACGACCGAGATCGTCGGTCCGACGGTGACGGCTGCGGACCCTCGCGGATCGATAGCTCCGACGGTGATCGGGCCTGGTGGGCGCGTCCCGCCGACCGTGGTCATCGAGGACGACCAGTTCACCAGCTTCGACCCGCGGACGGACGGGATCGACTTCTACGAGTCGCTGGAGGGCATGCTCGGCCAGGTCAACGACGCGCAGGTGGTCGGGCCGACCAGTGGCTTCGGGGAGATCCCCGTCGTGACCAGCGGCGCCGGCATACGAACCCCGCGTGGCGGCATCGTCATCCGGCCCAACGACTTCAACCCCGAGCGGATCATCCTCGACGACGCTCTGATCCCGGCAGGAACGATGCCGCTGGCCGATGTCCGCGACACCCTCCCCGGCGCCACCGTCGGGGTGCAGGACTACAGCTTCGGCAACTTCAAGTTCCTGGTCACGGCCGCGCCCACGGTCGCGGATGGAGGTCTGCAGCGCGAGGTGACGCAGCCTGCGACGGCTGCCCAGCTCGCGATCGGCTCCATGAACCTGGAGAACCTCGCGGCCACCAGTGAGCCGGAGAAGTTCGCCCAGCTCGCCGCCATTGTGGTCGGCAACATGCGCTCCCCTGACGTCATCGCGGTGGAGGAGGTTCAGGACAACGACGGACCCACGAACTCCGCAATTACCGATGCCTCATTGACGTTCGAGACGTTCATCGCCGCGATCGCCGCAGCTGGCGGCCCGACGTACGACTACCGCCAGATCGACCCGGTCGACGACCAGGACGGCGGTCAGCCGGGCGGAAACATCCGGGTCGGTTTCCTGTTCCGCACCGACCGCGGCTTGGACTTCGTGGACCGGCTCGGCGGAGACGCCACGACAGCGGTCGAGGTCGTCGAGATCAACGGCCGGACCGCACTGAGCATCTCGCCGGGGCGCATCGAGCCGAACGATCCGGCGTGGGAGGACAGCCGCAAACCGCTGGCCGGTGAGTTCACCTACCGGGGTCAGACGGTGTTCATCGTCGCAAACCACTTCAACTCCAAGGGCGGCGACGACCCGCTGTTCGGCGCGACTCAACCACCAGTGCGTTCGTCGGAGAACCAGCGCCACCAGCAGGCCGACCTCGTGCGCTCCTTCGCGGACGACCTGCTGGCCAGCGATCCCCGCGCCCGCGTGGCGGTGACTGGCGACATCAACGATTTCCAGTTCTCCGAAACCATGCGGATCCTGGAATCCACCGGCAGCCTGACGAACCTGACCTCCACCCTGCCGGTGGGCGATCAGTACACCTTCATCTTCGAGGGCAACTCGCAGGCCCTGGACCACATCCTGCTGTCGCCGTCGCTGCTGGAGGGCAGGTTCGGGCGGCCGGGATTCTTCTACGACATCGTCCACGTCAACTCGGAGTTCGCCGACCAGGCCAGCGACCACGACCCGCTGGTGGTCCGGTTGGGGATACAGCGCTGCTTCGGGCGGAACTGCGCCTCGGGCTCCTCGCAACCGGCGTAGGAGTCTCGTTATCCCGGCGGTACGGCGCGGCGGATGATCGCGCCGTACCGTGGGGGCATGCAGCAGATTCCCCCACCGACGATCGCCAAGTCCGAGGACGAATGGCGTCAGCAGCTGTCGCCAGAGGAGTACCACATCCTGCGCGAGGCCGGGACCGAACGTGCCGGCACCGGCGAATACGTCGACACCAAGACCACCGGCGTCTACCGCTGCCGAGCCTGCGGCAGCGAACTGTTCAGGTCCGACGCCAAGTTCGACTCGCACTGCGGCTGGCCGAGCTTCTACCAGCCCACGGATCAGGACAAGGTCATCCTGCGCGAGGACCGCTCCCTCGGAATGGCACGCGTGGAGGCGCTGTGTGCGAACTGCCACTCGCATCTCGGACACCTCTTCGACGACGCCCCGCAGACGCCGACCGGCGACCGCTACTGCATCAACTCGGTAAGCCTCAGCCTGGAACCGGCTGACCAGTAAGTCGGCTGACGGGGACCCGAGGTGGGCGGATTCGCCGGCCAGCGCGGATCGGGTTGGGCGGGGGCGCTGCGCCGCAGCGGACCGGCTTATGGTCGGCCGCATGGCCGACGACATCTTCGAGCACCCGCGGCTGGTCGCGATCTATGACGCGCTCGACCCCGATCGCAGCGACCTCGATGTGTACGCCGCCATCGCCGACGAGCTCGGCGCCGGCCGCGTACTGGACGTGGGCTGCGGGACGGGAACGTTCGCGCTGCTTCTCGCCCACCGCGGCCTTGAGGTGACCGGCGTCGACCCGGCGGGGGGCTCGCTCGGGGTCGCCCGAGCCAAGCCCGGGGCCGAGCGTGTGCACTGGATCCACGGCGACGCGACAACCCTGCCGCCGATGCAGGTCGACCTGGCGACAATGACCGCGAATGTCGCCCAAGCGATAGTCGACCCATCGGATTGGGAGGGGACGCTGCGCGGGGTGTACGACGCGTTGCGGCCCGGCGGGCACCTCGTCTTCGAGACCCGCGACCCGGCATACCGCGCGTGGCAGGAGTGGAACCGCGCAGCGTCGTACGGCGTCACCGAGATCCAGGGGGTCGGCGCGGTCGAGAGCTGGGTCGACGTGACCGACGTCAGCGGGCCGTTGGTGAGCTTCCGCGGGACGTGCGTGTTCGCTTCCGACGGGGAGGTGTTGACGTCGGAATCGACGCTGCGCTTCCGCGGGCGTGACGAGGTCGAGGCGGCGCTGGTCACGCACGGTTATGCCGTGGACGAAGTCCGCGGCGCACCCGACCGGCCCGGCCAAGAGTTCGTGTTCTTCGCGCGGCGCTCGGATTGAGGGCGGGAGCGCCCCGGTCGAGCATCCCGGTTTGGCATTCCGAATCCAACGCTGCCCAGCCTGTCGGATTCGGGGATTGCTGATCGTCGTACCAGTCGTAGCGTCTACCTGAAGGAGAGACACGATGAAGTACATGATGTTCGTCGCCACCGACACCACCCCCGACACCTCGTCCGAGCCGCCCGCCGACATCGAGACCTGGTTCGCTGACGTCGAGGGCCGCGGCAAGTGGGTCACCGGTGACCGGCTGCGTCCGGTCGAGGACGCGACCACGGTCCGGGTGCGTTCCGGCGAGACGTTGGTCACCGACGGGCCGTTCACGGAGTCCAAGGATTGGATCATCGGCTTCGACGTGCTCGAGTGCGAGGACCTGGACGAGGCGATCGAGATCGCGTCGAAGCACCCGATGGCCCGCTCCGGCCGGCTCGAGCTGCGGCCGTTCTGGCCGATGGACGAGGGCTGACCAATCGGCGGCACCGACGGCGTTGCGCGGCCGCTCGCCGCGGCGGTCGCCGGCGAGCGGCTGCGGATCGTCGCGGGCCTGATCAGGGTGACCGGGGACTGGGATCTGGCCGAGGACTGCGTCCAGGACGCCGTCGAGCGCGCGTTGGCCCACTGGCCGCGCGACGGCGTCCCGGACAACCCGGCCGCCTGGCTCACCACGACCGCCCACCGGCGGGCCCTCGACGTGCTGCGCCGTCGCCGGACCGAGGCGGGCAAGCTGCGAGAGCTGACGGCCTTGGCCACGTTCGACGAGCGGTCCGCCGGCACTGGGCCTGACCCCGACCCGCACGGCGAGGTCTACCGCGACGATCGGCTGCGGCTGCTGTTCACCTGCTGTCACCCGGCGCTACCGCTGGCGGGCCAGGTGGCGCTCACCCTGAAGACGGTCGCCGGCCTGTCGACCCGAGAGATTGCCCGCGCCTTTTTGGTCAGCGAGGCGACCATGGGACAGCGGCTGTTGCGGACGCGGACCAAGATCGCGAACACGGGCATCACGTTCCGGGTACCCGAGCCGCACCGGCTCGCCGAGCGGACCGCCGGTGTGCTGGCCGTCGTCTACCTCGTCTTCAACGAGGGGTACGCAGTCACCGAGGGCGAAGGCACCCGCGATGACCTCGCCGCAGAGGCCGTGCGGCTCGCCGGGCTGGTGGCCCAGCTGCTGCCCGAGGACGACGAGGTGCAGGGGCTCCGAGCGCTGTTGCTCCTCCAGCACGCCCGTCGGGCGGCCCGAACTGACGCGGCCGGCGAGCTGGTGCCGATGGAGGAGCAGGACCGGAGCCGCTGGGACCACCGGCTGGTGGCTGCCGGGCTGGCGAGCCTGGCGACCGCCCGCGCGACGAGGCGCCCGCCGGGGTCCTACCGGCTGCAGGCCGAGATAGCCGCACAGCACGCCACTGCTCCCGAGGCTGCCGAGACCGACTGGGCTCGGGTGGTGGCCGCCTACCACGCGCTGCTGGAGATACAGCCGTCACCGGTGGTGGCGCTCAACCGGGCGGTGGCGCTCGGGTTCCGCGACGGGCCGGAAGCCGGGCTGGACGCGCTGGCAGAGGTCGAGGGCGCCGGCCGGCTGGCGGACTACCACCTGCTGCCCGCGGTCCGGGCGGACCTGCTCCGCCGCGCCGGACGCAACGAGGAAGCGGCCGCCGCCTACCGCGAGGCGCTCGACCTGGTGCGGACAGCTGCCGAACGCCGCTTCCTGGAGCGCCGGGTGCGGGAGATCGTTGCCAGGTCTTGACCCGCCGCCCGGCCACCGGCCAGCGGCCTGCTCCGTCGTACACAGCCTCAGTGCGCTTGGCGATCCCGGTCCTCAGAGAAGCCGAGACCATGTCATAGAACTCACGGGGGGGCTGTGTGAGTCCCGTCCCGGAGAGCCATCCACCACCGGGCACCGTCCTGTGACCTGGCGGGCGACATCCACGGACGGATCTCGCCTGCCGTTAGACCGCCCGGAAAATATGCCTGAGGGCGGGGGTAACTTCCCTAGGCCTAGGCGCGACCCGCGGTCACAGCCTCGCAGTGATGCGGCAGGGCGGCGACCTTGATCGTGCGAGCCCGGACGGTGACTAGTCGACCGGGCCGCGGGTCTAGCGTGGCGAGGCGGCACGCGCGGTGACGAGGGTGAACGGGGGCTGATAACCGGTGAGTGACAGCAGGACCCGGCACGCGCAACCGCGGTGCAACTCCGAAGCCCAGCCAATTGCGTCCACTTGCTCCTATGTCAATCAGGCAGCCTTCAGTCGGGACGGCGCGCTGGGGCGTGCATCGGCGCGTAGCGCTTGGTAGACGACGTCGGAGAGCCGGCGTTTGAGGATCCGGATCGACTCGGCCTTGTTCTTGCCGCCGTTGCGGCGGCGCTGGAGCAGCTGGCGGGCCGGTTCGTGATGTCGGGCCTGAGTGATCGCGATGCGGTGGATCGCGGTGTTGAGTTGACGGTTGCCGGTGCGGCTGAGGCGATGCCGTGCATGGTTGCTCGACCAGACCGGCAACGGTGCGGTGCCGTTGTGCCGGGCGAAGGCATGACGGGACCGGAAGCGGCGGACATCGGCGGTCTCGCCGAGGATCTTTGCCGCGGTCAGTGTGGAGCAGCCGCAGAGGTCGAGGAGTGCCGGTGCGAGGTGTTTGACGAGTGGCTCGAGTTCGTCGTCGAGGACATGGATTTGCTCGGTGAGCTGGCGGCATCGCTCGACCAGAGCGCGGGCCAGGCGGGCGACGACGCCGTCGAGCTGGTCGAGTTGCGCGGATACCGCGGTGAGGTGCTTAGGTCGCCACAGGGTGCGGGCGGGGGGTTCGTTACCGGGGTCAAGCTCGTGCAGATGCCAGCGGAGCCGGTTGATCACACGGGTCCGCTCGGCGACGAGATGCTCACGGTGGTCGATCAGGAGGCGAACAGTCCGGGCCGGTCCGTCGAGCTGCGCCTTGGGCAGATCGGGTTCACGCACCGCGGCTCGGGCGACGGCCAGCGCGTCGATCGGATCGGACTTTCCGTAGCTGCGCGCGGAGTTACGCTCGCGCGCCATCAACTTGGTCGGGACACGCACGATCGGCTCGCCGGCGCCGAGTAGGTCTCGTTCGAGCCGGCGGGACAGGTGTCGGCAGTCCTCTACCGCCCACAGCCGTTCAGCGCCGAACTGCTCAGCCCAGGCCAGCAGCGCGAGGTGATCCTCGCTGGTTGTGCCGGTCGTGTGCTGACCGAGCTTGCGTCCGACCTCATCGACGGCGACCGCCGTGTGGCTGCGCTTGTGCGCATCGATGCCGACAATCACCATGGTCTTGTCTCCCTTCGTGGGATGGGGTGACACGACCGGCCCGGCGGGCACCTCTCAGTTGGGGCGACGCCACGCTCCTATCAAGCCACGCCGGGTCGGTCCGTCGGCATCACCGGCCGCACAAGGGGACCAGGCCAGAACTCGGCAAGACGTGGTGGAGCGAGCCGATGACGCCAAGGCGATCCTGACACTGAGGGACGTGGTGTTCGGTTCCCCGCTGGTAGGCGTGGCGTCGTGATGTGAGACGGCCACCGCGTGATCCTCAACGAGATCTGCTCAAGGAACTCGAGACGAGCGACCGCCAGGTGCCGCAGACCCTCGAAACCGTCGCCCGCAACGGGCTGATCCCGCGGGTGGCCAGGTCTGACGAGCTGGACGCCACGGCCATTATCGGAACCAGGCCGGCCCTCCAGAGTGGGCCAGTCGGCTAGTGGTCAGGACCGCAGGTTCGTCGGGGTTGGGTCACGCTTGGTCGTCACTGAGGTGTGAAGGCGGCGGCGCACTCGAGGGCGTCTTCGGGTGGCACTTTTCGGTCCAATGCGTGATGTGGGCCGCAGCAGTGGACCGAAAGATGCCACAAACAGCCGACAAGCGGCACCTTTCGGTCCACTGCATCCGGCCGGCCACCGGGCAAAGGGCCAAAAGGTGCCACCGCGGCGAGCAGCCCGCAACGGGCTCCCCGGGCCTCGGCGACGGCGAACCGAAACCCCGACGAACTCACGTTCCTGACCACTAGCGCCGATACCACCAAACCTTGGCCTCATTGCCTGGCGAGCGGCTCATCGCCCACCGACGGGCACCAGATCGCACTTCCGGCGGCGCGGCACGGCACGGCACTTTATGACCAACACGGCCAGATCGGGGTATTCATCGGTTGGGATACCCCCACTTGCCCTAATGATCTTCACCCGTCACGACCTGGGCGTCCTTCGGACAGACCGGTCAGCCAGCTTGAGGAGGCTCACGAGTCGATGCTGCTTGCGCTCTACGGCATTCCTCCGGAGCTGTCCGGGAGCGACAGCAGACTGCCGTTTCGGCGCGAATGGTCGCCAGCTCGGGGTCAGCAGTCGCGAGCCGGGCGTCCGGTGCCCGGTTGCCCGCCGCCAGACAGTCGGCCAGGCTGGCCATCCGCTCGCGCTGACAGTGGCGTGCGCGTAATAGAACCGCGAGCATCCCGATGTCGGCCGAAACCGGGGACCGTCGTATGCGGCGTGCACGCCAGGGTCCGGCGTGGACGCCTCGCAGCGCAGTAAGCCGACTAGGGAAGCGCCGCGACGAGTTCGGCGATCGGCTTGCGGGCGCCGGTGTAGAACGGCACCTCCTCGCGAACATGCCGCCGCGCCGTAGAGGCCCGCAGCTCCCGCATCAAGTCGACGATCCGGTGCAGCTCGTCCGCTTCGAAAGCGAGCATCCACTCGTAGTCGCCAAGGGCGAACGACGCCACGGTGTTGGCGCGTACATCGGGGAAGTCACGCGCCATCCGGCCGTGCTCGGCCAGCATTGCCCGCCGATCGCCGTCCTCGAGCAGGTACCACTCGTACGAGCGGACAAAGGGGTAGACGCAGACGAACGCCTTGGGGTCCTCGTCGGCGAGGAACGCCGGGACGTGGCTCTTGTTGAACTCCGCCGGCCGGTGCAAGGCCAACTGAGACCACACCGGCTCGCTGGCCCGCCCGAGCTCCGTGCGCCGGAAGCGGCTGTACGCCTCCTGCAGATCCCCGGCGGCCGGGGCGTGCCACCAGATCAGGTAGTCAGCGTCCGCTCGGAGCCCGGAGACGTCGTAGGTCCCACGGACGACGACATCCTTGGCCCGCAACTGCTCGATCAGGTCCTCGACCTCTGCCGCCACGGCCTCCCGCCGGTCGTCGCCGATCGGGGCGGCGGCACGGAACACCGACCACATCGTGTATCGGATGACCTGGTTCAGTTCTCGGGCCCGTTTGCCGTCCGCCATTCCCCTATTGTCCCCTGCCCTGAACCGCCGCGGCGGCGGCGTGCGCGCTGCGGCGCAACTGGTCCTCGATCTCCTGCGCCGCCTGCTGGGCGCCGCGGATACACGCGGCCACCCCGACACCGTCGTACGCCGCCCCGCACACAACCAGCCCTCGGACCTCCGCAACCGCGGCGAGGATGCGGCGGACGCGGTCGACGTGGCCGACGTCGTACTGCGGCAGTCCCCCGCCCCACCGGCTGACGCGGGCATCAACGGGTTGGCCAGAAAGGCCGACCAGCTCGCCCAGCTCGGCGACCGCCACATTTATGAGTTCGTCGTCCGCACGATGCAACACGTGTTCCTCGCCGCGACGGCCGATCGACGCCCGGATGAACACGTGCTCGCCGGTGTCGAGGTGCGCCCACTTCTGCGACGAAAAGGTCACCGCTTTGACGGCCCCGCCGCCGGCGACGAGCAGACCGCTTCCCGGGGGAAACGCCTGTCGCGGCACCGCGAGGGTGACGACGGCCATGCTCGCCACCGCGATGCCGGCCAGCTCCACCGCGGCACGGGGCGCGACAGCCGCGAGGAGCGGCTCGGCCTTGTTCGCCGGTACGGCGAGCACCACAGCGTCGGCCTCGACGACGATCGGCTGCGGCGCCGGTCCCACCACCAGCCGGAAGCCCGTGGAGGTTCGGGTGAGCTCGCGTACCGGCGTCTCGGTGCGGACGGTGATGCCTGGCTGCTCGGCAAGGGTCAAGGCCAGCCGAGCCAGCCCGCCGCGCAGCGTGGCGAACACCGGACCCTCGGCGGCCGGCGTGTCCGAACGGGCGGCCCGGGCTGCTTCGATGACCGACCCGTGGCGGCGTAGCTGGACGGCCAGCGCCGGCATCGTCGCCTGCACGGAGAGCAGCTCGGTGCGGCCGGCGTACACACCTCCGAGCAGGGGCTCGACGAGGCGGGCGAGAAGCTCCGGTCCCAGCCGGTCGCCGATCAGCGTCCCGACCGAGACGTCCTCGGTGACCGGAGAGCCGGGCGTGCTCAGATCGTGCGCGACCGCCGCGAAACCATCCCCGCTCAGCAGGCTAGAGGCGCGCAGGGCGTCCAGATCCGCCGGTACGCCGAGCAGCGTCCCGGCGGGGACCGGCCGCAGGATGCCCTGCACGGCGATCGAGGCGCTGGTTGTCGCCGGGTAGACGATGTCGGCGCCGAGCCCGAGGTCGGTCATGAGGTCGATCACCTCGGGTACCCGGGCCAACGCCGCCTCAGCGCCCTCGTCCAGCGGCACGCCGGCGATCTCGGACACCGCGAGCTTGCCGCCGACGCGGCGGCTGCCCTCAAGTACCAGGATCTCGGTGCCGGGCGGCGCCGTACGGGACAGCTCGTAGGCGGCGGCGAGGCCGGCGATGCCCGCGCCCACGACGACGACCCTCCGCTGTGGCATGCGTGCATCGTCACCCATCTGTGACCTGCCACCGGAACCGGGCGGCGGCACGTCCCGTCAGAGCAGCAACCACAGACGATGGGAGCTCACGATGACCAGCGCCCGCGCGCGTTTCCTGATCATTCTTGCTATGGCTGTTGGCCTTGCTCTGACCGGCTGCAGCGGAGGCGGCGACAGCCAAACCACTGCCGGAGGCGACGGCGGTGGGGAAGCCGCCATCGGTGGCGAGGACAACTCCGGGGGCGGCGGCGGCGACGAGGGCATCGGCAACCAGCTGCCTTTCGGTCCCGCGGCGCTCGAACGCGAGGTCATCACGACCGCTGAAATCACCGTGCGCAGCTCCGATGTCAGCAGAGACGCCGAACGGGCCAGCCAACTCGTCACCACCGCAGGCGGGCAGATCAGCGGTGACGTCCGAGGCGGCGTGGCCGAGCGGCAGACCGCCGACCTCGTACTGCGAGTGCCCCCGGCCGACGTCGACGACGTGCTGGCCGGCCTGGCCGACCTTGGCGAGGAGCTGTCGCGCTCGGTTCGCTCGGAGGACGTCACCACCGTTGTCGCCGACGTCGACTCGCGGGTAGCGAGCCTGCAGGCCAGCCTTGACCGACTGCGAGGGTTGATCGCCGATGCGAGCGACATCACCGATCTGGTCACGCTCGAACGAGAACTGGCCGGCCGGGAGACCGAGCTGGAGTCCCTGCAGGCCCAGCAGCGGGCGCTCAACGATCAGGTTGCCCTCGCGACCGTGACGTTGCACCTGCTGGCCGAGCAGGCCGAGGAGCCCGGTGACGAGCCGGCCGGCTTCCTGTCCGGGCTGGCCGGCGGCTGGGACGCGTTCGTGACCGTCGGCGTGACGCTCTTGACGCTGCTCGGCGCGGCGCTGCCGTTCCTGGCGACTGCGGCCGTCCTGGCAGGAGTCGCATTGTTCATCCGGCGGCGACGGACCGCGGCTGCGATCTCCTCGGCGGCGCAGCCCGCCGACTGAATCACCGCAGAATCCCTCAAGGCAGAGCTCACGTCAGCCGACGAGCGGACCCCACCGCACAGTTACCGTCCGCCGACTCCGCAGAGCACCGTGCTTCAGCGCCAATTCAGGTGGACCTGAGCACGATGCGGTCACCGCCGGACATACCGGCGACGAGGCGAAAAAAAGGAGCTGACATGCGGCATGACAACAGCGGGCATTCGACCGCTGAGGGTGTTATTCAATTGAGGAGCGGGCAGCTATGAGGGTTCCGGCGGTGCGGATACCGAAGTTCGTCGTTCCGGTCGCGATCGTCACGCTGGTGGCATCGTGCTTCGCCGCGGCAACCGGAGTGGCGTCGGCTACCGGCGTAAGTTCCGCGGGCCCGACGCCCCCGCCGACCGCCTGGGCAACCTGCAGGCACGCAGCCAACAAGCCCAAGGTCGAGATCGCCAGTGCCAAGATGTTCATCGAGTACAACGCCACCGACGACGACATCGGCATTCATGGCGCCTTTGATGATCACGGCTGGTCCCGGCTGTGCGTCTTCGATCCGAACGGGGAGCAGGTGCTGGCCGTGAATCCGCAAGCGCAGCTGAAGGACCTCACGATGGGAGGCATCTTCTTCGAGTCCAGAGAACCGCCCAGGTCGGAATTCTCCTTTGCCGACCTGGCGGCTGCCTTCCCGGAGGGCGAGTACTCGGTGCGCGGCACGACGTTCGAAGGCGAGCAGCTCTTCGGTTCCGCCACGTTCACCCACGACGTGCCGACGCCGCCCGTCGTCACCGCTCCCCCGCTGACTGCGGAGCCTGAGCTCGCCGCAGACGCAACCGTCCCGGTCGACGGATTGGTCGTCACCTGGAAGGACGTGACTAGAACCATCGACGGCAGACCGATCACGATCACCGGATACGAAGTCATCATCACCAAGGAGGCCGAAGATGATCCCAACGGATTCTCCCGGCCCACCTTCGACGTGCATGTTGCACCGGACGTGAACTCCTTGAGCGTCCCGGTGGAGTTCCTGGAGCCGGACACCGCATATGAGCTCGAGGTGCTGGCATTGGAAGTGAGCGGAAACCAGACGATCAAGGTCGGCTTCTTCATGACCGACTAGCGGTCAGGACCGTACGTTCGCCGGGGTTTCGGTTCGCCGTCGCCGAACCTCGGTGAGCCCGGTTTCCGGGTGTTCGCCGCGGTGGCACCTTTTGGTCCTTGGCCCGGTGGCCGGGATCCCAAGCGTTGACGACCACGCTCGACCACATGCCGACGAACCTGACAGCTCCGCCAGGTCGGGCGAAGCCCGACCGTTGAGTCGTAAGCCCCGCACCTACCCGGCCCGATCGGCCGACGGCATGCCCACGCAGAACTCGTTGCCCTCGGGATCGGCCAGCACGGTCCACCGGGTGCCATATTCGTCGTGCTCACCATGGCTGCTCGCCCCCAGGCTCACCAGCCGCTCGACCTCGGCGGCCCGGTCGTCGGTGCCGAAGTCGACGTGCATCCGGTTCTTCGCCACCTTCGGCTCCGGCACCTTGAGGAACAGCCAGGCCGGCTGGCGGCTGCGAAACCGGATGCCGATGCTGGCGAAGTACGGGCTCGCCCCCTCGTCGACCGGCCGGTCCAGAGCGGCCGACCAGAACGCGGCCAGTGCCGCAGCGTCCTGGCAGTCGACGGCAACGTGCCGCAATGCGATCACAGCGGTTCCTCCTCGTTCCTCACCAGCCAACCCACTTCGGTGCGCCAGGCCGCCGGGTCGGCGGTGTCACCGGGACTGACCAGATAGAGCTCCTGAAGGCTGCCGGCCGGCTCGACACCGTTGGCCGCCGCCCAATCGCCCAGCGCCGCATGCGCGTCGTCGATGCCGTCGTACCCCCCCGCGTGCAGCACGACGGCAAGCCGCCCAGCGGGCAACCGAGCCGCCTGCACCGTGCCCACGGCAACCGGATCCCGGACGGGCAGGAACGCCTCGACCTCGACGTCGTCGCCGTCCCACTGCCGGTCGGGGAACCGCGCGCCACCCGGGCCGGTCACGGTCAGCCCATGCCGGGCGGCATGGGCTCCGAGTCGCGCGAACGCCCGACCGAAGAACGCGCGGAAGTCGCTCTCCGGCGTCCGACCTTGCAGCACGATGACCGGTTCGGCTCGCTGCTGGCGGACGTGGACGCTACCGACGTCCAGTGACGCACTGCCGTCGAGCAGGCCGGCCAGATCCGTCAGCATCCGGTCCAGATCGGCGCGGCGTTCCTCCAGCGCGAAGCGGTGCTCGGCCAGCACCTTCGCGGTCAGCGCGGGGTCGCGGGAGTCCACGATGTGCCCGACCGCAGCCAACGGGAGGTCGAGGTCACGGAGCCGGCGGATCAGCTGGGCATCGAGGATCTGCTCGCGCCGGTACGACCGGTAGCCGGTGACCGGGTCGACTTCGGCGGGCACCAGCAGCCCCTGCTCGTGGTAGCGGCGCAGCGCCCGGATCGACACGTGGGTCGCTCGCGAGAACGTCCCGATCGACAGCATGACCTGAGCATGCGGTCTCGCCCTGGGAGAGAGTCAAGCGGCAGTCAGTTCGTGCACCAGGTCGACGACGCGGGTGAGCACGTCGGGGTCGGTCGATGGCAGTACGCCGTGGCCCAGATTGAGGATGTGCCCGCGGGCGGCTGCGCCCTCCCTGAGAATGCGGCGGACTTCCCGCTCGACCACCGGCCAACCGGCGAACAGCACCGCCGGGTCGAGGTTGCCCTGTACGGCGCGGTGGGGGCCGATCCGGCGGACCGCCTCGTCCAGCGGGACCCGCCAGTCCACGCCCACGACGTCGGCACCGACATCGCCCATCAATCCCAGCAGTTCCCCGGTACCTACCCCGAAATGGATCCGCGGTACGCCGAGGTCGGCCAGCCCGGTGAGCACCTTCTGCGAGTGCGGGGCGACGTTCGCCGCGTAGTCCGCCCGCGACAGCACGCCGGCCCAGGAGTCGAACAGCTGCAGCGCGGACGCGCCGGCCTCGGCCTGCACCCTCAGGAAGGTCAGCGCGATGTCGGCCAGCCGATCCAGCAGCCGGTGCCACAGCTCGGGGGCGCCGTACATCATCGCCTTGGTGAGTTCGTGATTCTTCGACGGACCGCCCTCGATCAGGTACGACGCCAGCGTGAAAGGCGCCCCGGCGAAGCCGACGAGCGGCGTACCGCCGAGGGCTCCGACCAGGCCGTGCACCGCCTCGGTGACGAAGCCGACCTCGTCCGGGTGCAACGGGCGGAGCAGGTTGATCTGGTCAGCGGCCCGGATCGGATCGGCCACTACCGGTCCGACCCCGGGGACGATGTCGAGGTCGACGCCGGCGGCCTTGAGTGGCACGACGATGTCGGAGAACAGGATCGCCGCGTCCACGCCGTGCCGGCGTACCGGCTGCAGGGTGATCTCCTGAATCAGGTCCGGACGCGAACAGGCCTCCAGCATCGGGATGCCCTCGCGCAGTGCGCGGTACTCCGGCAGAGAGCGGCCAGCCTGCCGCATGAACCACACCGGTGTCACTGGGACCGACTCGCCCCTGGCCGCCAGGACGAGCGCGGAGTCCGTCCGCGGGCTCGGAGCGGGGACGGGGGGCAGGATCATGGCGCCGTCATCCTCGCACGCAGCCGTCAGACCGGTTCCAGCCGACAATGCCTCCCCACGGGGAGTTCGACCGCGATCGGGTCGCCGGGCCGCACGTCCCCGTCCGCTCGTACGACGGCCATGATCCCGGCCAGCCGCACGAGCCGGCCGGCCGAGTCCCGGTTGAGAACGGCTGCCATCAATCCAGCCTGAATGCCCTCCAGCTGGCGGCACGGGTTGCGCAAGCCGGTCACCTCGACGACGGCGGTCGCACCGAGATGGAGCAGGGTGCCGACCGGCAGGGCGAGCGGGTCCACCCCGCGCGTGGTGAGGTTCTCACCCAGCTGTCCGGCGCTGACGTCGAACCCGCGCTCGCGTAACGCGTCGTGTAGTTCGGCGTGGATGAGGTGGCCCTGCCGCAGATTGGGCGCAGTCGGATCCCGTGCGATGCGGGACAGATGCCGCACAGTCTGGCCCAGATGGGCGTCGCCCTCGACACCGAGTCCGGCGAGCAGCCGGATGCTGTCCCGGTTGGGTTTGCTCATGCTGTGGGTGCGCTCCGCACTCACCGCCGTCACCGTCGCCATCGCACGACGACGGTACGACGCGCCGGTCGGCAGAACCATCCGGGCAGACGTCCTACCCAGCCGCGAGCAGGACCACACCAGCAACAGCCGCGACCACCCCAGCAATCTGGATACCGGCGAGCCGTTCCCGGCCGAAGCGCCACGCGAGCAGAACGGTCACCGCCGGGTAGAGGGAGTCGAGCACGGCGACGACGCTGAGCAGACCGGAGGTGACCGCTACGGCGTCAGGCCGTTCGCCCCGAGATCGGCCAGCCCCACGAAGCCCAGCACCGGCAGCTCGCTCGTGCTGGACCGCACCCCCGACCCCGTCGTGAGCCGGAGGCGACCCGCATCATCGCCAGAGTCGGCAGGGTGTCCGCGCCCTGCGCCAGGAACAGCAGCGTCAGGCCGAAACCCAGCCCGGCCGCCGCAGCAAGCAGCAGCGGCCGCAGCGCGGCGCCGCCGGACACCTCGGGCCCGCTGGCGAGGATCACGCCGGCCACCGCGACGCCGATACCGTCCAGTTGCACGACACTCGGGCGCTCGCCGGCCAACAGACCGGCCAGCACCGGTACGAGCAGGCCCAGCGCGGAGATGGGCGCGACGACCTGGATCGCCGCCCGGGTGCGGGACAGCACGCCCCCGAAATGGTCGGCGGTTCCCCAGAGGACACTGGACAACAGGGCGCAGCGCCGCGCTCATAGGCGCGATGATGACGCGGCCAAACGGAGCCGGCTCTCGGCGGGAGCCGACGGCGCGCCGTCCTGCCCTCCGGCCGGGCGCGACCTAGGCTCCGGGACGTGAGCGAGCGCGAGCTGGTCGAGAGTGCACCGCACGAGTTCAGCGCGGCAGTCGCGAGCCTCAGCGCCGTACCGGTACGTCCAGAAGTCCAGCTGGAGCCGATCCGGCCGCCGGACCGACTGGCCCCGTGGTCCTACGCCCTGGGGGCCGAGGTCGTCTGCGACGGTGAGGAGATCGCCACCGGCAGGCTCGTCCTGTTGCACGACCCGGCCGGACACGAGGCCTGGGACGGGACGCTGCGGCTGGTCAGCTACGTCACCGCCGACCTCGACCGGGAGATGGCCGCGGATCCGTTGCTGGCGGGGGTGGGCTGGAGCTGGCTGGTCGACGCGCTGGAGTCCTACGGCGCGCGCTACACCGCTGTGGGGGGGACCGTGACACAGACCGCGTCCACACGGTTCGGGGACATCGCCGGGCCGGAGACGAGCATCGACATCGAACTTCGCGCGTCGTGGACGCCGCTGGAGACCGATCTTGTCCCCCACGTCCGGGCCTGGGTCGACGTACTGTCCGCCGCGGCCGGACTACCTCCACCCGGTGTCAGCGTCCTCGCACCCGGACCGGTGCTGGCCTAGTTGGGTGAGGTCCCCCCTACTGTCGAAGGCGTGAGTTCGGCCGCGGGACCCGCTGAGCAGGGTAAGGACGCGCCGGAGGTCGTCCTGCTGGCTCCTCGCGAGGGGACACCGCAGCCCCTGACGACGACCGCCGAATTGGCGCAGCTGTGCAAGCGGCTGGCGGCCGGAACGGGACCGGTGGCAATCGACGCCGAGCGGGCGTCGGGCTACCGCTACAGCCAACGGGCCTACCTCGTGCAGATCCGCCGGGACGGCGCCGGTACGGCGTTGATCGACCCGATCGCCTTACCCGACCTGTCCAGTGTCGGGGCGGTGCTCCAGGACATCGAGTGGGTCCTGCATGCGGCCAACCAGGACCTGCCCTGCCTCGCCGAGGTGGGGATGCGTCCTCGCAGGCTGTTCGACACCGAACTGGCCGGCCGGCTGGTCGGGTTCGATCGGGTGGGCCTCGGCGCTATCGTCAACCGGGTTCTCGGGCTGCACCTGGAGAAGGGGCACTCCGCTGCGGACTGGAGCACCCGACCGCTACCCCGCGAGTGGCTGACGTACGCGGCTCTGGACGTCGAGGTCCTGATCGAACTGCGCGACGCCTTGGAGGCCGTACTGACCTCGCAGGGCAAGCAGGACTGGGCCGCGCAAGAGTGCGCCGCCCTCGTGGCCGCCGCGCCCGCGCTGCCCCGGATCGATCCATGGCGGCGTACGTCGGGGATCCACAAGCTGCGCTCTCGCCGGCAGCTGGCCGCCGTACGGGAGCTGTGGCAGGTCCGGGACAGGATTGCTCGCCGCCGCGACATCGCCCCGGGTCGGATTCTGCCGGACGCGGCCATCGTCGCCGCCGCCCACGCCGAGCCCAAGACGCCGGCGGACCTCCTGGATGTCCGGATCTTCTCCGGTCGGGCGAACCGGCGGCTGACCGGCACCTGGTTCGGCGCCCTGCAGCAGGCGCGCGACCTGCCGGTCGAGCAGCTGCCCACGATCAGCTTGATCTCCGATGCGCCCCCTCCCCCGTCGCGCTGGGCGGAGCGCGAACCTCGAGCGGCCGCCCGGCTGGCAGCTGCCCGCGCCGGGCTCACGGCGCTGTCCGAGCAGGTGCAGGTTCCGGTGGAGAACCTGCTCACCCCTGACCTCGTACGCCGGCTGGCATGGGAACCTCCGACCGACCACAGCGAGCAGTCCGTCGCCGCGGTGCTGGCAGCGGGCGGCGCCCGTGCGTGGCAGATCGAACTCACCGCGGGCCTGCTCAGCACCGCCCTGGACCCGGTCTGAACTGTCGTGCCCCGCCGCTACCGTCCATCGCAGGACGTCGAGAACCGGAACGGAGGCGGAGTGAGCGGTGACGCGACTGCTGGTCAAGGCCCTGGTTGCCGCGGTGGCGGCTGCGGTCGGAGTCGGTCTCGCGCTGCAGGGCGCCGAGGTCTGGGCGCCGTCGGACACCGTCGTCGTCAGCCTCATTGTCTGCGCTGCTGTGCTGGCGGCCGGCTCGACCACGGGCAGCGCGATCGCCGAGTTCCAGGCACGGCAGCTCGGCGCCCGGCGGGAGTTCGCCAACGTGATACTGACCGGAGCCCTCTGGGCGATCGTCGATGCAACCGGATTGGACTACCGAAGCCTCGGCGTCGCGGCGTACCGGGTCCAGCGCATCTGGTGGGCGCCGAGGCGGCAACGGCTGGCCCACATCCACCGGGTCCGCGCGCAGATGCGACCGGTCGCCTCGGGTGTTACCTGGGCGCCGGGCAAAGGCGTCATCGGCCGTTGCGTCACGCGGCAGCAGGTGGTGGCCAGGGACCTACGGATGATCTATGAGGCCATCTGGCCGTGCAGCGAGCACGAGTGGAACACCGTCGCCCCCCCGGAGGCGAAGCTCGGCCTCACGTACGCGGAGTTCCTGGATGTGCGAGACAAGTACGACGTGGTCGTGGCCGCGCCGATCCTCGATGACACCGGCTCGAGGACCAGGACGGTCGGATGTGTCGCACTCGACGGGCCGGCCGGCAGCCTCGACCGGCTCGATGCTGATGATGTCCATCGGGTGCTTGACTCGGCCGCCCAAAATCTGCTGCATCAAGTTAGGTGAGGAGTACCATGAAGAGGCATTCGGTCCGAGCCGCGAGGAGGTGGACATGAGCCCCGATCTGAAGGCCATCGTCCGGCGTTCGACCAGAGAGCGACCTCTTGTTCGCGCCACGGCAGCCTCAGTGCGCCAGCTTCAGGAGTCCATGCGCCGGCTGGGCGTCGATGAGGTCACCATCACCAAGGCTGGCGCCGCCGTCAAGACCACCGACGGCCGCGTTCGCTGACTTGGTTACTCGTCGGTAACATCGTCTAGGGTTTCCGCTCATGGCAGCACCCTCTGCGGCGCGCGATCATACCGCTCGAATCCTGCGTGACGTCGTATTCGTCGACGGCGTCCGGACCCCTTTCGGCAAGGCGGGACCCACCGGCCTGTACGCCGAGACCCGCGCCGACGACCTGATCGTCCGGGTCATCCGCGAACTGCTGCGCCGGCACCCCGAGCTGCCGCCGTACCGGGTCGACGAGGTGGCGATCGCGGCGACGACGCAGATCGGCGACCAGGGACTGACGATCGGGCGGACAGCGGCCCTGCTGGCTGGGCTGCCGAACACGGTGCCGGGCTTCGCGATCGACCGGATGTGCGCCGGTGCCATGACCGCGGTGACGACGGTGAGCAGCGGCATCGCCTTCGGTGCCTACGACGTGGCGATCGCCGGCGGCGTGGAACACATGGGCCGGCATCCGATGGGCGAGGGGGTGGACCCCAATCCCCGGTTCCTCTCCGAGCGGCTGGTGGATGCCTCGGCGCTCGTCATGGGGCAGACCGCGGAGAACCTGCACGACCGCTACCTGTCGATCACCAAGGACCGCGCCGACGCCTTCGCCGCCGCGAGCCAGGCCAAGTACAACGGGGCGCTGGCAGCGGGCAAGATCGACGCCGACCTGGTCTCAATCGCCACCCGGTCCGCCACGCGCGGCTACGGGCTGGCCACCGCCGACGAGCCTCCCCGCCCCGGAACGTCGGTCACCGACCTGGCGACGCTCAAGACGCCGTTCCGCCCGCACGGCCGGGTGACCGCCGGAAACGCCGCCGGGCTGAACGACGGCGCCACCGGCTGCATCCTGGCAGCGGAGGACGTCGCCGAGGAACTCGGCCTGCCCCGGGCGATGCGGTTGGTCGGCTACGGCTTCGTCGGGGTCGAACCCGAAGTGATGGGCGTCGGTCCGGTGCCCTCGACTGAGAAGGCGCTGCGGAACACCGGACTGTCCATTGAGGACATCGGGCTCTTCGAGCTGAACGAGGCGTTCGCGGTCCAGGTGCTCGCGTTCCTCGACCACTTCGGGATCGCCGACGACGACCCTCGGGTGAACCCCTGGGGCGGGGCGATCGCCGTCGGGCATCCACTGGCCAGTTCCGGCGTACGGCTGATGACGCAGCTGGCGCGGCACTTCGCCGAGCGGCCCGACGTCCGCTACGGCCTGACCGCGATGTGCATCGGCATCGGCATGGGCGGCAGCGTGATCTGGGAGAACCCGGCGTACGACGGGGCTACCTCGTGAGTGCGGAGGTCGTGACCCGGGCCCTGGTCCGGTACGTCGCCGTACCTGGCCTGCCCGGTGACGTCGCGCTGATCACGCTGGACAACGGGCTGGACCACACCCGGCCTTCCACGTTCGGCCTGGCCGGACTGTCCTCCTTGGACGGTGCGTTCGACGAGATCGAGGCCCGCACGCCGACGGTTCGCGCAATCGCGGTGACCGGTAAGCCGTTCATCTTCGCCGTAGGTGCGGATCTGTCCGGCGTACCGCAGATCACGACCCGCGAACAGGCCGTGGAGGTGGGCGCGCTGGGCCACCGGGTGTTCCGCCGGTTCAAGGACTCGACCATCCCCACGTTCGCGTTGGTCAACGGCGCCGCGATGGGCGGCGGCTTGGAACTGGCGCTGCACTGCCACTTCCGCACGCTGTCCGGGGGGGCCGGGGCGATCGCGCTGCCGGAGTGCTTCCTGGGGCTGGTGCCTGGATGGGGCGGGACCCAGCTGCTGCCGAACCTGATCGGGGCGGACAAGGCCGTCACCGTCATCATCGAGAACGCGCTGAACCAGAACCGCATGCTGAAGCCGAAGCAGGCGCTGAACTTCGGGATCGCCGACGTGATATTCTCCCCGGCCGACTTCATCGAGGAGTCGCTTCGCTGGCTGGGCTCGGTCGTCGACGGCGCATTGACCGTGACCCGCCCGGAAATCGACCGCGGTGACGCGTGGGCAGCCGCCTTGGCCCGCGGCACGGCGATCGCCGACATGAAGAGCGGTGGCCACGCGCCCGCGCCGTACCGCGCACTGGAACTGATGCGGCTGGCCGAGACCGCCGATTTCCCGGCCGGTGCGGCGGCCGAGGAGCAGGCGCTGGCCGACCTGCTGATGAGCGAGGAGCTCCGGGCCGGTCTGTACTCCTTCGACCTCGTGCAGAAGCGGGCCAAGCGTCCGGCCGGCGCCCCACCCCCTTCGTTGGCCAGGGCGGTCACCAAGGTCGGGATCGTCGGTGCCGGTCTGATGGCCAGCCAGCTCGGGTTGCTCTTCGTCCAACGGCTCGAGGTGCAGGTCATCCTGACCGACATCGATCAGGCCCGGGTCGACAAGGGCGTCGGTTACGTCCACTCGGAGATCGACAAGCTGCTGCAGAAGCGCCGAATCACCAAGGACAAGGCGAACCGGCTGCGCGGGCTGGTGAAGGGTTCGCTGAGCAAGGAAGAGTTCGCCGACGCCGACTTCGTGATCGAAGCGGTCTTCGAGGAGATGGCGATCAAAAAGGAAGTGTTCGCCGGCCTCGAAGCTTTCGTGTCAGCGGAGTGCGTGCTCGCCACGAACACGTCGTCGTTGTCGGTGACCGAGATGGCCGGGGAACTGAAGCATCCCGAGCGGGTCGTTGGCTTGCACTTCTTCAACCCGGTCGCCGTTCTCCCGCTGCTGGAGGTGGTCCGGGGCGAGGCTACCGACGATTCCACGCTGGCAACCGCGTTCGCGGTCGGGAAGATGCTGCGCAAGTCCTGCGTGCTGGTGAAGGATGCACCGGCGTTCGTGTTCAACCGGCTCGTCACGCGGGCGCTCGGGGAGGTCATCGGCGCGGTCGACGACGGTACGCCGTTCGCGCTGGCCGATCGGGCGGTCGGCGAACTCGGCCTGCCGATGTCACCGTTCATCCTGCTGCAGTTGGTGGGACCGGCCGTCGCCCTGCATACGGCGGAGTCCCTGCACGCGGCTTTCCCGGAGCGCTTCGGTGTCTCGGCCGGGCTGCGGGCGCTCGTCGCCGCGGGCAAGCCAGGTGTCTACACGTGGGGGGCCGACGGCCAGCCCTCGGTCGACCCGGAAGTCGCGGCGCTGTGGCCGCAGGGCGCACGGCCGTTGAGCGAGGCCGAGGTGCTGGACCGCGCGCGATCGGCGTTGGCCGAGGAGATTCGGATCCTGCTCGACGACGGTGTCGTCGCCGCCCCGCAGGACGTCGACCTGTGCCTGCTGCTCGGCGGCGGCTGGGCGTTCTGGAACGGCGGCATAACGGCGTACCTCGACCGCACCGGTGTCGCGGAGAAGGTAACCGGACGGCGCTTCCTCGACCAGGGGGTCGCCAGCCTGCCCGGCTAGGTAGTGAACGACACTTCGAGGTCGATGCTGTACGGCCCTTCGACGTACGGGTCGAAGCCGATCAACGGCGCCGTCACAGTTCCACCTGCCGGGACCGCGGTGACGCTGGCGATGAGGGAGGCGACGAGGTCCTCGCCGACGAAGAGTGTGATCGCGAACAGGGCAGTCCGTTCGGTGTCTGCGGTGTTCGTGATCTGCGCATCGCCTTCGAAGCTGTCGAAGGCGCTCCTCCTCAACTCGACGGACCCAACCACCCAGCCCTGCTCGCTGAGCTCGTCCGATGGCGGCGGTGGCGTGCCGGTCGGGCTCGCCGTCGTCGGAACGGCCGAAGTCGGGGCGGCCGATGTGCTTTCCGTCGAAGCCGCCGTCGGCGGGGGTTGTGCGCTGGTCGACTCGGTCTCCGACTCGGGCGCGGATTCGGTTGTCGGGGCCGTGGTCGTGCCCGCCCCGAAATAGCTGCCCTGGCCGGCCTCGGTTCCGCCGCAGCCCGCCGCGACCACGACCAACAGGCACGTGCTGAGCAGCTGCCGGGCCGGGCCCACGATCACATGCAGTCTCATCGGAGCCATCCAACCGCAGCGGGTGAGCCGGGTCCATTACCGAACGCGCGCGGTGAGTCAGGACAGCAGCGAGCCGAACGCGGCGTCGTACGCCGGTCGCACCGCGGACTCCGCCTGTGCGGCGTTCACGCCGGCATCGGCGAGGGCGTCGAGGAAGCCGTGCCAGCCGGCTCCGTAACTGGCGGTCCAGCCCGGCTCCAGCCCGGCATGGGTGAAGACGAGCAGGCTGCCGGTAGCGGCCTCGGTGAGTTCCCAGCGGACCTCGGTCTGCCGCTCCGTGCCCTCGTCGCCGACCCACTGCCAGGTGTAGGCGAGCAGCCGCGGCGGCTCCCACGCGGTCACGGTGCCGTGGGCGCCGCCGTCACTGCCGCCGTCGACGTGCACGGTGCCGCCGAAACGGGGCTCGATCGTCGTCGGCATGAACCACTGCCGCAGCCGCCCGGCGTCGGTGAGCGCGGCCCACGCGTCCTCCAGACCGGTCGGCAGCTGCCGCTGGAAACGCAGGGTGACCAGGTCGCCGTTGCGCAGCACGGTCGCCAGGCCCTGGACGGATTCGGTCGTGTCAGTGGTCATGAGGTTCTCCAGACGGGTCGATGGGTGAGGCTACGAGGTGCTCGACGAGGGAATCCAGCGCCGAGCCCCAGAACGGGCGGTAGCGGTCGAGCCAGGCCTGGAACTCCTGGAAGCCGGCCCGCTCGAGTCGGTAGCGACGCTGCTGTCCGATGGCCGTGGAACTGACCAGTCCCGCCTCCCGCAACACCCGTAGGTGCCGGGAGACCGCGGGCTGGCTCAGCGTCGCGACCGCGTCGACCAGCTCGCCCGCCGGTCGGTCGCCGTCGGCGAGCAGCTCCATCAGCCGACGCCGGGTCGGGTCGGCCACGGCGGTGAAGACGTCCACGCAGCTACCGTATACGCCTTGTGTTATATACGCAAGACTCGATACAGGTCAACGGAACTTGCTCGTCAGCGAGTCCATGGTCCGGGTCCCAGTGCTGCCCTGCGCAATCTTGACCACCGAGACAGCGCTGGACGCGCCGGCCGTCAGCACCGCCTCGTGCACGCGGCGCAGCAACGGCCACAGCTCGTCGGGTTCGCCCTCGAACGTCGTACCGAGCGGTCCCACCTCGAAGTGCACGCCCGATTCCTGGATGACGGCGATCGCCGCCTCGATGTGGGCGTGCGGGTCGTCGGGTGTCCCCGCGGGACTGGGCAGGCACTGAATCTCAATGATCATTCGAAATCCTCACTCGCTCGGCAGGCGCACCTCGACCCGCAGGCCGCCGCCCTCGCGGGGTTCGGCGTGGACCAAGCCGTGATGTGCGGCTACCACCGCGGACACGATGGACAAGCCCAAGCCTGCCCCACGACCGCTGGCCCTGGCCGCGTCGCCCCGGCGGAACGGATCGAAGAGCTGCCCCGCCGTGAGCCGGTCGACGATCGGACCGCTGTTGTCCACGCACAGCTCCGCGCCCGCACCGCCGGTCAGGGTTTGCACGCGCAGCCAACCGCCGTCGATGTTGTGCCGGACCGCGTTCTCGACCAGGTTGCCGACCATTCGCTCCAGCAGTCGGGGGTCGCCGACTGTCATTGCCGGCCGCAACTCGGTGTCGACGCGGAGGCCGCCGGCCCGAATCTGCTCGGCCAGCGCGGACAACGCAGGTGGTACGGCGCCCGCGAGGTCCGTCGCCGCACCGACGCCCAGGCCGGAGCCGGCCTGCGCCTCGGTACGCGCCAGCAGCAGCAGCGAGTCGACCAGATGGTCGGCCCGTTCGGTAGCGGCGCGAACCCGCTCCCCCATCGCCCTGAGCTCGTCGGCGTCGGCGTCCGGATCGGCCAGCGCGACGTCCACTTCGGTCCGCATCACCGCCAGCGGTGTCCGCAGCTCGTGGCTGGCGTTGGCGACGAACCGCCGCTGGCTGTCGAAGGCCCGGTTCAACCGGGCGAGCATGTCGTCGAACGTGGCGGCCAGCTGCCACAGCTCATCCCGCGGCCCGATCAGCTCGATCCGGGCGGTCAGCGTCTCGGTCGACAGTCGGCGGGCGGTATCGGTGATCTGGGCTACCGGCCGCAGTGCCCGCGCCGCCACGACGTACCCGAGCGCCGCGCCGGCCAGGACGACGAGAGCGAAGATCAGGCCACCGGTGCGCAGGAGCGTCTCGGCGGCCTGGTCGCGCATCGCCACCTGCATGTCCTCGGCTCGGACGATGACGTCCTCCCCCGTCGACGTGCGGACCCGGACCAGCGTGCCTGGCGCGAAGCCGGCCGTGGCGGCGATGGCCCGGTCGACCAGCCAGACCGCGAGCGCCAACAGGACTGCCGAGACGACGGCGAGCAGCCCGCCGTACAGCAGCGCCAACCGCCAGCGCAGCGAGAGCCGGGTTCGCCGCACCGTCGGCGCTCAGGCGACCAGCCGGTAGCCCGCGCCCACGACGGTGTGGATCAGCGGTGGGTCACCGAGCTTCTTGCGCAGCGTCATCATCGTGACCCGGACCGTGGTGGTGAACGGGTCGGCGTTCTCGTCCCACACCCGCTCCAACAACTCCTCGCTGGAGACGACCGCACCGTCGGCGCCGAGCAGAACCTCCAGTACGCCGAACTCTTTGCGGGTCAGCTGCACCGGCCGTCCGGCGCGCTCGACCACCCGCCGCGCGGGGTCGAGGGCGACATTGCCGGCGGTCAGCAGGGGCGGTGCGGCCGGGGTCGCCCGCCGGCCCAGCGCCCGGATCCGGGCCACCAACTCGGCGAACGCGAACGGCTTGGCCAGGTAGTCGTCGGCGCCGAGTGACAGCCCGGCGACCCGGTCGGCAACCCCGCTGCTCGCGGTCAGCATGATGACCCGGGTCAGGGTCTCCTCGGCGGCCAGTTGACGGCACATCTCGTCGCCGCTCATGCCGGGCAGGTCGCGGTCCAGCACGATCACGTCGTACTGCGTGATCGTCGCCTTTTCGTGGCCGGCCAGGCCGTCGTAGGCCACGTCGACTGCCATGCCTTCGCGGCGCAGGCCCCGAGCTACAGCGTCGGCGAGCTGGTGCTCGTCCTCGACGATCAAGACCCGCATCGAGGTGTCAGACCGAGTCGATCACGGGCTGGTCGGCGTGCTCGACGATCCGGGAGGCCCACTCGATCACCTGCCGCGCGACGTCCTGGCTGGTCAACCCATGCCGGGCGAGCACTTCCGGCCGGCTGCCGTGGTCGAGGAAGCGCTGCGGGAGGGCGACGTCTCGGACCGGTACGTCGATGCCGTTCGAACGCAGCTCCTGTGACAGCGCCGATCCGACACCGCCATGCCGTGCCCCGTCCTCGACGGTGACGACGAGCCGGTGTCCGGCGGCCAGATCGCGCAGCGCCGGGTTGATCGGGAGCACCCAACAGGGGTCGACCACCGTGACGTCGATGCCCTGACCGCTGACCCGGTCGGCCACCTCCAGCGCCATCGCCGCGCACGCCCCGACCGAGACGAGCAACACCTCCGGCCGCGCACCGCGGCGGAGGACATCTACGCCGTCGAGGCGTTCCACGGCAGGCACCTCCGGTGCCACGGTGCCCTTGGGGAAGCGCACCGCGGTCGGCCCGTCGGCCACCGACACCGCCTTGCGCAGTTGCTCGCGCAGTCGCACTTCGTCCCGTGGAGCGGCCACCCGGATACCCGGGACGATGCCGAGCAGCGACAGGTCCCACATGCCGTGGTGCGAGGCTCCGTCCGGACCGGTCACGCCGGCCCGGTCCAGCACGAACGTCACCGGCAGCCTGTGCATGGCGACGTCGAGGAGCAGCTGGTCGAACGCGCGATTGAGGAACGTCGAGTAGACGGCGACCACGGGATGCATGCCGCCCATCGCCAGCCCGGCCGCCGACGTCACCGCGTGCTGCTCGGCGATGCCGACGTCGAAGCAGCGGTCGGGGTACTGCTCGGAAAACGCCGCCAGACCGGTCGGGAACAGCATGGCCGCCGTGACCGCGACGACGTCGGAACGTTCGGAGCCGAGCCGGACCATCTCCTCGGAGAAGGCGTCCGTCCAGCCGGTCCCCTTGGTGGCCAGCAGCGAGCCGACGTCGGGGTCGAAGGCGTCGGTGGAGTGCCAGCAGTCCTCGATGTCGGTCTCCGCCGGCGGGTACCCGAAGCCCTTGCGCGTGACGCAGTGCACGATCACCGGCCCGCCGAACGCGCGGGCGAGACGCAGCGCCTTGTCCAGCGCGGCGATGTCGTGACCGTCCACCGGCCCGACGTACTTCAAGCCGAGATCTTCGAACATGCCCTGCGGGGCGACGACATCCTTGAGTCCCCGCTTGATGCCGTGCAGCGCGTCGTACAGGGGCGGGCCGACGAGCGGCGTACGGGCAAGGGCGTCCTTGACGACGTCGAGGACCTGCTCGTAGCCCGGCCGCAGCCGCAGCGTCGCGAGCCGGTCGGCCACCCCGCCGATGGTCGGTGAGTAGGACCGGCCGTTGTCGTTGACGACGACGACGACCTGCCGGTCCTTGGCGGCGGCGATGTTGTTCAACGCCTCCCAGGCCATCCCGCCGGTCAGCGCCCCGTCCCCGACGACAGCGACCACCGGGCGGGCTTCCCGGCGTACGGCGAAGGCCTTGGCCAGTCCGTCGGCGTAGGACAGCGCGGTCGAGGCGTGCGAGTTCTCCACCCAGTCGTGCTCGGACTCGGCCCGGTTCGGGTAGCCGGAGAGCCCGCCCTCGCGTTTCAGCGTGTCGAAGCCGCGCTGCCGCCCGGTCAGGATCTTGTGCACGTAGGACTGGTGGCCGGTGTCGAACACGATCGGCTCGATCGGCGATTCGAAGACCCGGTGCACTGCGATGGTCAGCTCGACGACGCCGAGATTGGGACCGAGGTGCCCTCCGGTGACGGCGACCTTGCGGACCAGGAAGTCACGGACCTCCGCAGCCAGCTGCGGAAGCACTCCCGCGTCCAGGGCGCGGAGATCGTCGGGGCCGCTCAACGAGGACAGCAGCGTCACGGTGGTACGGCGTCCTTTCCGGCCCAGGCGATCGTGCGGCGAGGTTCCACTCTAGTCGCCGACATTCCCTCGGGCCGGTCAGCACGCGGGTGGCCGATGTGACATTGACGCCTGATCCACGAGCCGGGGACCATGACCGCCATGGCACTGCGATTGGGTCACAGCCTCCTGCGCAACGTCGGTGAGCTGCGATGGGAGCCGACCGCGAAACGGGTCAGCGCCCAGGTCGGCGGGCGCACTGTGGTGTCGACGTCGCGGGCACGGCTGGTGTGGGAACCGGGGCGAGTGGTCCCGTACTACGCCGTACCGGAGGAGGACGTGGATGCCGACCTGGTGCCGGCGCCGGACTTCGCCGGCGAGGAGCCCGGTTTCGTCTCCCTCCCGGACGGGACCCGGATCGTGACGCCCGGCCGATTCGACTACCACACCACCGATGGCGACGTGCTCACGATCCGCGCCGGGGGTCGGGAGTTGCCGGCCGCCGCGTTCCGTCCGGCCGACCCGGACCTGGCCGGATACGTCGTGCTCGACTTCGACGCCCTGGACCAGTGGTACGAGGAGGACGAGCAGATCGTCTCGCACCCGCGCGACCCGTTCAGCCGGATCGACATCCGGCAGAGTTCGCGGCCGGTCCGGATCGAGGTGGACGGGACGGTGCTCGCCGACAGCCGGCGATCCAGGCTGCTGTTCGAGACCGGCCTCCCGGTCCGCAGCTACCTGCCGCGCGAGGACGTCCGGCTCGACCTGCTCCAGCCCAGCGAGACCCGAACACTCTGCGCGTATAAGGGCGAGGCCAGTTACTGGAGCTTCGGCGGTCAGGACATCGCGTGGACCTACGAGCAGCCGCTGCCGGACTCCGCCCAGATCACCGATCTGGTGTGCTTCTTCGACGAGCGCGTCGAGACCTTCGTCGACGGCGAGCCTCAGGAGCGGCCCTGGTCGCCGTGGAGTTGAGCGGTCTGGTGCAGGAGCGGTACGGCGGAGTGCCAGCCGCTGGCGAGCACCACGAGGAGCGACGGCGGGGTGATCACCGTCGCCTGTCCACGGAGCGGGCGGGGCGCCCGGTCGGCGTAGCCGGCGGCCGTCCAACGCAGTAGTGACCATCCGTGGACCAGCCACGGCTGATCGTCCAGCACGACAAACGCCCCGTCGGGTAGCTCCTCGAACGGGGCCGGGTGCCGTCGTTGGCCGGGACCGTCGCGGCGCTCGGCGTGCAGCCGGGCGTCGATCGCGTCCGCCCCGGCCTCGCCCCCGTGCAGCTCGACCCAGATCGCACCGAAGCGGACGTAGTCATCGCGGCGGCACAGGGCACAGGGCCGGTGGCCCGCGGCGAACGCCGTTGCCTCGTCGAGGAAGAACAGCTCGGTGAACCGCCCCGGCTGCAGCAACGGCGCTCGATGCCAACCCCGGAACGTCAACCGGCAGGCGATCCACCGTCGGCCGTTGTGATGCCGGCGGATCCGACCAACGGAGTCGTGCAGGCAGCCGCGGTTGCCGTACACCAGGCCGCGGGCGGGATCGGCGACCAGCTCGCTGAAAGGCGTCACCCGGTTCTGCAGCGGCATAGTCTTTCCACTTTGCCCCTGGGCCCCGCGACACACCGTCAGGGCACCGGCGTGTCGACGTCCTGGGGGGCAACGTCATAGGTGGCGGCTGGAGCGCGGCCGGCCGGGTCACAGGCGGGGCACCCAGCGGTGGCCGACGAGCGCGGCGGCCACGAGCCGCACTCCGCGTTGGGCCTCGGCAAGCCGGCTGCCTTCCCGCTCGTAAGCGCTCATCGCCGCCTCGATCGCCTCCGGCGGCAGCGTGTCGGCCAGTTCCGCGCGCAGCGTCCGCCAGCCACCCCGGGCCGACTCCAGCCCCGCCCCGACATGGTCGGCCGCGAACCGCGCCAGCAACACCGGGTACTTGCGCAGTACCTCGTAGGCCCGGTAGTCCGGCGGCACCAGTTCGAGCAGCCACGCCACGGCTGTGCGCTCCCACTCCGGCGTACCCGGCGGGCGGACCGCCGCCGGCCACCCCGGGGGGAGTTGATCTCGGCTCATCCCCGCCCGTCCGCCACCCGAGCCGCGGGGGTGAGCAGTGCCACGCACTCCACATGATGAGTCATCGGGAAGAGGTCAAAGGCGCGCAGCCGCTCCAGTCGCCAGCCAGCCCCGGTGAACGTCCGCACGTCACGCGCCAGCGCTGCGGGGTCGCAGGCCACGTAGGCGATCGCCCTGGCCGGACCGGCCGCCAACGCCTCGCACACGTCACGCCCGGCCCCAGCTCGCGGCGGGTCGAGCACCGCCAGGTCGTACGCCGGTAGCCCGACGACGAGCGCACCGTCGACCGCTGCCCGCCGCACCGACGCCCACGGCGTAGCGGCAACATTGGCGGTCGCATCCGAAGCGGCCGCCGCATCACCCTCGACGCACAGCACGGAGCCGTCAGCCCCTACCGCCGCGGCCAGCACGCCGGCGTACAGCCCCACCCCGCCGTACAGATCCAGACAGCGCTCACCGGCCAGCGGGGCGAGCAGCTCGAGCACGCAGGCCGAGAGCACGTCGGCGGCCGCGGGATGCACCTGCCAGAACGCGCCGGCGCCGACCTGCCAGTCCCGACCGGCGGCGTGCTCGTGGCCGCGCCGCGGCCCCTCCACGAGCGACGACCCGTACTGGCCGTGCCGCCGCACGGAGCGCACCCGGTCCAGGGAGCGGACCAGTTCCACGCCACGGGCGCCGGGCCAGCGGCGAGCGAGCACGGACCCGACGTCCAGCGTCGGGTGGGCGATGAGGCAGTCCGTCACCGCTACCACCGAGTGCGAACGGTGCCGCCGCAGCCCCACCCGGCCCCGGCGATCCACCGCGAACTGCATCCGGGTGCGCCACCCGAGCGGTCCGCCGGGCAGTTCCTCGACGACGACGTCGACATCAGCCAGCCCAGCGAGGCGGTCCAGCTGCTCCCGCACGACGAACGCCTTGAGCGAACGCTGCGATGCGGGCGACACGTGCTGGAAGTCGCACCCGCCGCAGCGGCCGGGACCAGACCACGGGCAGGGTGCGGCGACCCGGTCGGGCGAGGCCCGCAGCACCTCGACCGCGTCGCCGCGGCAATAGGAGCCGCCGGCATCCTCGGTGAT
>JACCTY010000171.1 GCA_013812145.1 Geodermatophilaceae bacterium | reverse complement strand
GTGAACGCGTCGTCGTCGGAGACGCCGTAACGCTGCAGGACCGGGGTGCCGTCCTCGACAACGGTCTGCGCGAGTTCGTAGACGGCGCCCTCCACGCAGCCGCCCGAGACGCTACCCACGGCGGTGCCGTCACCGGCGACCAGCATCGAGGCGCCGGCCGGCCGGGGAGCCGAGCGCCAGGTCGCGACAACCGTGCCGACGCCCACGGTCTGACCCTCCTCCCACCAGCGGAGCAGGTCTGACATCACCTCACGCATACATCACGCTCACGCATCGGCCATCTCCTTCACGAGTTCCTGAAACGCGGCCAGGCTGTGCCCGGCGACGAACCTCGAAACGTGCGGCAGCGCCGCCTGCATTCCACCGGTCAGCGGCTCGTAGCCCGCCCGCCCCTTGTGCGGGTTCACCCAGATCACCGCATGCGCCAGCCGTGACAGCCGCAGCATCTGCTCACCGAGCAATGCGCAGTCACCACGTTCCCAGCCGTCGGAGAAGATCACGACGATTGCCCGCCGGGCGGTCCCCCGCTGCCCCCACCGGTCCAGGAACGCCTTGAGCACCTCGCCGAGGCGGGTCCCCCCGCTCCAGTCCGGGATAGCGGCGCCGCTGGCCGCCAGCGCCCGGTCCGGGTCGCGCTGGCGCAGTTCGCGGGTCACCCGGGTCAGCCGGGTGCCCACCGTGAAGACCTCCGTGGACGCCGGAGCCCGGCGTACGGCGACGTGCCCAAAGCGCAGGATGGCGTCGGCGTACGGGCCCATGGAGCCGCTGACGTCGATCAGCAGGACCAGCCGCCGCGGTTTCGTCCGCTGCTTGTGGCGGGCCAGCCGGCGGATCTCGCCGCCGTTGCGCAGGACCCGCCGCACGGTTCGTGGCACGTCGACCGGACCGCGGTGCGAGCGGGTGTGCCGACGCGACGGCCGGGTCGGCGGCCGGACCGACAGCAGGCCGAAGAGCAGCCGCAACTGCTCGCGCTCGGCCGGGGACAGCTGGGCGATGTCCCTGTGCCGCAGCACCTCGCCGCCACTTGCCATGGCGTGCTCCTCTGACGCCTGGTCTTCCGGCACGGCACCGGACCCAGAAGGGTCGAGGTCCAGCGGGGCCGACTGCACGACGCGCTCCTGCCGGGGTGCTCGGCCGCCGGGCCGCGGAGTCTCGCCACCGAAGAAGGCGTTGAACGCGGCGTCGTACCGCTCGAGGTCGTCCGGACCGGCGCACAGGGTGAACCGGCCGGCCCAGTAGACCTCGCTCGGCTCCATGACATCGAGCTCGCCGAGCGCGGCCACCATCGCCTGGACCCGGTCCGGTCCGGCCTCGAGGCCGGCGACGCGCAAGGTCCTGGCGAAGACCAGCATGGTCTCGACGACATCACGGTTGTCCGCCATGGTGCCTCAGGTGCCGAACATGGCCGTCAGTGTCATCGAGTGCAGCCGGTCGGCGTCTTCGCGATACTTCAGCACCGCCCCGAGGGTCGCTGCGGCGCGGTCCGGGTCGAGTTCGCGCGCGCCCAGCACATGCAAGGCGGTGGCCCAGTCCATCGCCTCGGCCACGCCGGGTGGCTTGACCAGGTCGAGCGAGCGCAGCTTCCCGGTGGCGCGGGCGACGTCCTCGGCGAGTTTGGCGGTGATCTGCGGCAACCTCGTGCGCAGGATCGCCACCTCGCGCTCGTACGACGGATGCTCGACCCAGTGGTACAGGCAGCGGCGCTTGAGGGCGTCGTGCACCTCGCGGGTCCGGTTCGACGTCAGGACTACCAGCGGGGGGATGTCGGCGACTATCCGGCCGAGCTCGGGGATCGTGACCGCGTTGTCCGACAGGATCTCCAACAGGAACGCCTCGAACTCGTCGTCCGCGCGGTCGATCTCGTCGACCAGCAGCACCGACGGCGACTGCTCGATGGCGGCGAGCAGTGGCCGTGCCAGCAGGAAACGGCGGTCGTACAGCCCTCGCTCCAGCTCCTCGGCGTCGTGCACCCCGGCCGCCTCGGCGGCCCGCAGGTGCAGCATCTGGCGGGGGAAGTCCCAGTCGTACAGCGCCTGGCTCGCCTCGAGCCCCTCGTAGCACTGCATCCGGACGAAGTGCGCCCCGGTGACCTCCGCCATGGCCTGGGCGAGCGCCGTCTTGCCGACGCCGGCATCTCCCTCGAGGAACAGGGGACGCTGCATCCGCAGCGCCAGATAGGCGGCGGTGGCCAGCCCCTCGTCCGCGAGGTACCCGGTCCGGGACAGGGCGTCGGCCAGGTCGGCAGGTCCGGTGAACCGTTCGGCGGGCGGCAGATCGCTCAGACTGTCGGGGAATTGCGTCACCGTGCAAGCATGGCTGAGCCTCGGCCGACGAGCCACCTGCTCCCGGATAGTGCGATCGCCGCGGTGACCAGGCCGGCCATCGCCGGCAGCACAAGGGCGCGCTGCGCGCCGTAGGTGTCGATCAGCGGCCCGGACAGGGCCGCCCCCGCTGTGACGCCGACGATCAGGCCGGTCGTGACCCACGACAGGCCTTCGGTCAGCGTCCCCGGCGGCATGAGCGACTCGACCAACGCGGTGCCGCCGATCAGCACCGGTGAGATGGACAACCCCGACACGAACATCACAAGGGCGAGCAGCGGCAGTGAGTTAACCGCCAGCAGCAGCGTCGCGGCCAGCCCGAAGATGACCGCGGCTAGCAGGAACCGCGGCGCGAGTTCTCGGCGCCAGCGCCGGGCGCCGTAGGCCAAGCCCGCGAGCAGGCTTCCCCCGGCATAGACCGCCAGGATCGCCCCGGCCCAGGCCGGATGGTCCTGGGCGTCGGCGTACGCCACGACGATCACCTCGACGGACCCGAACACCGCGCCGGCACCGAGCATGGTGAGCGAGACGACAAGGAGTCCCGGCCGCATCACCGCTCGGAAACCCGGGTGCGGCAAGCCCCGTCCCGTGACAGCGGGTTCGGTTCGCCGTTGTACAGCAAGCAACAGTCCCCCGATGAGCCCGAATGCCATGGCTGCGAGCAGTCCGGCCGCCGGGCTGACACCGATCGCCAGGAACGTCACCAGGGGCGGCCCCGCGACGAATACCACCTCGTCGATGACCGATTCGAACGCGAAGGCGGTCTGTCGGGCGGCGCCGGCCGGCAGCAGCGCTGCCCATCGAGCGCGCACCAGCGCCCCGAACTGGGGGAGCACGCCGCTGACCACGGCGGCCAGAAACCAGGTCCAGACCGGTGCCTCGGTTCGCACCGCGAGGATCAGCCCGGCCACACCAGCGACGTACACCAGGAGGAACGGCCGCAGGATCCGCGCCTGACCGAACCGGTCCACGAGGCGGGCCCCGAGGGGGCCGAACACCGCTGACGACAACGCGATGGTCCCGGCCACCGCCCCAGCCAGCGCGTAACGGCCGGTGGTCTGCGAGATGAGCAGCACCGTCCCGATCCCCATCATCGAGATCGGCAGCCGGGCCACGAAACCGGTGCCGCTGAACTGCCAGGAACCGTCGACGCGGAACAGCTCGCGATACGGCCCGAACACGCTCCGAGGTTAACCACCCAGACCGAAAGATTCCCCGCGGCCCACGACGGACCAGTGCAGCGGCAACTACAGTTGGGTGTGTGGATACCCGTGATGTGCACGAGCCCCGCCTGGTCGACACCTTCGGCCGGGTGGCGACCGACCTCCGGGTGTCGCTGACCGACCGGTGCAACCTGCGCTGCTCGTACTGCATGCCGGCCGAGGGCCTGGACTGGCTGCCCAAACCCGAGGTGCTCACCGACGACGAGGTGATCCGGCTGATGCGGGTCGCCGTCGAGCAGCTCGGCGTCGAGGAGATCCGCTTCACCGGCGGTGAGCCACTGCTGCGCCCTGGCGTCGTCGGCATCGTGGCGGCGACGACGGCGCTGCGTCCCCGGCCGCAGGTGAGCCTCACCACGAACGGGATCGGACTGGCCCGGATCGCCGGTGCCTTGGCTGCCGCCGGCCTGGACCGGGTGAACGTCTCACTGGACACCCTCGACCCCGAGCGGTTCCGCACCATCACCCGCCGCGACCGGCTGCCCGACGTTCTCACCGGGATGCGCGCTGCCGCCGAGGCCGGGTTGACACCGGTCAAGGTAAACGCCGTCCTGCTCCGCGGCATCAACGATGGCGACGCCGTACCGCTGCTCGAGTTCTGCGTCCAGCATGGCTACGAACTGCGGATCATCGAGCAGATGCCGCTGGACGCCCAGCATGCCTGGGACCGCTCGACCATGATCACTGCCGATGAGATCCTCGCCTCCCTGCAGACCCGGTTCGAGTTGTCCGAGGACCCGGTAAAGCGCGGCGCCAGCCCCGCGGAGACCTGGCTTGTCGACGGCGGACCGGCCCGGGTCGGGGTCATCGCCTCGGTCACCCGGGCGTTCTGCGGGACCTGCGACCGGACCCGGCTCACCGCCGATGGGCAGATCCGCAACTGTCTGTTCGCTCGCCAGGAGTCCGACCTGCGTACGGCGTTGCGTTCCGGAGTCTCCGACGAGGAACTGGCCGATCGGTGGCGGCTGGCCATGTGGGGCAAGAAGCCCGGCCACGGCATCGACGACCCGTCGTTCCTGCAGCCGGTCCGCCCGATGTCCTCTATCGGTGGTTGAGCGGTGTGCGGGTCACGGTCAGGTACTTCGCGGGCGCACAGGCGGCCGCCGGCGTAGCCCAGGAGCAGGTGAGTGCGTCAACTGTGGACGAACTGCTGTCCCGCCTGGCTGAGGCCCACGGGGGCGCACTGTCTCGGGTGCTCGCCGCGTCGAGCTTCCTGGTGGACGGCGTGAGTGTGCGGGAGCCGGCGTACCGGCTGAGTGACGGCGCGACCGTCGACGTGCTGCCGCCTTTCGCCGGCGGCTGAGTCCTCAGCCGGCTGGTCTTTAGGATGAAGCGACGCGTTCTAGGGTCGATGAGTGGACCCGGACAAGTGCGCGTTTCTCTTCGGTGAGGTTCCCACGGGCGTGGATCCCGAGGATCCCGCCCACCGAGCCATGCTGCTGACCCAAGCGCACGGCAGCGAAGACGACGAGGAAACGGGCCGGCTCAGAGTCATGCTGGCCCAGCAGATCCTCGACGATGATCCACCCGAGGTGTGGCAGACGGCGAACCGGTTGGTTGCCGACGGCATGGATCACCGGACGGCGCTGACCCAGCTCGCCGTCGCGATTACCCCCGTGCTGCTGGACGCGGTCAGCCGGGGCGGCGACCTCGACCGTGAGTCATACCTGGCCCGGCTCGAGCGGCTCCCGCTGCCGACAACCGAGCAGATCCTCAGCGCCCTGGGGGACACCGCGCAGATCCACGGCCCCCTCGACCTCGATGAGCTTGACCGGCTGGCCGCCGAACGCCTCGGCGTCTCCCTCGAGGATCCGGTGATCCGCGAGCTGTTCGAGCACGCCGGGGATTGGCTGACCGACGAGGGCGGTCCACTCGCGCTGCTCGCCGGAGACGTGGTCGCGCACGTGGAGTCCCTGACGGCGGGAATCGTGCTCACCCACCGGCTCACCGAAGCCGAACAGCGGTCAGGGATGCTCCACGCCGGTGTGGATCTGGTCGGGTTCCAGCGCCGCGGTGGGCTTCAGCAACCGAGCGGGGCGGAGATCGTCACTACCATCCGGGATTCCGGCGCCCTGTTCTGGATCGGCCATGAGGACTGGTTGGCCGACT
>JACCTY010000077.1 GCA_013812145.1 Geodermatophilaceae bacterium | reverse complement strand
TCACCCCAGATGGTGCTGCTTCATTTGGTTGGACCGCCTACGCGCCGCTCAACGACGCGGTGCGGTCGCCTGGCGCCGGCGCCGACATGTGGATCATGGGCCTCGCGCTCAGCGGGCTCGGCACCATCTTGGGATCGGTCAACTTCATCACCACGATCGTCTGCATGCGCGCCCCCGGCATGACGATGTTCCGGATGCCGATCTTCACGTGGAACATCCTGATGACCAGCGTGCTCGTCCTGCTGGCCTTCCCGGTGCTCTCCGCCGCGCTGTTCGCGCTGGAGGCGGACCGAACATTAGGTGCGCACGTCTTCGACGCCACCAACGGCGGAAGTCTGCTCTGGCAGCATCTGTTCTGGTTCTTCGGCCACCCCGAGGTCTACATCGTGGCGCTGCCGTTCTTCGGCATCGTCTCGGAGATCTTCCCGGTGTTCAGCCGCAAGCCGGTCTTCGGCTACAAGGGCCTGGTCTTCGCCACCATCTCGATCGCGGGCCTGTCGATGACCGTGTGGGCGCACCACATGTTCGCCACCGGCGCGGTGCTGCTGCCGTTCTTCTCGTTCATGACGTTCCTCATCGCCGTACCGACCGGGATCAAGTTCTTCAACTGGATCGGCACGATGTGGAAGGGATCGATCACGTTCGAGAGCCCCATGCTGTTCTCGATCGGCTTCCTGGTGACGTTCCTGTTCGGTGGTCTCACCGGTGTCCTGCTGGCCAGCCCGCCGATCGACTGGCACGTCGCCGACAGCTACTTCGTCGTCGCCCACTTCCACTACGTGCTGTTCGGAACGATCGTGTTCGCCGCGTACGCCGGCATCTACTTCTGGTTCCCGAAGATAGTCGGCCGGTTCCTCGACGAGAACCTGGGCAAGCTGCACTTCTGGATGACGTTCATCGGTTTCCACACCACATTTCTGGTGCAGCACTGGCTGGGCAACGAGGGCATGCCCCGGCGTTACGGTGACTACCTGGCCAGCGACGGATTCACCGTCTTGAACACGGTGTCGTCCATCGGTGCTTTCTTGCTCGGTGCATCGATGCTCCCGTTCCTGTGGAACATCTACAAGTCCTACCTGTACGGCGAGGTCGCGACCAAGGACGACCCGTGGGGCCACGCGAACTCGCTGGAGTGGGCGACCTCCTGCCCGCCGCCCCGGCACAATTTCGTGGAGCTGCCGCGGATCCGTTCCGAGCGGCCGGCCTTCGACCTGCACTATCCGCAATACCGGGAGCGGCTGCAGATGGAGGCGCACGCGGGCAAGCGGCGCGAGCCCTACGTCAGCGAGACGCTCAACGGCACCGGGAAACGACAGGGCCCGAACGATCCTGACTTCACCTGACCCTTGGGAGCCAGCCGGGTAATGGCTCCGAGCGTCTTGGTAACTCTGACTGGCCGCGACCGGCCGGGGCTGACGTCGGCGCTGTTCACGGCGCTCGCGGAGGTCGGCGACGAGTCCGCCATCGAGATCCTCGATGTCGAGCAGGTGGTCATCCGTGACCGGCTCGTGCTCGGCGTACTGCTGCGGTCCGGCGTGGGCAGCGACCGGCTCCGAGCCCTCGCGGCGCAAGTCGGCGCCGACACCGGTATGCAGGTCGACGTCTCGTTCGGAACTGCCGCGCGTGATCTGACCGAGCACCGCAAGAGCCGGCATCACGTGATCATGCTGGGGCGACCGCTCCGAGCCGGCGCGGTCGGCGGGGTGGCCACCGCCATCGCCGAGATCGGCGGCAACATCGACTCCATCTCACGGCTGTCCGACCACCCGGTCACGAGTCTGGAGCTGATGGTCTCCGGCGCGAGGTCCGGCCCGCTCCGGACCGCGCTGACCGCTGCCGCTACCGACACCGGCGTGGACATCGCGGTGGAAAAGGCTGGCCTGCACCGCCGCGGCAAGCGACTCATCGTGATGGACGTCGACTCGACGCTTGTCCAGGGCGAGTTCATCGACGTGCTCGCCGCGCTGGCCGGCTGCGGCGAGCAGGTCGCAGCCATCACAGCCGCCGCGATGCGGGGAGAACTCGACTTCGCCGAGTCCCTGCGTACCCGGGTGTCGCTGCTGCGGGGGCTGTCCACCGAGGAACTCGACCAGGCCCGAGCGGCCGTCCCGCTCACGGCCGGAGCTCGCACGCTGGTCCGGACCCTCAAGCGGATGGGCTACCACTGCGGAATTGTCAGCGGTGGGTTCACCCAGTTCACCGATCCGCTGGCAGCCTCGCTCGGCCTGGACTTCGCCGCCGCGAACACCCTGGAGGTGCGGGACGGCCGACTGACAGGTCGACTTGTCGGCGAGGTCCTCGACCGGGCCGGCAAGGCGCACGCCCTGACCCGGTTCGCGGCCGCGGCGGGGGTCCCGATGAGCCAGACGGTGGCCGTCGGCGACGGCGCGAACGACCTCGACATGCTGAAGAGAGCCGGACTTGGCATTGCCTTCAATGCCAAGCCGGCGGTTCGCGAACAGGCGCACACCTCGCTGAACCAGCCGTTCCTCGATGCGATCCTGTTCTTCCTCGGGATCAGCCGGTACGACGTCGAATCCGCCGATACCGAGGAGGCCGATCTGCTGGCCGAACGTGACTAGTCGTCAGGACCGTCAGTTCGTCGGGGGCTGGGTCAAGCTTGGTCGTCACTGAGGTGTGTGTGTGTGTGTGAAGGCCGGCGGCGCAGTCGAGGGCGTCTGCGGGTGGCACTTTTCGGCCCAATAGCTTGGGATCTGGGCCGCAGCAGTGAACCAAAAGGTGCCACCGCGGCGAACACCCTGCAGACGGGCTCACCGGGCCTCGGCGACGGCGAAAGCGGGTGAGAGCAGGTCGTGGGCGGCGATCAAGGTGTCAGCCGTCGAGCCTAGACAACCGTGAGCGCGCTGCGAGGTGGCCAACCTGTGCGCTCTCCCACCGGCCGAAGAGCTCGAGTGTCTGCTCGCGGCCGGGCGGCTGCTGGACTGCCTCAGCGAAGTCCTCGGCGACGGCCTGTCCCTCGGTGCTACCGGACAGCTCGCGGCGCGCTGCATCCACCGCAGCTGCGATGTCATAGTCCGTGCGGCGCAGCTCTACCCCGGGGCCGAGCAGCAACCACGCCGCGCCGCGGCTGTCGAAGGGCTTGCCGACACTCCCGGCGTTGACCAGGCGTCGGCCCGCGACGAACCGATCGTCTTGGAGGTGGCTGTGCCCGTGGACCGCAACGTCGGACAGAAGCGGCGCGAGCAGCTCGCGCACGCGCTCCTCCTCGGAGGTGGGCAGCAGGATTTCTTCATCACTACCCGGCGTTGCGTGAAAGCAGGCAACAGCCCCGAGACCCTGCACGTCGACCTCAGCGGTCAGCGGCATTGCGCCGACCAGGCGTCGTTCTTCGGGTCGCAGCCGAGCCGCTGCCCAGGCGACGGTGGGACGCGCGGGGGGTGGGACGTCGTCCCAGCGGCCATCACTGGCGTCGGCAACCATCCGATCGCCGTTGCCTCGCACGGACAGAACCGGCAGACCGCAACCGAGCAGCTCCTCGACGACCTCGGTCGGCCATGGCCCTGCTACAAGGTCGCCGCAGTTCACAACCAGGTCCACCGAAACCCGGCGGACGTCCTCGAGCGCGGCACGCAGCGCCCAGGGGTTGCCGTGCACGTCAGACAGCACTGCGACCCGAATGCCCATGGCCGCACCCTAGTGACGCTTGGGTGCTTGACACCTGAGCCGCAGGAGGCGCCCTAGCCGCTCTCGCCCGCCAGGGTGACACCGGCGCTGCGCAGCTGGATGAGCGCGTGCTCGGTGCTGCGGTGAGCAACGCCGGCGGTCAGGCCAAGCAGGACAGTGGTCGAGAACCCGTGCAGCGCGGCATCCATGGCCGTCGCGCGTACGCAGTGGTCGGTGGCCAGGCCGACGACGTGCACCTCGTCCACGGAACGCTGCTTGAGCCACGCCTCCAGCGACACGCCGTCGTGGCTGCCCTCGAAACCGGAGTACGCGGCGGCGTACTCGCCCTTGTCGAACACCGCCTCGATCCGGCTCTGGTCCAGGTTCGCGTGCAGCTCCGCTCCCTCGGTGCCGACGACGCAGTGTGGCGGCCACGAGTCGATGAAGTCCGGCTCGGCGGAGAAGTGCGAGCCGGGGTCCACGTGGTAGTCGCGGGTGGCGACCACGTGGTCGAAGTCCTGCGGGTTGTCGAGGCGGGCGGAGATGGCCGACGCGACGCCGGCGCCTCCGCGGACGGCCAGGCTGCCGCCTTCACAGAAGTCGTTCTGGACGTCGACGATCACCAGTGCCCGCTTCATGATCCTCCTCGTGCACGGTGTCGATGACAGCATCGCCGCGCGAGAGGGTGCGCCCACGCGGAGGCAACGCGGCGATCATGGCACGGTGAACCGCCCGCGCCTGCGCCAGCCCGGCCGATCCAGGTACCGGTTCACCCGAACGCAGCAGCGGCACCGAGAGGCGTCGATCGCCGGTCCGAGCGGCAGGCTCACCGTCGGCCCGGACGACCTCGGCCGTCATGGTCCCGTGCTGGTCGTGGCGCCGTACGGCCACTTTGCGTCCACCGGTGGACGGCTTGCCGACGGATGTCTTCGCGACCGGCACGCCGGCGCGCTCGACCAGCTTGTAGACGAAACCGGCGGTCGGGGCCCCGGAGCCGGTGACCACCGAGGTGCCGACGCCGTACCCGTCGATCGGTGCGACGGCCAGCGCGGCGATCGCGTACTCATCGAGGTCACTGGTGACGACGATGCGGGTGCCGGTCGCCCCCAGTGCGTCGAGCAGTTCCCGGGCATGCCGGGCGAGGCCAGCGAGGTCCCCCGAGTCCAGCCGGATCGCGCCCAACTCGGGGCCGGCTGCCGCCACGGCGGCGCGGATGCCCTCGTCCACGTCGTAGGTGTCGACGAGCAGGGTCGTGGCAACCCCGAGGGCGTCCACCTGCGCGGCGAACGCGTCCGCCTCGCTGTCGTGCACCAGCGTGAATGCGTGGGCGCTGGTCCCGGTCGTCGGCACGCCGTAGCGGCGACCCGCCTCCAGGTTGGACGTAGCCGTGAAGCCGGCGAGGTAGGCCGCGCGCGCTGCGGCCACCGCCGATTCCTCGTGTGTACGCCGGGAGCCCATCTCCAGGCACGGCCGCTCGCCCGCGGCGGTCACCATCCGGGCGGCCGCGGAGGCGACCGCGCTGTCGTGGTTGAGGATCGAGAGCGCGAGGGTCTCGAGGAGAACGGCCTGTCCGAAGCCGGCCGAAACGGTGAGAACGGGGGAGCCGGGAAAGTACAGGTCGCCTTCGGCGTACCCCTCGATGTCTCCGGTGAACCGGTACGCCGCCAGCCAGTCAAGCGTCTGTGCGTCCACGACCTTGTGCTCGGCCAGAAACGCCAGCGCAGCCTCGTCGAAGCGAAAGCGGCTCACCGCTTCCAGGAGCCGGCCGGTCCCGGCGACGACGCCGTAACGCCGGCCGGGGGGCAGGTGCCGGGCGAACACCTCAAAGACGCACGGTCGCTCGGCCGTCCCGTCGTGCAAGGCGGCCGCGAGCATCGTCAGCTCGTAGTGGTCGGTGAGCAGTCCGGTGGCCAGCACATCGAGCACGATACGGACGGTGGGACACTGAGAACGTGGACAGCACACTGGCGCCGGAACGGGTCGCCGATCCGGATGTGGACGAGAACGTCGAGGCGGTGCTGCCGTGGATCACCATCGTCTGGAACGACCCGGTGAACCTCATGTCCTACGTCACGTACGTCTTCCAGAAGCTCTTCGGCTACGACCGGGCCAAGGCGACCACCCTGATGCTCGACGTCCACCACAAGGGCAAGGCCGTGGTATCGCACGGAAGCCGGGAACGGATGGAGCATGACGTCGCCCGGCTCCACGCCTCCGGGCTGTGGGCGACGCTGCAGCGCGACCGCTGAGGCTTCCGGGTTGTTATGAGGCGGCCTCGACTCACGAGCACACGACTGGAGCGCAGTGGGGGGAGGTCGCTGGGGTAATGGCTATCCTCACCGAGGTCGACGGTCGGCTGCAGCTGGACTTCGCCGACGCCGAGGCCGCCGTGCTGGGCGATCTCCTCGACCGGGTGGCGTCCCTGCTGTCCGAAACCGACGACAATCCGGTGCTTGCCCGGCTCCTCCCGGACGCCCACCGCGACGACCCTGAGGTTGCCGTGGCGCACCGCGAGTTGACCGAGGCCTCGCTGCGGCAGGACAAGCGGGCCGATATCGACGCGGTGCTGGCTGCACTGCCTGCCGGCGAGGGAAAAGCCGAACTTGTCGACCCTGATGCGTGGCTGCGTGCCCTGAACGACGTCCGGCTCATGCTGGGGGTGCAGCTGGGCATCACCGAAGACGCCGAACCACCGCGGCGGGTGCGCGACCAGCGTGACCTGCAGCTGTCGGTGTACTTCTGGCTCACCGCCGTACAGGATTGCCTGGTCGAGGCCGTGCTCTCCGCCGGGTAGGTACGCTTCGGACTGTGCTGAGCCTCGATCGTTCGACGTACGACGCGATCGTGGCGCATGCCCGGCGCGACCATCCGGACGAGGCGTGCGGAGTCGTTGCCGGCCCGGCCGGACGGGACCGCCCGGAACGTTTCATCCCAATGCTCAACGCCGCTCGCTCGCCGACGTTCTACGAGTTCGAGACCGGCGAGAAGCTGCAGCTGTATCGCGAGCTGGACGACCGCGACGAGGAAGTCGTCGTGGTCTACCACTCGCACACCGCCACCGAGGCGTACCCCTCACGCACCGACATTGCCAATGCAGGCGAGGCAGGCGCCCACTTCGTGCTCGTGTCGACCCGCGACGCGGTGGACACCGAGTTCCGCTCCTTCCGCATCGTCGACGGGACCGTGACCGAGGAACACGTCACGGTCGTCGACGCCGCCGTGTCCGCCTGACCAGGAATCTCGCGCCGGGTCGTCGGCGTTCGAGCCAACACACCCCGGCAAAGAGGAGTTTGAAGACCATGGCCATCGAGGTCCGCATCCCCACGATCCTGCGCACCCACACCGGCGGAGCGAAGACGGTGCAGGGTTCCGGCGACACCCTCGGCACTCTCATCGACGACCTGGACGCGCAACACTCCGGTCTCAAGGGCCGTCTGGTGACCGAGGGGGCGCTGCACCGGTTCGTCAACGTCTACGTGAACGACGAGGACGTCCGCTTCACCGGCGCTCTGGACACAGCGGTCAAGGACGGGGACGCCGTGACAATTCTGCCGGCTGTCGCCGGCGGCTGATCGGCAGCACGTGGCCCGCTTCGACTCCCTCGTCGACTCCCTCGGCGGTACGCCGCTCGTGGGGCTGCCGCGGCTGTCACCATCGCCCGAGGTTCGGCTGTGGGCCAAGCTCGAGGACCGCAACCCGACCGGTTCGATCAAGGATCGCGCCGCCCTGTACATGATCGAGGCGGCGGAAAAGGAGGGGCGGCTCCAACCCGGCGCAACCCTGCTTGAGCCGACCAGCGGCAACACCGGCATCTCGCTGGCGATGGTGGCACGGCAGCGTGGCTACCAGCTCATCTGCGTGATGCCGGAGAACACCTCGATCGAGCGCCGTCAGCTGCTGGAGATGTACGGCGCCCGCATCGTGTTCTCCCCGGCCGCCGGCGGGTCGAACCAGGCAGTCGCCATGGCCAAGGCACTGCTCACGCAGAACCCCGAGCTGGTCATGCTGTACCAGTACGGCAACGAGGCCAACGCCCGCGCGCACTATGACGGCACCGGACCGGAGATCCTTGCCGACCTTCCGACGATCACGCACTTCGTCGCCGGGCTCGGGACGACCGGGACCCTGATGGGCGCCGGCCGCTACCTGCGGGAGAAGGTTCCGTCGATCCAGGTGGTAGCAGCCGAACCCCGCTACGGCGAGCTCGTGTACGGCCTGCGCAACATCGACGAGGGTTTCGTGCCCGAGCTGTACGACGAGACCGTGCTCACCACCCGCTTCTCGGTGGGGCCGCGCGAGGCGCTCCGGCGTACCCGGGAGCTCGTGGAGTTCGAGGGGATCTTCGCCGGCATCTCCACCGGGGCGATCCTGCACGCCGCCCTCGCGATGGCGGACAAGGCCCTCGCCGCGGGAACGCCGGCCGACATCGCGCTCGTCGTCTGCGACGGCGGCTGGAAATACCTGTCCACCGGCGCGTACGCCGGAACGCTCGAGGAGGCCGAAGCCGCCCTCGAGGGCCAGTTGTGGGCCTGAGCTGTGCGGACAGTCGGGGTCGAGGAGGAGCTGCTGCTCGTCGACACCGGCTCCGGCGAGCCCGCGGCGGCGGCCCCGCGGCTGTCCGGGGCAACCGAGCTCGAGCCCGAACTGCAGCGCGAGCAGATCGAGATCGGCAGTTCTCCGGTGAAGGGTCTTGCCGAGCTCCGTACGGAGTTGCGAGCTCTTCGGCGGTCGGCTGCCCAGCAGGCGGCGTCGGTGGGAGCCGCGGTCGCAGCGGTCGGGACCGCGCCGGGTCCGGTCGAGGCGACCACCACGGACAAGGCGCGATACCACCGGATGATCGAGCGCTTCGCCGTCATCGCCGAGGATCAGCTGACCTGCGGGTGCCACGTCCATGTCGAGGTCGAAGACGACGAGGAGGGCGTCGCGGTTCTCGACCGGATCCGGATCTGGCTGCCGGTACTGCTGGCGCTGAGCGCGAACTCCCCGTTCTGGCAGGGCACGGACACCCGCTACGCCAGCTTCCGCAACCAGGCCTGGAACAGATGGCCAGGTGCCGGCCCGACCGACATCTTCGGGACGGCGGGCAGCTATCACGCTGCGGTGCGGGCGCTGACGTCCTCCGAGACGCTGCTGGACGACGGGATGATCTACTTCGATGCCCGGTTGTCCGGCTCCTACCCCACGGTCGAGGTCCGAATCGCCGACGTCTGCCTGCACGTCGATGACGCAGTCCTGCTCGCTGCGCTGAGCCGGGGACTGGTGGAGACGGCGGTGCACGAGTGGCGAGCCAACCTCTCGCCGCCGGAGGTGCGCACCGAGTTGTTGCAGGTAGCCACCTGGCGGGCCAGTCGATCCGGCTTGTCAGCGGACCTGTTGAGTCCACTCACGCTGCGGCCGGTGCCCGCACCGGTCGCCGTCGGCGAGCTCGTCGAGCACATCGCTCGTGCCCTCGACGGCCTCGGTGACCTGACCGAGGTCCATGAGCTGGTCACCGCGCTGCTGGCCCGCGGTAACGGCGCGGCGGCCCAGCGGGCGGCGTACTCCCGTCGTGGCCGGGTGGAGGACGTCTTGTCCGACGCCGTCGATGCGACCATCGCGACATGAGCCACAGTCTGCGGACCCGATGAACTCGACTTCGCCGATCGGAATCTTCGACTCCGGTGTCGGCGGGCTGACGGTCGCCCGAGCGGTACTCGACCAGCTGCCCCACGAGTCCGTCCTGTATGTCGGCGACACCGCCCGCGGTCCGTACGGCCCACAACCGATCGCGGCAGTTCGACAGCACGCCCTGGCCGTCATGGACGATCTGGTCGAATCCGGCGTGAAGCTGCTGGTGATCGCCTGCAACACCGCCAGCGCGGCTTGCCTGCGCGACGCCCGGGAGCGGTACGCCGTCCCGGTCGTCGAGGTGGTGCTCCCGGCCGTGCGCCGAGCCGTCGCTGCCACCCGCACCGGTCGTGTCGGCGTGATCGGTACGACGGCGACGGTGACCAGCCGGGCGTACGACGACGCCTTCGCCGCCGCGCCGCAGGTGCAGTTGTGCTCAGTGGCGTGCCCGCGGTTCGTCGACTTCGTCGAGCGGGGCGTGACCAGCGGCCGGCAGCTGCTCGGACTGGCCGAGGCCTATCTGTCGCCGCTGCTCGAAGCGCAGGTGGACACCCTCGTGCTCGGGTGCACGCACTACCCGCTGCTCACCGGAGTGCTCGGCCTGGTCATGGGCGACGGCGTGACCCTGGTGTCCAGCGCCGAGGAGACCGCAAAGGACGTGTACCGCGTGCTGACGAACACCGACCTGCTGCGCCCGGAGACCGCCGGTCCGCCGGCGCACGTCTTTCGCGCGACCGGCGACCCCGAGCCGTTCGCCCGGCTCGGGGGGCGCTTCCTCGGCCCCGAGCTGACCGCAGTCGGGGCGGACAGGTGAGGCTCACCGTCGTCGGCTGCTCCGGTAGCGGTCCCGGTCCGGACAGCCCCGCGTCGTGCTATCTCGTCGAGCACGACGGCTTCCGGCTCGTCCTCGACCTTGGGAACGGTTCACTCGGCCAGCTCAGCCGGTACGTCGACCCCCGTGCCGTCGACATGGTGCTGCTCTCGCACCTGCACGCCGACCACTGCCTGGACGCCTGCTCGCTCATGGTGGTGCACCGCCACCACCCGGGTCCGCGGCCCGGGCCGATCCCGCTGGCCGGGCCATCCGGTACGACGCAGCGACTGCTCGCCGCCGCCGATCCTGGGTGGAGCTCGCTGTCGGACGTCTTCTCGGTGACCGAGCTGACGGCCGGCAGTCGCCCGCTGGGTCCCTTCCAGCTGCGGCTGGCCAGGACGAACCATCCGGTGGAGACGTACGCCGTGCGGATCGAGGCAGGCGGTCGCAGCCTGACCTACAGCGCGGACACCGGGCCCTGCGCCGCCCTCGTCGAGCTGGCCCGGGGCAGTGACCTGCTGTTGTGTGAGGCCTCGTTCCAGGAGCCGGACCCCGGCCGGCCGACCAACCCGCCGGACCTGCACCTGACCGGCCGCGGTGCGGCCGAGCACGCGACCGCCGCCGGAGTCGGCGGACTGCTGCTGACCCACATCCCGCTCTGGTACGACCCGGCCCGCACGCTGGCCGAGGCCACCGAAGTGTTCGACCGTAGCGAGCTCGTCCGCAGCGGTTCGGCGTACGACGTCTAGTGCTCCGCCCCTCGCGAGGATGAGGCATCGGAGCTGCGGGCGGGCGCGGTCTACGCGCTGGTCGTGGGCCTGGCCGGCGCGATGGCGGTGTGCCTCGGGGCCTTGGCATATCTCCGGCGGGTCCGGCTGGAGCGACCGGCCATCGGCACGTTCAACCGGCGCGACATCGTGAGCATCTTCGGGTTCGTGATCCTGCTCCCGGTGGCGTACCTGACCTTCCCCATCTGGCTGACGACCTGCTTGCTGGTCCTCACGTTCGCCGGGGCCCTGGCCATCGGCTTCAAGCCGCTGTTCACCCCGACCCAGCTGTGGATCGGCATCGGCCTGCTGCTCGGCGCGAACCTCTGGATCAACCTCAACTTGCTGGGGACCGTCAGCGGTTGGCAGCTGATGTGGATCGAGAACAACATCATCGTGGCCCTGGCCGCCGTGGCGGTGGTCAACCTCTACGTCCAGGGCGGGATGCGGCTGCAGCACGTCGCCTGGTTCGCCTTCACCCTGGCGCTGTACGACGCCTTATTCATCCTGTTCGTCCCGTTGGACGAACACGCTGGTGCAGGGCTTCCTCGGCTACCCGCTGAACCCGTCGTTCGGCATGCGGCTGGGCATCTACAACGCCACCATCGGCATCGGTGACCTGCTCGTCTACGGCCTGTCACCATCGCCGCCTACAAGGCCTACGGTCGGCAGGCCGCGCGCATCTGCCTGGTGCTGGTCGCCGTGTTCGGTGCCGCCGCCCCGAGCCTGGCCGGGCTGGTATTCGACACGTTTACCGACGCCCGGACCGACATCATCGTGCCGGCCCAGACCGTGTTCGGCCCGGTCGCCTTCGTCGCCTACCTCTGGATGAAGCGCCACTACGGCCGGGAGCGCACGATGGAGGAGTTCCTCGCCAGCTCCGACGTCGTCCTGCCAGCATCCGTGGAACCAGCGCAGCCACAAGCCACGGCGCCCCAATCGGAGCCTGCCAGGCCTGAGCTGACCCCGCGGGCACGCTAGAACACGGAGGTAGCAGCACAGGGCGGCTTCGACGTCTGCTACCTGTAAGGCCAGGTGGTCAAGCGCGTGGATGATCTCCCATGACGGTCACGGCGTGACCTCGGCGCGGTCGGCCGACCAGAGCGTGTGGAAGCTGCCGGCTCGGTCGACCCGACGGTAGGTGTGGGATCCGAAGAAGTCTCGCAGCCCCTGGATCAACGACGCCGACAGCCGCTCAGCGCGCAGGCCGTCGTAGTAGGCCAACGCCGTGGCGAAACCCGGTGCGGGGATGCCGCGTTGCACCGCCGCGGTGACCACCCGCCGCCAGCCCTCCTGGGCGGCCCCGACCTGGTCGGCGAAGTATGGCGCCACCAGCAGGCTCGGCAACTCCCGGTCATCGTCGTACGCCTGCTTGATCCGGTCCAGGAACTTGGCGCGGATGATGCAGCCGCCGCGCCAGATGGTCGCCATGGCGGCCCGGTCGATGTCCCAGCCGTACTCGGCGCTGGCGGCGGCGATCTGGTCGAATCCCTGCGCGTAGGCGACCACCTTGGAGGCATACAGCGCCTTGCGGACGTCTTCGACGAAGCCGGCGCGGTCGTCCACCGCCGCCGCCGGCGTCGACGGACCGGGAAGGCCGGCGGCCGCCGCCCGCTGCTCGGGATGTCCCGACAGCGCCCGGGCGAAGACCGCCTCGGCGATCCCGCTCACCGGTACGCCGAGGTCCAGCGCGGACTGCACAGTCCACCGCCCGGTGCCCTTCTGCTCGGCCTGGTCGAGCACGACGTCCACGAACGGCAACCCGGTTGCGGCGTCGGTGTGGCCGAGCACCTCGGCGGTGATCTCGACCAGGTAGGAGTCCAGGTCACCGGAGTTCCACTCGGCGAATATTGCTGCGATCTCGGCCGGCGTTGCTCCCAGCACGCGACGTAGCAGGTCGTAGGCCTCGGCGATCAACTGCATGTCGGCGTACTCGATGCCGTTGTGCACCATCTTCACGAAGTGTCCCGCACCGTCCGGCCCGACATAGGCGCAGCACGGCGTCCCGTCGACCTGGGCCGCGATCCGCTCCAGGAGCGGCCCAACAGCCGCATAGGACTCCGGTGATCCGCCCGGCATGATGCTGGGACCGTTGAGCGCGCCGTCCTCGCCGCCGCTGACGCCCGCGCCGACGAAGTGCACGCCGATCTTGCGTAGGGCAGCCTCCCGCCGCCGGGTGTCGGTGTAGCGGGAATTGCCACCGTCGATGAGAACGTCGCCGGGGTCCAGCCGCGGGGCGATGTCGTCGATCACGAGGTCTGTCGGCCTCCCGGCCTGGACCATGATCAGGATCCGCCGGGGCCGCTCCAAGGCGTCGATCATGTCCTGCGTCGACGGCGCGTGGACGAAGTCACCCTCGCTGCCGTGCAGCTGCACGAGCGCATCCGTCTTTGCCGTGGTGCGGTTGTGGACGACGACTTGCGCCCCGTTCCGGGCGAAGTTGCGCGCCAGGTTGCTGCCCATCACGGCCAGTCCGGTTACCGCGATCTGCTCGTTCATGGCAGCTCCTCCGGTACGACGACGGCCGTGGTCAGCCTGGCAGGAACGTCAAGCGCACCTCACGGTCGGGGTTGTCACCGTTCAGGTCCACGAGGCAGATGCTCTGCCAGGTTCCGAGTGCCAGCCGACCGGCCAGCACCGGGACGGTCGCGTACGGCGCAACGATCGCCGGCATGACGTGATCGCGGCCGTGCCCCGTACTGCCGTGCCGGTGTCGCCAGCGGCGGTCCGCCGGCAGCAGTTCGTCCAGGGCAGCGAGCAGATCGTCGTCGCTGCCTGCGCCGGTCTCCAGGACAGCCAGTCCGGCCGTGGCGTGCGGGACGAACACGTGCAGTAGGCCGTCCTGCTGTTCGGCGACGAAGCTTCGACACTCCGCTGTCAGGTCATGGACGGTAGGCGAGCCTCCGGTGTGGACGGACAGGACGACGGTTCGCATGCCCCCAGTCTGAGCCAACGGCTGCGGTCTGACAGTCTCCGCTGATGACTTCGCCCGGGAGAACAGACGGCCGAGCGTCTGACGAACTGCGTCACGTCACGCTGACCCGCCACTGGCTGGACCACGCCGAGGGCTCGATCCTGGTCGAGTTCGGCAAGACTCGGGTGCTCTGCGCCGCGAGCGTGACCGTGGGAGTCCCGCGCTGGCGCAAGGGGAGCGGCCTGGGCTGGGTCACGTCCGAATACGCGATGCTGCCCCGATCGACGCACACCCGAAGCGACCGTGAGTCGGTACGCGGCCGGATCGGCGGGCGCACCCACGAGATCAGCAGGCTGATCGGGCGGTCGCTGCGTGGCTGCATCGACCTGGCGGCACTCGGGGAGAACACGATCGCGCTGGACTGTGACGTCCTGCAAGCCGACGGCGGCACCCGGACCGCGGCGATCACCGGGGCGTACGTCGCACTCGCTGACGCGGTGTCCTGGCTGCGGCAGCGCGGTTCGCTGGCCAAGGCACAGCCCCTGCACACGTCGGTGGCCGCCGTCAGCGTCGGTGTCGTCGGCGGTACGCCGATGCTCGACCTCTGCTACTCCGAAGACGTCTCGGCCGGAACCGACATGAACATCGTCTGCACCGGCGGCGCGGACTTCATCGAGGTGCAGGGCACCGCCGAGGGGCTGGCCTTCGATCGGTCCACATTGGACGCGTTGCTCGATCTCGGCGTGGCCGGCTGCGCGGAGCTGACCCGCCTGCAGCAGGAGTCGCTGGCGCAGTGACGGCAGAGCTGCTCCTGGCCAGCCGCAACCCGAAGAAGCTGCTCGAACTCCGCCGGGTCGCGGGCGCGCTGCTGCCCGGCCTGCGGGTGCTCGGGCTCGACGACGTGACGCCGTACGACGAGGTGCCGGAGACCGGGGCCACGTTCGCCGACAACGCGTTGCTCAAGGCTCGCGAGGCGGTCCGGCACACCGGGCTGGCGGCGGTCGGCGACGATTCCGGCTTGACGGTGAACGCCCTCAATGAGATGCCGGGGATCTTCAGCGCGCGGTGGGCGGGCCGGCACGGCGACGACCTGGCGAACCTGGAACTGTTGCTGGGCCAGTTGGCCGACGTTCCCGACGACCGGCTCGGCGCCGCATTCGTCTGCGCGGCCGCCCTGGTGACGCCGAAGGGTGCAGAGCACGTCGTCCACGGGACGATGCGGGGACGGCTGGTGCGAGAACCCAAGGGGGACAACGGATTCGGCTACGATCCGATCTTCGTTCCGGAGGGCTTGGACGTCACCTCGGCCGAACTTCTTGATGCGGACAAGGACGCGATCAGCCACCGCGGCAGAGCCTTTTGCCTGCTCGCACCGGTCATCCTGCGCGTCCTCTGACGGAAGGTCAGCGCTGCCGGGAATATTCGCCGCCGCCTCGATGCTGGGTCCATCCCGCCGCCGTTTGGAGAGGTGCCCATGCCGACTGCCGTCACGAGCACAGCGCCGACCACCTATCAGCCGTCCGCCGAATTCGCCCAGCAGGCCAAGACCTGGGCCGACCTCGGGTATCCCGTGTCTGACGCGACCCTCCAGAGCCTCCAGGGATTTCTCGCCCAACTCTCGCCGGTCGAGCCGACCCGGGAGTGCGTGCCGTTCGTCCTCGTCGTCCCGTCGGCGGCACGTCCCGCGACCGAGGCGCTGGCACGCATCGCGCTCCGGGGCAAGCCGGGCACGGTCAACCAGCACGCGGGGGACATCGACGAGTTCACGGCCGCGCCTGGATTCGGGGTGCCCGCAACCGCCGCTTACCTGCTGGTCGACGTCGAACGTGGATCAGAGTTCTGTGGCACCCCGCCCGAGGCGGCGGAGGCCGTCCTGGCCGATCGGGGTCGTACGCCGCTGACTGTGGCGGAGGGGATCGCGCTGGTCACCTTGCACCCTGAGGTGCTGGAAAAGAACCACTGCTTCTCCCTCGCCGGCTCACGCAAGGGTGACCGGCGTGTCCCGGCACTGTGGATCAGCAAGGGAGCCCCGCATCTGGGCTGGTGCTTCGCCGGTGTGCCACACAGCTGGCTCGGACTCGCCTCCGCACGCGATCGGCATACCTGAGCCGAGCTGGCCGCTCCCGTGCGGGAGGGGGGAGTCGAACCCCCGCCATGGGCGTATGGGCCAGTCATGCCCTGTCCGCGAATATGGCCTTCGACCTGCACGTTTACGGTTTCCGGCCGAGCGGCCGTCATGCCCTGTACGGCCTTCTGCTAACAAGTCCGTTAGCAGTCTGTTAGCAGAAGCGTCCACAGTGGACAGAGTGTGCACGGTCAACGTCCGACCACGCCGAACGCCAGATTGGGACGGCCGCGGGCTAGCGTGGATCGCATGACCGACCTTGATTCACCGGCAGTGTGGTCGGCTCTAGAGTATGAACTCGAAGGCACCTGGTCGCTGCTTGGTCAATCCGAGCGGATGCTCCGGGATCTCCGGGTTGTGACCGAGGACTACGACCCGCTTTTTGCCTGCCTCGCCACTGGCGCTGAGAAGCTTCTCAAGATCGTGCACGGCTTGGTCGTCGAGGACGAGCAGGGACAGTGGCCGAGTAAGGCCAGCATGTCCACGACGTACAGCCACGCAATCCTCGACTTGGACGCTCTGTGCCGCGGCCACATACGCGATCGGCTGCACACCGCAACCAGCAGCGGCTACATCGGCGGTCTGCTGGCCGCGGTTGATGACGACCAGGTGATCCGCGATCTACTCGAAGCGGTCAACCATTACGCCCGTCAGGGCCGGTTCCACAACCTCGACACGCTCGCCGACGGCCCGCCGGATCATCCGTCGCCACGCGTGCTGTTCGAGACCCTCGAGTTGGAGATCTGGAAGCGAGAGGGTCTCGGCGGGCAGCTCGGCAAGGATCAGCCAGCCTTCGATGCAGCTCTCGCCCAGGGCAACCTTGTGCTGCGCAGCTCGCTTATTCGTTGGTGGGAGCTTTACTACCGCGCCGCCCAGCATGGCGTTCTGGGACCGCGTGCCAAGCGGTGGCTGTCGACCGGCTCACCACCACCGGTGTTGTAGATCGGCGGGGACACGCGACTGTCCGAGCGTCCCTTGGCTACCAGTCCCTACTCGACTCGGGGCCGCGACATCGCGCACCGACCCCGTCTCGCAGGTACAGCCGCCACGTCGGCACAGCTGGTCGGCCTCTCGTCAAGGGGGGCTGTTGTGTCCGGCCTACTTTGAGTAAGTTTGGGAGCCCCTCGACGAGATGAGACTCAGGTGAAGATTCGGGCAACCCTTGCCGCGTTCGCCTTGGCGGCGGCCGGGCTAATGGTCACGGCAGCACCAGCACAGGCGGTGGAGGACGCAGGGACGTTCAGCGGGACGGAGACCTTCACGGACTGTGATGGGGCCTACGTCGTCGAAAGCACGTTCTCGGGCGCTTACGTGATTAGAGACGCGGACCCGGCCACCGATGGCCAGTTCTTCCCGTTCGCGCAAGTGCTCCAGTTCACCGACACCATCACGAACCCCGAAACGGGCGAGTACATAACCGTCACCGGCAAGCTCTTTTTCAGAGAGGTGCAGCCCCACTACCTGGGCAATGGCATCGTCGCCTACGTGGGGCAGGAAACCGGAACCGTCACCTTCCGAGACTCGTCAGGCGAGGTAATCCTGAGAGAGTACGGAACTGTCAGAATCGGCTACGTGTTCGACACCGAGAACGACTCCACGCCAGGCGGCACCATTCTCCTCGACAAATTGCTGAGCGTGAAAGGCCCGCACCCGACGTACGAAGAGGACTTCGACTTCTGCGCGTTCCTCGACTCAGAAATCGGTTCTCCCTAACCAAGCAGGCAGGCGGGGCAACGGCGGAAACTAGGTCTCGCTCGTCACGTCGTAGGATCGATCCGCCTCAGAACTCGTACACGTGGTAGACCTTCGGAGCTGCGGGGGGCGCCACTGTCGCCCGGTCGAAGGCCATCAGACACGACACGGCGGCGTCGATCCGCCGGTGGGAGTCCTTCGACGCCTTCGACAACCTGGCCCCGCGGGCGTCCTCCCGCAGAACACAGTTGCGCACGTGCCGGGCCAGCCGCAGATCCCCCGAATGCGTCAGGCCGCCGTTGGTCACGGCCGTGTAGAAACGGGAGGTCGCAGGGCTCATCCGCGCCGGGCTCTGCGGGTACTCGATCACCGGGATCCCCTCGGCGTCGAGGGCCTGCAGGGTCCGCTGCCAGCGGAACGGGTCGGCCTCGACCTCCCGCACCTTCCACCTCTTGCACGCCTGCCGCACCGCCTCCTCGACGTCGGCGATCGGCACCCGGTATTCGGGGTGCCCCTCCGAGGCCTCCCACAACTCCACCAGGTCCACATGCGGCACCCCGCCGCAGGCGACCACGGCCAGCGCGGTGCAGTCCTGGGAGAAAGAGCCGTCCAACCCGAGCACCACCTCGGCGCCGTCAGGGATAGACACTGTCGGGTCCGCGCACGACTCCCAGGCGCCGGCCGGCAACCATGCGCCGTCGATGCTGACCCGCTGATTCAGGTGGTACCTGCGGAAGCGTGACTCCCGGCTCGTCCTCGCCATCGCCGCCAGGTGGTCCGGGTCCAACGTGTGACCCAACTGCGGGTTAGCCGCGGCCCACACCGCCCGGTCATCAACCGCACAGTCCGGCGGGGCGGTGAACTCGATGAAGAAGAAGTCCTCGTCCTCCCCATCCCGGCCGTGCTCGACCAGCCGGGCCAGCAGGTTCTGGTCGTCGTCGTCGCACTCGGTGGAGATCCCCAGCGTCAACGGCGCGGACCTGGTGCCGCCGGCCATCGTCAACGCGTCCCACACATCGGGGCTCATCACGTGCAATTCGTCGGCCACCGTAAAAACTGGATTTCGCCCTTGTAAGCGGGACCACTCCCCAGGCAACGCCTCGAGCACCGAATCCGACGCCGGATGCACCAGCTTGTCCGCGTAGGTCTGCAACACCCCGGACAGCCGCGGATCCAACTCCACCATGCGCCGACACAAGCTGAAGATCACCTTCGCTGTCCGCTCATCCGAAGAGACGATGACCACCTCGGCGGACTCCACCCCATCAGCCAGCAGGTGGTACAGCGCCAGGCACGCCGCCAGAAGGCTCTTGCCGTTCTTGCGGGCCACCGACACAACCCCCTGACGCGGGCGCCGGTCAGCGCTGTAGATGCCATGCACGATCTGCCGCTGCCGCTGCCGCTGCCACGGCCGAAGCCGGATCGGCGCACCAGCGGTGGCACCGAAACCGCCCTTCGGGAGCCTGCAGAACTCCTCGATGAAGGCGATCACCCGATCCCCACCAGAGTCCGGCAGCACATCGAGATCCAGCGGGCGCGTACGTCCCCAAGTCGCGCCAGACCCTCGCCGAGTTCGCTACGGATTGGCTGGCGGCGATCGAGCCGACCCTGCGACCGGCCACGCACTACAGCTACGCCCGCAATCTGCGTCTGCACGTGCTCCCGTACCTCGGGACGACTCCGCTGGCGGGGGTCGACGCGGGCGCACTCAACGGCCTGTACGCCGTCCTGCTAGCCGGGGGGCGTAAGGACGCCGAGGGCGGTGGACTGGCCCCGCGATCGGTCCGCTACGTGCACACGATCGCCCACCGACTGTTCAAGGACGCGGTGCGCTGGGGGAGGCTGGCACGCAATCCAGCCGACGCCGCAGACCCGCCGCGAGGCACGTCCTCAGGGAGCCCGAACATGGTGACGTGGAGCGCGCAGGAGTTAGCTCGGTTCCTCGACGGCGCCCGCACGACGGATCGGCATTGGGCCGCGTACCTGTTGCTGGCAACGACCGGGATGCGCCGGGGTGAAGCCCTCGGCCTCCGTTGGGCCGACCTTGACCTGGCCGCCTGCAGGGCCGCGATCAGGCAGACCGTCGTCACGGTCAACCACGAAGTGCGGTTCGGCACCCCCAAGACCGCGAAGGGCCGCCGTACGGTCACCCTCGACGCGGTGACCGTCGCGGCGTTGCGGGAGCACCGGAAGGCGCAAACGGCAGAGCGGCTGCTCATCGGCGCGGGCTGGCGAGACCACGACCTCGTGTTCGCCAAGGTCGACGGGACGCCGCTGCACCCGGAGCGGTTCTCCCGCGAGTTCACCCGCCGACTCGCGCGGCTCGGGCTGCCACCGATCCGGCTGCACGATCCGCGGCACGGCTGGGCGACGATGGCCCTAGCGGCCGGCGTACACCCGAAGGTCGTACAGGAACGGCTCGGGCACGCCTCGATCAGCATCACCCTGGACACCTACTCGCACGTGTCCCCGGCGCTGCACGGCGAGGCAGCCGAGACCGTCGCCGCGCTCGTGTTCGGAACCGCCCGTTAGCAGTCTGTTAGCAGACGGCCTCCCAGCGAGCCGCGATACCCGCTCTGACCTGCACTCTTGCGGTGCGGGAGGGGGGAGTCGAACCCCCACGCCCGAAGGCACCAGGACCTAAACCTGGCGTGGCTGCCGTTACACCACTCCCGCGTACGGCGGAATTCTAGATCGCCAGTTCGCGGCGCAGCTTGTCCACGTGCCCGGTGGCCTTGACGTTGTACTGCGCCAGCTCGACCCGGCCGTTCACGTCGAGCACGAACGTCGAGCGGATCACGCCGGTGACCTCCTTGCCGTAGAGCTTCTTCGTCCCGTACGTCCCGTACGCCGTCATGACGGCTCTGTCCACATCCGACAGCAGCGTGATGGTCAGGTTCTCCGAGTCGCGGAAGCGAGCCAGCTTGGCCGGGGAGTCGGGTGAGATCCCGATGACGTCCACCCCGTCACCGTGCAGCTCCTCGCGGGCGGTGGTGAAGTCGCAGGCTTGTTTGGTGCAGCCCGGGGTGGACGCCGCCGGGTAGAAGTAGACGATCACCCGCCGGCCCCGGTACGCGGACAGGGACACCGGGGTGCCGTCCGCGTCGGGCAGGGTGAACTCGGGCGCCTGGTCACCGGGCTCGAGTCGAGTGGTTTCGGTCATGGCCGGCAACCTACCTGGGCGTCTTGATCACGTCGTTGGGACGTCCGGGGGGCGACGTGGCAGTCTATGGGCGTGAATCGCGACCCCGAGACCATTCAGCGCGAGATCGAGCACGCCCGCGAGGAACTCGGCTCGACACTCGATCAGCTGGTCGAGCGCACGAGCCCCAAACGGCTGGCTGAGGTCGGCAAGGCCTCGGTCCGCGAGTTCGTCACCTCGACGAAGGGCAAGATGATCATCGGTGGCACGGCCGCCGCGGTGACCGCCGTGGTCGTCATCAACCGGCTACGCAACCGCCGAGCCGGGTGACCGGCCGCGCTCGACGGGTCGAGCCGCGACCCGGCCAGGAGTCGGTCTGGGAGTATCCGCGTCCGCCCTCCGTGCAGCGCTCCGACCGGCACATCGAGATCCGCCTCGGCCAGGAGACGATCCTGGACACCCGGCGCAGCTGGCGGGTCTGCGAGACGAGCCATCCACCGGTCTACTACGCCGCCCCGGAGGACTTCGCGCCCGGGTCGCTCGATTTCGGCGCAGGCGCCAGCTTCTGTGAGTTCAAGGGAGCCGCCACCTACTGGCACCTTTCGGGCGGCGGCGTACGCCGGGACAACGCCGGCTGGTCCTATCAGGATCCGACCGCCGCGTTCCACGCACTGCGCGGGGCGGTGGCGGTGTACCCGGGCCGGATGGACGTGGTACTGCTCGACGGCGAGGCGGTCAAGCCGCAGGCCGGTGGCTTCTACGGCGGCTGGATCACCGCAGACATAGTAGGCCCGTTCAAGGGGGAGCCGGAGACGCTCGGCTGTAACTACCCCGGGGGGGTATAGTGGGTTGCCGTCAAGGACGACGGGAGCAACGCGCGATGGCCGACCAGCCCGGATACATCCCCACCAAGGATCAACTGTTGACTCGGCTGCGCCGGGTCGAGGGACAGGTCCGCGGTCTGCAGCGGATGGTCGAGGCGGATCAGTACTGCATCGATGTCCTGACCCAGGTGTCCGCGGCCACCAAGGCTCTGTAGTCGGTGTCCCTTGGACTGCTCGACCAGCACCTGGACCACTGCGTACGCGAGGCTGTGGCCCAAGGCGGCGACGAGGCCGACACCAAGCTGCACGAGGCCTCCGCCGCGATCGCTCGGCTGGTGCGGTCATGAGCGACCAGAAGGCCATCCAGCGCGAGTACACGGTGTCCGGTATGACCTGCGGACACTGCGTGGCATCGGTGTCCGAGGAGGTCGGTGACGTGGCCGGGGTCATCGACGTCGACGTCGACCTGACGTCCGGCCGCATGGTCGTGCGCAGCCACGGCGTGTCCGACTATTCGGTACTGGCAGCGGTAACCGAGGCCGGCTACACCGCAGCCCGGACATGACGACAACGGTCGACGCCGAGCTGCCTCGGTCAACTACGCGACCGAAAAGGGCGTCGGTGAGCTACGACCCAGAGCGGGTGTCCACCGCCGCGTTGCTCGACACGGTGACCGCCGCCGGCTACTCCGCCGTACTCCCCGTCCGCGAGGTCGACGCCGAACCGTCCACTGTGGACGACCGATCGGGCGTTGCGCCAGCGACTTGCTGGTCAGCCTTGTCCTGACTCTGCCGGCGGCGGCGCTGATGGTCGGCACCGGTCGCGGTGCGTAACTCGGCATCCTGCTCAAGGGACCCGAGGTGCTGGAGTCCAGCCGCGCGGTTGACACGATCGTGCTGGACAAGACCGGCACCATCACGCAGGGCCGAATGTCCCTGGTCCGTGTTGACGGAGACCCCGAGACACTGCGACTGGCGGGCGCGCTCAAGGCCGGCTCCGAGCATCCGATCGCCCAGGCCATCGCGGCCGCCGCCGACGCACCGCTGCCCGGCATCACCGGATTCGCCAACCGTGAAGGGTGGGACGATCGAGTGCGCGGCGTACTCACCGTCTCGGACACCGTCAAGCCAACCAGCGCCGAGGCGGTACGTCGGCTGCGCGAACTCGGGCTGCGCCCCGTACTGCTCACCGGCGACAATGCCGGTGCGGCCGGTGCGGTGGCCGCCGAGGTCGGCATCGGCGACGTGATCGCCGACGTGCTGCCGCAGGGCAAGGTGGAGGCGGTACGCCGACTGCAAGCCGGCGGTGCGGTCGTCGCCATGGTCTGCGACGGCGTCAGCGACGCCGCCGCACTCGCCCAGGCCGACCTCGGGCTGGCGATGGGGACCGGGACGGACGTGGCGATCGAGGCAAGTGACCTGACCGTCGTCCGCGGGGATCTGAACGTCGCTGTCGACGCCATCCGGCTCGCCCGGCGAACCCTGGGCATCATCAAGGGCAAACTGTTCTGGGCCTTCGCATACAACATCGTGCTGATCCCGGTGGCCGCGGCGGGCCTGCTCAACCCGTTGCTGGCGGGTGCGGCGATGGCGATGTCCTCTCTTTTCGTCGTGACGAATAGCCTGCGGTTACGCAACTTCGCCTAGAAGTGAGCTGGCATGAAGGTTGGCTACAAGGCGTCGGCCGAGCAGTTCGGTCCGCGCCCGCTGCTGGAGTACGCCGTACAGGCCGAGGACATCGGGCTGGACAGCGTTCTCATCAGCGACCACTACCAGCCATGGCGACACGACGGTGGGCACGCGCCGTTTTCCATCGCGTGGATGAGCGCCGTAGGCGAGCGGACGTCCCGGGTCATGCTGGGGACCAGCGTGCTGACCCCCACGTTCCGCTACCAACCGGCCGTGATCGCCCAGGCGTTTGCGACCATGGGTTGTCTGTTCCCCGGCCGCGTCATGTTGGGCATCGGCACCGGCGAGGCCATGAACGAGGTGGCCGTGACGGGGATGGCCTGGCCGGCCTTCAAGGAGCGGCTGGCGCGGTTGGGTGAGGCGGTGGACCTGATCCGAGCGCTCTGGACCTCGCAGCGGGTCAGCTTCGACGGCGATTACTACACCACCGTCGATGCAACCGTCTATGACCGGCCGGATCAGCCGATCCCGATCTATATCGCGGCCGGTGGACCAGTCGTTGCCCGGTACGCCGGCCGCGCCGGAGACGGGTTCATCTGCACGAGCGGCAAGGGCATGGACCTCTACACGGACAGGCTCCTGCCGGCCGTGGCCGAGGGGTTGGCCGCCACGAACCGCGCGGAGGACTCGATCGACCGGATGATCGAGATCAAGCTGTCCTTCGATCTCGATCCCGACCGGGCGATGCAGAACACCCGGTTCTGGGCGCCCCTCGCGCTGACCGCGGAGCAGAAGTCGGGCCTGCAGGATCCGATCGAGATGCAGCAGGCCGGCGACGCCCTGCCGATCGAGCAGGTCGCGAGCCGATGGATCGTCGCCTCCGATCCGCAGCAGGCGGTCGAGGCGATCCGGCCGTACGTCGACGCGGGCTTCAGCCATCTCGTCTTCCACGGTCCGGGTGACGACCAGAGCCGCTTCCTGTCCCAGTTCGGCGAGCACGTCCTGCCCCTGCTGCGCGACCTCGACTGACGACTTTTCCGGCGGTTGGGTGAGCGCGGGCGGGTACCGCGTCGTATACAACGGCATGGACGCCACTCATCGACGCGTGGGGAATCGGTACCGGCTGCAGGAGACGATCGGACACGGCGGGATGGGCTCGGTGTGGGCCGCCCGGGACGAGGTTCTCGGCCGCGACGTCGCAGTCAAGCAGATCGTGTTCCCGGCTGCGCTTACCCCCGAGCGCCGCGACGACCTCCGCGAGCGCAGCCTGCGGGAGGCCCGGGCGGCGGCCCGCATCAGCTGCCCGCATGCGGTCAAGGTGTTCGATGTCGTCGACGAGGACGGGCAGCCGTGGATCGTGATGGAGCGGATGCTCGGTCGCCCGCTGTCCCAGGTGATAAGCCAGCAGGGCAGGTTGCCGGCCGCACAGGTCATCCAGATCGCGCTGCAGGTGCTCGAGGCGCTGACGGCAGCGCACGCCAGTGGCGTCCTGCACCGCGACGTGAAGCCGTCCAACGTGTTGCTCCGGCTGGACGGTACGGCGGTCCTCACCGACTTCGGGATCGCCGCGATGGACGGCGACTCGGAGATAACGGCGACTGGTCAGGTCGTCGGATCTCCCGACTACCTCGCCCCCGAGCGGGTCGCGGGCCACGGGGCCACTCCGGCAACGGACCTCTGGTCGCTCGGTTGTCTGATCTTCACCGCGGTCGAGGGTTGGTCGCCGTTCGCCAGATCAAACACGGTGTCGACTTTGGATGCGGTCGTCAACGAAGACCCAGCGCTTCCGTCCGGCCCACTCGCACCTGTGCTGCGCGGTCTGCTGGCCAAGAGAACCGCCCTCCGACTGTCCGCCGAGACGACGCGGCTGATGCTGTGCGCCGCGGCCGCCGCCCCCGAGTTGATGCGTGCTCCCGCCGGCCCGAGGGCACCGGCCCGACCGGCCGCTCAGGCTGTCACCCGACCGCCTCCGCCCGCGGCATCCTGGCCTGCCAAGCCCCGGCCGGACCGGCGCCATCGCCGCCGGTGGCGGCCGCTCGCGCTTGCCGCATTCGTCGCGGTAGCGACGCTCACCGCCGGGGCCGTCGCTGTCGCCGGCAGCAACGATCAGGGCCACTCAGATGTCAGTGCTGTCAACGTCGGCGACGCGGATGAACCCTTGTCGTCCGGTTTCGGCGGAGCGCTCGAACATCGGGCCGAACCGGCAACCCCGCGGACGGATCCCGCCGCGGATGACCCGGCCGGCCCGAGCGACCAGCTGCCGGCGGGTTTCCGGCTGCACGTGGACGAGACCGGCTTCGCTGTGGCGGTTCCCGCGGACTGGTCGGTGTCCAAGGACGGCTCCATAACGGACTTCGTGGAGCCGGGTGGCGACCGGTTCCTGCGGATCGACCAGACGCAGACGCCCAAGCCGGACCCGGTAGCCGACTGGGAGAACCAGGAGGTCGGCGTCTCGCAGCGTCTCGGCGGCTACTCGCGGATCATGATCGAGCCGGTGGTCTACCGCGACTACGACGCGGCCGATTGGGAGTTCACCTGGCAGGCCGACAGCGGCTCGCTGCACGTGCTCAACCGCAACACCATCACCGGTCCGGACCGGGCCTATGCGTTGTACTGGTCCACTCCGGAGCAGCAATGGGAGGGCAGTCTGCAGCTGTTCGAAACCTTCGCCGAGACGTTCTCGCCCGCCCCGTAGCCGACCCCCGCGTGCGTTCCGGGCCGGAAGAGGGTAAGACGTTGCGCATGACTGCCGATCGGGGTGTTCGGCGGATCGGGAACCGGTACCGGCTCCACGAACCGCTGGGTAGAGGTGGCATGGGCGTCGTCTGGGCGGCCACCGACGAGTTGCTCGGCCGGGACGTCGCGGTCAAGGAGGTCATCCCGCCGCCCGGCCTGACCGCCGAGCAGGCGGAGTTGACGCGCACGCGGAGCATGCGTGAAGCCCGAGCCGCCGCGCGCATCACGTCGCGCTCGGCGGTGAACGTGTACGACGTCGTCGAGGAAGACGGCCGACCGTGGATCGTGATGGAACTCCTCGATGCCCGGCCGCTGTCCGACATCATCAACACACAGGGGCCACTCCCGCCCGCGCAGGTAGCCAGCATCGCCGGTCAGATCCTGGATGCGTTGATCGCCGCGCATTCGAAGGGGGTGCTGCACCGCGACGTCAAGCCGTCCAACGTGATGATCGCCGACGACGGGCGGGCCGTCCTGACAGACTTCGGTATCGCGGCGCTGGACGGTGATCCGTCCCTGACCACGACCGGGATGCTCATCGGCTCACCGGCGTACATCGCCCCCGAGCGAGCCCACGGCGAGCCCGCCAGCCCGGCCAGCGATCTGTGGTCGCTCGGCTGCACCATGTTCGCTGCCCTCGAGGGCCGGCCGCCATTCGATCGGGGCACGTCGATGGCCACGCTGACCGCGGTCATCAGCGAGGATCCGTTGCCCGCACCGTCGGCGGGTCCGCTGGCCTCCGTGCTCGAGGGGCTGCTGCGCAAGGATCCCCGGCTGCGGATATCCGCCGGGGACACCGAACGAATGCTGCGGGCGGTGACCGCCGTACCCGCCGAGCCGGCCACGACGCCGATGCGTGAGGAGACCCAACGGCATCAACCGCCGCTGTCCGGCGGCCGGGCGGCGGTGCTTCCGGTGATGCCAGCCGGTTACCAGGATGGGCCGCCACAGGCTGCGCCCGCCCCGCCGCAGACTGCGCCCGCCCCGTCGGTGACTCCACCGGCCCGGGCGACCGCCCCGCCGCGTTCTCCGCGGCCGGCCGCACCGGTCCCGGCGCGGCCGCGCTCCCGCCGCGGTTCCAAGGCTCTTGCCGCCGCGCTCGCTGCCGCGGTGCTGGGACTGGTGGCCATCATCGTTGCCGGCCTGCTCAGGAATGCCGGCGATGGACAGGACGACCAGACCGCCGCGCCAGGGGACCAGACATCGGCAGCGACCAGCGCCGCTGATCCCGCCTCTGATCCCGCCACCGACCCTGCCGAGTCGGACCCGGCAACCGAATCCAGCAGCGCCTCCGCCGAGCCGACCGAAAGCGAGGAGGCCGGCCTGCCAGAAGGCTTCGAGCTCTACACGGACGAAACCGGCTTCTCCGTCGCCATCCCCACGAACTGGGAAGTGACCAAGGAAGGACCGCGGACCGACTTCACCGAACCGGACACCGGGCGGTTCCTCCGCGTCGACCAGACGCAGGATCCGCAGCCGGACCCGGTTGCGGACTGGGAGAACCAGGAGGCATCGGTGTCGCAGCGGCTCCCCGGCTACGAGCTGATCGGGATCGAGTCGGTCGCGTATCGCGACTACGACGCGGCGGACTGGGAGTTCACCTGGGACCCGGAGGAGGGTCAACCGCTGCATGTCCTGAACCGCAACCTGATCACCGGCCCGGACCAGGCGTACGCGCTGTACTGGAACACACCGGACGAGCGGTGGGAGGAGAGCCTGCCGGTTTTCGAGACGTTCGCGGAGACCTTCCAGCCGGCGCCGTAATGGCGGTCCTGCGAGGTCGGCCCGGGTTGTTAGCCTCGGACCGGTGAGCTCGATGAGATCGCCTCTGGCCGGGAGCACACCACAGGAGCGGACTGGACGGAGGCGATCGGGGTTGCAGCATCCTCTGCTGTCGCTGCCCTTGGGCGAGTTGACCAAGCGGGCTCGAGCAGCCCGGGATGCCGCACACGGCACCCGCATCACCTACTCGCCGAAGGTCTTCATCCCGCTGACCCGACTGTGCCGGGACCGCTGCGCCTACTGCACGTTCGCCACCGCCCCGGCTCACGTTCCCGCGCCGTACCTCACGCCGGACGAGGTGTTGGCGATCGCCCATCGCGGGGCCGAGGCGGGGTGTCACGAGGCCCTGTTCACCCTCGGCGAGCAGCCGGAGGACCGGTACGCCGCAGCGCGCAGCTGGCTGGACGAGCACGGCTACGACTCGACGGTGCACTACCTGAGCGAGATGTGCCGCCTGGTGGTGACCGAGACCGGGCTGCTGCCGCATGCCAACGCCGGGGCGATCGGCCGCGACGAGCTGGCGCTGCTCCGAACGGTCGCGCCGAGCCAGGGAATGATGGTCGAGTCGCTCAACCCCTCGCTGGCCGCACACCGCGGCGCTCCGGACAAGGTGCCGGCCCGGCGGCTGGCCACGCTCGAGACTGCCGGCGAGCTGGCGATCCCGTTCACCACCGGGATCCTCGTGGGAATCGGCGAAACTCCAGCCGATCGGCTCGAGGCGCTGCGGGCGATCGCTGCGTCTCACCACCGGCACGGGCACGTGCAGGAAGTCATCGTGCAGAACTTCCTTCCCAAGCCGGGCACGGGAATGCGGCATGTCCCGGCCTGCCCCGAACCGGACTTCGTGCAGGCGATCGCGCTGGCCCGGCTCGTGCTCCCATCCGACGTGCACCTCCAGGCGCCGCCGAACCTGTCCGACGACCTCGGGCCGTTGCTCGACGCCGGCATCGACGACTGGGGCGGCGTCTCGCCGGTGACGGCTGATCACGTCAACCCCGAGCGGCCGTGGCCGGCGCTGGACGTGCTGCGGGCGGCCACCGAAGCTCGCGGTTGCGCGCTTGCGCCCCGGCTGACCGTCTATCCGTCGTTCGCCCTCGACCCGACGCGGTGGCTGGACGAGGGGCTGCGGTTCGCCGTACAGGATCGAAGTGATGCCGAGGGGCTGGGGCGGGACGATCCGGGCGCAACGTGGCCGGAGCGGCACGCGGCCGCCACGAACGTCGGAACCGGGGCGGAGGTCGTCCAGATCGGCCGTCGCTCGACGGCGTGGTACTCCGGTTCCGGGACCGTCGACCCGATCCACCTCGTGCCGGGAAGTCCTCGTGCGGGCGGTGCGGTGGCGGAGGTGCTCGACGGCGTACGGGTGGGGCAGGTCCCCGGCGAGGCGGAACTCGTGACGCTGCTCTCCGCTCGCGGCCCCGAGGTGGCAGCCGTGGCCGGTGTCGCCGACAAGCTGCGGGCGGCCACCGTCGGGGACGTGGTGACGTTCGTCCGCAACCGCAACATCAACTACACCAACGTATGCACCTATCGGTGCAGGTTCTGCGGCTTCTCGAAGGGGCCGCTGTCGCTGAACCTGCGGGGAGCGCCGTACCTGCTTACGCTGGACGACATCGCCGGGCGGGTGCGGGAGGCCTGGGATCTCGGTGCGACTGAGGTGTGCCTGCAAGGGGGTATCCACCCCAGCTTCGACGGCGACTTCTACGTCGACGTGGCACGGGCGGTCAAGGAAGCGGCGCCGGACATCCACGTGCACGGGTTCACCGCGCTGGAGGTCACCGAGGGCGCGCGGCGGCTCGGGGAGCCACTAGCGGTGTATCTGCGGCGGCTGATGGCGGCCGGGCTGCGGTCGCTGCCAGGGACGGCGGCGGAGATCCTCGACGACGAGATCCGAGCGGTGCTCTGCCCGGACAAGATCAACACCGAGGAATGGCTCGAATGTCACCGGGTGGCGCACTCGGTCGGGTTGCGCTCGAACATCACGATCATGTTCGGGGCGGTCGAGCAGCCGGTGCACTGGGCCAGGCACCTCATCCGCACGCGGGACCTGCAGCGGGAGACCGGCGGCTTCACCGAGTTCGTCGGCCTGCCGTTCGTGCACATGGCCGCCCCGATCTACCTCAAGCGCGCGGCCCGGCGCGGTCCGACCTGGCGGGAGGTCGTGCTGATGCACGCGATCGCACGGATCGCCTACCACGGCCTGATCGACAACATCCAGGCGTCCTGGGTCAAGCTCGGCGCGGCCGGCGCCCGTCAATTGCTGCTGGCCGGGGTCAACGATCTTGGCGGCACCCTGATGGACGAGAACATCAGCCGAGCCGCCGGCGCCGCGCACGGCCAGGCCTTGGAGCACGACGACTTCGCGGCGATCGCCGAACCGCTGGGCCGGCGGCTGGTCGAGCGGACCACGCTGTACGACGTACTGGAGGGCTCGCGCCGATAGCCCTCGGTCCGGACCCGTGCTCAGGCTCCGGGTGTCCACCGGGAGCGTCCCCACAGCTCCTCGGAGGCGAGCCGGGCCCCCTCGGCGACCGACCGGAGCTTGGCCCAGGCGATGCGGGGGAGGACGCGGGTGTAGTCGACGGCCGTGGCGAAGCCACAGTCGGTTCCGGCGATCACGTTCTCCCGGCCGACGACCGAGGCGTACTGAGCGATGCGCTGGGCGACGAGCTCGGGGTGCTCGATGTAATTGCTCGTCGTGTCGACCACACCCGGGATCACCAGCTTGCCGTCGGGCAGGTCCACCTCGTCGAAGACCTTCCACTCGTGCGCGTGGCGCGGGTTGGCTCCTTCGACGAGCAGCCCGCAAGGTCGCGCACCGAGAACGGCGGGCAGGATGTGACGCAGTTCCGTGTCGCGGTGGTGGGGGCCCTCCCCGTTGCCCCAGCAGATGTGGATTCGCATCCGATCGGGCGGGAGGTCGGCGAGGGCGTGGTTGAGGACCTCGACGTTTCGTTCGGTGTCCCGGATCACTTCTGACAGCGGCAGGTCCGGGGACCGGTCGTAGCGTCGGCTCAGGTCGGGGCAGTCGATCTGGAGGATGAAGCCGGCATCGACGACGGCCCGGTACTCGTGTCGCATGGCATCGGCGACGGCGTAGAGGTACTCCTCCTCGGTGCGGTAGTAGCGGTTGGTCATGTACATCGCAATGTTGCCGGGTGAGACCGCGGTCATGAAGGCCTCGACGTAGTTGCGGCCGGCGAGCGCGGCGGTCAGGTTGCTGATGTCGTGAAACACGGCGTCGGGATCTCGCAGGGACACCGGGCCGGTGCAGGCGGGCAGGGTGAACGTGCTCCGCTGACCGGTCGGGGTCATCGGGATGAGCGCGGCGGCCTCGGGATAGTCGGCCAGGTATCCGATCGTCAGGTCGTCCGCGTGGCCGCCGAAACCGTCGAGCCGTTCCGGTACGTAGCCGATGTAGCTGGACTTGCCCGCCTCGCCATCGCCGACGACGTCGACGCCCGCGGCGATCTGGTCGTCGACGAGTTCGGCGGTCGCGCTGGTTACCCGCTCCCGGCGGGCGCGGCCGGCACCGTTCTGTGCCCCAGGCTCTTCCAACAGCAGCGCGGCCAGGTCCTCCGGGCGCGGGAGGCTGCCGGCGTGGGTGGTGAGGATCCGATCGTCGCTGCGCTTCACGAGGGTGCTCCCATCAAGTACGAGACCGCGTACGAGATCCCGGAGTTCGGCTATTACCAGCGGGCACACACCGTTGTGTCATACATCTTCGAGTCCGGCCGCTGGCTCGCCACCCTCGACCAGGGAACGCTGCTGGAACTGCGCCCCAGCAGCTGACCTCAGGCGTTGACCACGTCCGGGCGGGCCACGGGGGATCCGAATGGCAGCCAGGCTTTCAGGACGTCGCGGGAGAACAGTTCGTCGATGTACGCCGCGCCGGTTGAGCCCGGAAAGATTCGGCTGGGGAGACCGGACGATTCGCAAGTCACGCGTCGCAAGCGGCAGCGAGCGGGTATAGACGGCTGGCGGATGTTCGCCAGCACGACGTCGCCGGCGGCCGGAGCCCCTCCGCCGACAACGATCAGCTCAGGGTTGAACACGTTCACTACGGTTGCCACGATGCCGCCGACGAGCCGGCCGGACCGGGCCAGCAGTTCGAGCGCGACGGGGTCCCCGTGCTCGGCCGCCCGCGCCACGTCCTGCGGTGTCAACGGTGCTGGGCGGCGAGTTCGGCCAACAGCGGGCTACGGCCTTGCTCAGCTGCCTCGGTCGCGTCGGACGTGACGCTGATGGTCGCGCCGGTATCGGGTTGATGTGGCCCAGTACGGACCTCACGGGCGAGCTGGGCCAAGAGCGATAGTGGGGCAACAGTGGGGCCAAGACTTTAACAAACTCGTTTGCCCTTTCCCAGTCAGCTCGACCAGCCGCTGACCAGGCCTTTCGTGGTGCGCCGCCAGGGACTCGAACCCCGAACCCGCTGATTAAGAGACGGCCGCCAACGTCAGCTGCAGGTCGTGAAAGTCCAGCCCCGTAAGGGTTTTCGCCTCGACCTGGCCTAGGAGTCTGCTCTCGTCGGGGGTCGTTGGGCATGGTTAGTGGGGCTGTAGTGGGGCTGTGCCGGCTCCCGCGGAGGCCGCTGCCGAGTGACCACCATCCGGCCGGTGGCACCGCGTCGCGCCAGCGTCGGGATCGTCGTGTGCAGACACAAGGGGTGGCGCCGCGTAACGCGCTCGCACGGCGCCATGAGCGTGCGTCTCTCTAGACGTCCTCCAGCGTGATGGAGAAGCATCGTGACGATGACAGAGACCCGAACCAGCCGAGTTGAGCAGCCAGGAGATGGGGACGAGCACAGCATCATCCGTGGCTGGGTAGCTTTTCACCGAGATGCCTTGCGCGCAAACTGTGACGGCCTGACGCCGCAGCAACTTGTCGACCGTTCCGCTGATCCGTCTCACCTGTCCCTGCTGGGCCTGGTGCGACACATGGCGGAGATGGAGCGCGCTTATGGCTCGTGGCCGCTGGGAGATGACCCTGACTTCCATTGGGTATGGGGGGGATACGAGGACGGCGCGGAAGATGACATCGACTGCACCGCTGCAGACGTTGACGTCTCATTCTCGACGTGGATCGATGAACGTGCGAAGACGGACGCGGCTCTTGGTGAGTGGCCCGATCTGGCTGCTGCCAGCCGAACGAACAAGCGCAGCATCCGTTGGAAC